>DATHCO010000167.1:0-22389 GCA_035319505.1 Steroidobacteraceae bacterium | reverse complement strand
TGGGAAGATTCCAAAGCATTACTCACCCGTTCGCCGCTCGTCAGCATGTATTGCTACACCTGTTACCGCTCGACTTGCATGTGTTAGGCACGCCGCCAGCGTTCAATCTGAGCCAGGATCAAACTCTTCAGTTAATAACTTCACTGAAGCAATCGAAAATCCCGAACTCGCTGCTGTTCCTATGAACAACTGGTCGTTCGGAACTCATTCATCAATTGCGACAAAGGCGCATTGACGCGAGTCCCCACACAAATTACCTGTCCGAATTTTTAAAGAATGTCCCGCGACGACAAGGGTCCGGGGAAAGACTTTCAAGTATAGCGGAGATCATCACCCCGTCAATCCATAAAGGGATCTCGAAATCGCCTTTCACTCGAAAGGGCGCGCAGTATAGCCCCGTGCTCGAGGCTGTCAACCGTCCCGCACGAACTCTTGGCGGAACCGCGACTTACGCGGCTTTTACCAGCCTCACCTTGGCGAGCGAGCGGCGGCCCACGGCGACGATGTAGGTGTTTCCGGCAAGCAACTCGTGACGATGGCTGGTCACCTTCTGTTGATTCACCCGCACGGCGCCTTCCTCGATCTTGCGGCTCGCCTCCGAGCTCGAGGCGACGAACCCGAGCTCCTTCAAGATGCCCGTGAGGCGCGCGGCCGGTGCGCCGATCTCGATGACCCGCTCCTCGAGGTCCTCGGGCACCGCGCCCTGCGACACGCGTGTCATCCAGTCGCGCTGCGCATGCTCGGCCGCCGCCTCGGAGTGGAAGCGGGCGACGATCTCGCGGGCGAGATCGAGCTTCACGTCCCGCGGGTTTCGACCCTCGTCGACCTCGCGCTGCAATGCGGCAAGCTCCGCCAGCGGGCGGAAGGACAACAGCTCGAAGTAGCGCCACATGAGGGGGTCCGAGATCGACATGATCTTGCCGAACATGAGGTCCGGTGGATCCTGAATCGCGACGTAGTTTCCCGTCGACTTCGACATCTTTTGCACGCCGTCGAGCCCCTCGAGGAGCGGCATGGTCAGCACCACCTGGGGCTCCTGGCCATACGCCTCCTGCAATTGGCGGCCGACGAGGAGGTTGAACTTCTGGTCGGTGCCCCCGAGCTCGACGTCCGCCCGCAATGCGACGGAGTCGTAGCCCTGCGCGAGCGGATACAGAAACTCGTGGATCGCAATGGGTTGACCGCTCTTGTAGCGCTTGGCGAAGTCATCGCGCTCGAGCATGCGCGCGACGGTGTGCTTTGCAGCGAGCTCGACCAGGCCCGCGGCGGTCATCGTCCCCATCCACCGCGAGTTGAAGTCGATGATCGTCCGCTCGCGATCCAAGATCTTGAATATCTGCTCCTGATAGGTGCGTGCGTTGGCGGCAATCTCCTCGGCGCTAAGGCGGGGGCGGGTGGCGTTCTTGCCGGTGGGATCGCCGATCATGCCGGTGAAGTCCCCGATCAGGAAAATGACGTCATGCCCGAACTGCTGGAACTGACGCAGTTTATTGATCAGCACCGTGTGCCCGAGGTGTAGGTCGGGCGCCGTCGGATCAAACCCCGCCTTGACACGCAACGGCCGGCCGCGCCGGAGCTTCCTGCGCAGCTCCTCTTCATGGATGAGATCCACGGCTCCGCGCTTGAGCTCGGCTATCTGATCGTCCAAGTTCCTCAACCGGTAGTCCTCCCTCGTCAACCGCCCAACTCCCCCTGCGGGCGGCATGGCAGCCCCGGCGGGCCGCATTGCGGCGCCGTTGCGGGCGCTACTCTACGGGCGTGCCCACAGTACAGCCAGCGATTCTTGGGCCCTCGCTCACACCCTGGCTGGTTGACCGCCCGCAGTGCGGCGGGCTAGCCTTTCGCTTTGTCCGTGGGGTGGGGTTCATCTTGCATCGCGAGCGTCTCGCAGGCGGGCCATGGTCTCGCCGCTTCAAGTCCTTGATGGCCCGAGTTGCCCCGTATGCCGCCGCGGCGAGCGCGGGACTCGTTATCTGGCATGCGGCTCGTGATACTCAGGACCCGGACTTGAGCCCCCCGGCACCTCTCTTATACCCCGCCAGCGCTCGAAGCGCCGCCCCGGCCGCGCCTGCTGCACCGCCGCAGACGGCTCCCTCCGCTCCCCTGGCGGCCCAACAAGCCAGCGTTGCGGTCGAGGTGATCGTCGGCAGGAACGATACGCTCGAGGCGATCTTCCGGCGCATGGCGCTCGATCCAGCCGATCTTGCGGCGATTCGCCAGCTTCCCGGCATCCGGCAAAGCCTCGATTTCTTGAAGCCCGGGGATGCGATCAAGCTCACCCACCGCGACGGTTCGGTCAAGGAGCTCTCGCGCAAGGTGAGCGACACGCAGACGCTTCGCGTGGTGCGAGCCGAGGCGGGGTTTGCCGCGACGCTCACGGAGAATCCGCTGGACACCCACATCCGGACCGCCTCCACCACGATTGACTCATCGCTCTTTCAGGCGGCCGAATCCGCGGCCATCTCCGATGCCCTCGCGCTCAAGATCGCCAACGTGTTCGCCTGGGACATCGACTTCGTGCTCGATATCCGCGAGGGCGATCGGTTCACCGCCGTTTACGAGCAGGTCTATCAGGACGGCAGGTACCTCAAGGACGGGGAGCTCCTGGCCGCGGAGTTCGTGAACAACGGCAAGGTGTATCGTGCGGTTCGCTTCGTGAACGCCGCAGGGACTGCCGGCTATTATTCGCCTGACGGGAAACCGATGCGCAAGGCGTTCCTGCGCGCGCCGGTGGAGTTCACGCGGGTGAGCTCCGCATTCAACCCGCATCGCTGGCATCCGATCTTGAATCTGATCCGCGGGCACATGGGAACCGATTATGCGGCCCCGATCGGTACCCCGGTGCACGCGGCGAGCGACGGGCGCGTGACCTTCAAAGGCCCGCGAGGAGGCTACGGCAATGCCGTGATGCTCGCCCACAGCGGCGACATCTCGACGCTCTATGGCCACCTGTCACGATTCGCCCGCGGTCTCGCGGTCGGCTCGCGCGTCGAGCAGGGGCAGGTCATCGGCTACGTCGGAATGACGGGGCTCGCCACCGGGCCGCACCTGCACTACGAGTACTTGAGGCTTGGCGTGCACATGGATCCGCAAACGGTGAAGTTGCCCGGGGCGGATCCGCTGCCTGCCGACGCGCTCGAGAAGTTCCGTGCCGAGGCGATCCCCTGGCTCACCGCGCTCACGACCCCCTCGCCGGCGCGGGTGGTGCCCGAGCTCGCCGCAGGGGTACCCCAGTTCCTCGGCGAGCCGCGCCTCTCCGTCAACTGATGGAAGCCGTGTGAATCGAGAGATTCACGCGCACGGTTCTGCGACTGGCTGCGACTAGCCCCGCACGGCGCCTCGTGGACGTCGCCCTCGCGCAAGCCGCGTATTTGTGCATTGCAGCTCATGTGCGCGGGGGGCGTGCCTCGGGCGGCGCAGGAGCCCACAGCGCATCCCTCCTTCGCGCCGGCCCCCGAGCGCCGCGAGCCTGAGCGGCGCTCGCGGGGCGCGCATCCTGGGCAGCATTTAACCGGCACTGATCGGCTGCTCTGCCGGCCACTTCGTTGAACTGTCACCGGCGAAGTCTCAGACTTGCTGCATGAACGATATCGACCTGCAGACTCATGAGCTCTACATCAATCGGGAGCTTTCGTTCCTCGAGTTCAATGAGCGGGTGCTCGAGCAGGCCAAGGACAATCGCATCCCGCTTCTCGAGCGGGTGAAGTTCCTCTGCATCGCATGCTCGAATCTGGACGAGTTCTTCGAGATCCGAGTCGCAGGTCTCAAGGAATTGCAGGAGGCCGGTGCGCTGCAGGTGGGCGCGGACGGTCTATCGATCCCCGAGCAGCTCAAGGCCATCCGCGCTCGCACGATGCGGCTCGTCGATGAGCAATACGAGCTCCTGAATAACGTGCTCATGCCCGAGCTCGCGAAGAGCGGCATCGTATTCCTGTCGGAGGACAACTGGACGGGGGATCAGGCCGAGTGGCTGCGGGAATATTTCGTCCGCGAGGTCGAGCCGGTGTTGAGCCCGCTCGCGCTCGACCCCGCGCGGCCTTTCCCCAAAGTGCTCAACAAGAGCTTGAATTTCGCCATCGTCGTCGAGGGTGAGGACGGTTTCGGCCGCAACTCAGGCCTCGCGGTGGTGCAGGCGCCGCGCTCCCTGCCCCGGCTCATCCGGCTCCCGGACGAGCTCGGCAGCCGCCACTTCATGTTTCTGGGCACGATCGTCGAGGCATTCGTGTCGAAGCTCTTCGCTGGCATGCGCGTACGGGGTTGCTATCAGTTTCGCGTGACGCGAAACAGCGACCTCTTCGTCGAGCAGGAAGAAGTGGATGATCTGCTGCGCGCGGTGCAAGGCGAGCTCGCCTCGCGACGCTATGGCGATGCGGTGCGCTTGGAAACCGCGCACGACTGTCCCGAGGAGATCTTGCACTACCTGCTCGAGCAGTTCGCGCTCACCGCCGACGACCTGTACAAGGTATCGGGACCGGTCAACTTGAATCGGCTCATGGCGCTTTACGATCTGGTCGACCGGCCGGAATTGAAGTACGCGGCGTTTGTGCCGAGCATTCCGGAGCGGCTACGCACGGGAAGCGATCTTTTCGCCGCGCTGCGCGCCGGTGATTTCTTGCTCCACCACCCGTTTCAGAGCTTCGCTCCCGTGACGGATTTCATCAAGCAGGCCGCGAGCGATCCGCAAGTGCTCGCGATCAAGCAAACGCTCTACCGAGCGGGCAGCGACTCGGCGATCGTCGGCGCCCTGGTAGAGGCGGCGCAGGCCGGCAAGGACGTCACGGTCATCATCGAGCTACAGGCGCGCTTCGACGAGGAGGCGAACATCGAGCTCGCGAACAAGCTGCAGGAGGCGGGTGCGCACGTGATGTACGGCGTGTTCGGCTACAAGACCCACGCCAAGCTCGTGATGGTGGTGCGCCGCGAGGAAAAAGGCCTGCGCCGTTACTGCCATCTCGGAACCGGAAACTACCACGCGAAGACAGCGCGGCTGTATACGGACTACGGCCTCATGACCGCCGATGAGGCGATCGGCGAGGACATTCACGAGATCTTCCTACAACTTACCGGACTCACGCGGGTGCCGCGCCTGCGCAAGCTGCTGCATGCGCCCTTCAGCCTGCACCAGGCACTGCTCTCGAAGATCGAGCGCGAGGCCGAGCACGCTCGCGCGGGCAAGCGCGCCCATATCGTCGCCAAGTTGAACGCGCTCACCGAGCCCACGATCATCCGCGCGCTGTACGCCGCCTCGCGTGCCGGGGTCGAGATCGATCTCATCGTGCGGGGGCTCTGTTGCTTGCGGCCCGGAGTGACAGGAATTTCCGACCGAATCAAGGTGCGCTCGATCGTCGGGCGTTTTCTCGAGCATACGCGCGTCTATCAGTTCGAGAACGGCGGTAAGCGTGAGATCTATTGCGCGAGTGCCGACTGGATGGATCGCAATCTCTACCGGCGAATCGAGGTCGCCTTCCCGGTCGAATCGCCGGAGTTTCGGGCGCGCGTCAGCGACGATCTGGCCCTGTACCTCGCCGACGACTGTCAGGCCTGGGAGCTCGATTCGGGCGGCGGCTACACCCGCGCCGAGGGGGGCAAGGTGTCAGCCCAGGCACGGCTCCTGAGCCAGTACGATGAGCGCGTCGCGCTCATGGAGTCTTGAGCGCGACCTCCGATGGCGCGCGGCTCAAATTGAGGCGAAAGCCGGCATCCTTCAAATACGCGCGCTCCTGCTCGAGGTCCTCGAGTGTGAGCGGATGCTCCTTCATCCAGCTCTGCGGTAATTCCAGATTCACGTTGCGTCCTTTCACCGTCAGGCGTGCCTGCGGAAGGCGTTGGGGGCTGCGTCCGCGATTCAGCAGCACCGCGAGGCGCAATAGTACGATCAGGAACTCGGCATGGTGGTCCCAGGGCGGCACCAAATCCTCCAGCGCCTCGAAGGACAGTTGCCGTCGATGGCTGCCGACCAGGACTGCGAGCAGGAGCTGCTCCTCGCGCGGAAAACCGGGCATGTCCGCATGCTGGAGGAGATAGGCGCTATGGCGATGATATTTCGAATGGGCGATGCCGAGTCCAGTCTCGTGCAAGCGCGCCGCCCAGCGCAGCATCAGCTCTGCCAGCGGGTCCTCGAGTCCCCATTCGGGCTCGGCTTGCTCGAGCAGTTGTGCGGCGGTCTCCTCGACTCGGCTCGCCTGCAAGGCGTCGACGTGATAGCGCTGCTCCATGGCGCGCACGCTGCGTACGCGCGCATCCTCGTTGGTGAAGCGGCCCATCAGGTCGTAGAGTAGGCCCTCGCGCATCGCGCCCTCCGAGACGCGTACGCGATCGATCCCGAAGTTCTCCACGATCTCGAGCAGGATGGCGAGGCCCGCAGGAAAGATCGGCGCGCGCTCCGGGTCGACGTCCTCGAGATCCATGTCATCCACGTGGCCCGAGGCGATGATCCGCTCCGCGAGGCTGCGTAAGTTGTCGATGGTAATGCGCGGCGAATCCGCATTGAGCCGGCGCACGACGTCGCCGATCACCCGAACCGTGCCCGAGCTGCCGAATGCCTCTAGCCACCCCGTTTTCTTGAAGGGTTGTTGAATCGGCTCGAGCTCGAGCCTCACGGCGGTGCGGGCCCGCTCGAAGCGCTTCTCCGATATCCTGCCGTCGTCGAAATAGCTTGCAGTGAGACCGACGCAGCCGACGGAGAGGCTCTCGAGCAGCAACGGATTGAAGCCCTCGCCGATGACCACCTCCGTCGAGCCGCCGCCGATGTCGACCACGAGACGCTTGTCGGGGCTCATCGGGCTCGTGTGCGCCACGCCGGAGTAGATGAGGCGCGCCTCCTCCTGCCCGGAAATGATTTCGATGGGACGACCGAGGGCGGCCCGCGCCCTCTCCAGGAACCAGCGCTTGCGTTTGGCGCGCCGTAACGCGCTCGTCCCGACGACACGCACACTGTCTGCGTGCAGGGTCCGCAGCCGCTGCCCGAAGCGCTCGAGGCAGCGCAGGGCGCGCTCGGCGGCTGCATCGTCCAGACGTCCGTTATCGCTCAGGCCCGCCGCGAGACGCACCATCTCGCGCAGTCGATCGAGTATCACGAGCTGGCCGTGCGAGTAGCGCGCGACCACCATGTGGAAACTGTTGGAGCCAAGATCTACCGCGGCGAGTACGTCGGGAACGACACGACCGCCGGTCATCTACGGATATACTTTTAAGCGGAGAACGAAGACCCGCAACCGCAGGTTGTCTTGGCGTTCGGGTTGCGAATCACGAACTGGGCGCCTTGCAGATCTTCCTTGTAGTCGATCTCCGCGCCCATGAGGTACTGAGCGCTCATCGGGTCGATCAGGAGCTGTACTCCGCGCCTCTCCACGCAAAAATCGCCGTCCTCGATGTTCTCATCGAAGGTGAAGCCGTATTGAAAGCCGGAGCACCCTCCACCCGACACGAATACTCGCAGCTTCAGGTTGGGGTTGGCCTCCTCACGAATCAGCTCGCCGACCTTTCCGGCGGCGGCATCCGTGAAAACCAGTATCTCGGGCGGCGGCGCCGGCTCGACATCGGCGACGGGTTCAATGATTTCGCTCATGTTGCTAGTGTACTCGGCATGGGCGGGCCAATCAAAATGGCCCCTCAGACTTGAGACTCGGATTCACCCGCGCGGGTTCCCGAGCCTTCCGCACCCTGCCCGCTTGCCGCGCCCTGCCCGGCTGCCGCGCCCTCCCCGCTTCCCGCGCCCTCGCGAGGTCCCGGCGATGGCGTCCGATGAATCAATTTACCGCTAATTTGGGCGCCGACCGCGGTTTCAATGACCGTGTACTGCACATTGCCGAGAACACGCGCCTTCGCGCCGAGCTCGACCCGCTCGCTCGCGTCGATGTTGCCCTTTACGGTACCGTTCAGCAGCACGTTCGGAGCGAGGACCGAGCCCTCGATGCAACCGTGCTCGCTCACGGAGAGCAGCGCATCGGGCCCGTCCTGACAGGTGACGTTGCCGTTGATATGACCGTCGAGATGAAAGCCACCCGCAAATTCGACGTCGCCGTTGATGCGCGTCTTCGCGCCGATCAGGGTATCGATTCTCGTGTTCTTATTCGGTTTCCGCTTGAACATCGACCTCTTCCTTCTGCGAATTCTCGCCGTTGGCTTCCGTTTCGATCGACATCCCCTGGGCCTTCCAGACGAACGCCTGCCGAGAAGCGTGAGTTGAGTCCCTGCCGCTGTGAATCTCGACCCCGACACGCGTCGGCTCGAATCCCCGAGGCAATTCGACGGGCTCGTCGAATTCGGAAAAGTAGCGAAATGAGTATGCCAGCGTGAGTCGATGGTTGGGCGAAACCTCAGCAAAACTCAAGTTCCTGGGCTTGCCGGAGTCGAGACCATCGATGCTGACCGATAGGTTCCCCGACACGGAGTTCGCGGGCTTGCCGGTTTGCATCAGGACGAACTTGAGTCGATATTGGCTGGAGGACTCGCCGGGCGCCGCCACGGGTACGATCTGCATCTGCTGCACCTTCACATGCACCAGCGAGTCGGGCTGTACCAGACCTCGATAGAAGGACAGATCCTGATTGAGGCGGGCGATTTGGCTCTGCATATCGCCGAGGCTCCGCTCTACCTGCTTGTAGCCTTCACGGTCCACGCGCCGGGCGACGTCCGCGGCCTCGAGCTGCGTGCGCAAGCGAGAGTTCTCCGCTTCGAGCCCGCGGATGCGCGAGCTCGCGGCGAGCGCGCCGCGCACCGAGTCGACCACGCGAAAGCTCGCATCGTAGCGCCCGAGCTCGAAGGCGGCATACAAGACGAACAGGCCGCCGAGCACCGCCGCGCCGAGAAGCATCGCGCGCCGCTTCGGCGCATACGATCGGACCACCAGCTTTTCGATGAAATGGGCCATGTCAAATACGAGAGCGTCGGATCCTATGAACTACCGGCTCGAAACCCTCCGCGCATATTGAGAAGGGTACGCTATGATTCGGCTTTGCGTGTGAGGAATGGCTCTTGCTTTGGCTCAAAGCCTTTCATGTCATCGCGATGGTCACCTGGTTTGCCGGATTGTTCTATTTGCCGCGGCTTTTCGTGTACCACGCGGACGCGGCGGACAGGGTGAGTGCGGAACGATTTTGCCTGATGGAGAGGCGCCTGTATGCGATCATGAGCGTGGGCGCCGCCGCCACAGTCGTTCTCGGCATTGCCATGCTCGTCATCGCGCCCCGGTACCTCGGCATGGGCTGGCTGGAGGCGAAGCTTGCGCTCGTCGTGTTGCTGATTGCCTACCATCTGTATTGCTACAAGCTCTCTCGAGATTTTGCGCTCGGTCGCAATCTGCGTACGGCCCGCTGGTATCGGCTGTTCAACGAGGTTCCCTCGTTTCTTCTGATCGCAATCGTCATATTGGCCATGGTGAAACCGTTCTAGCGCACAGTCGATGGGTCCGCGGGCATGTCGAGCTCGGGCCACCAGTCAGGATACGGCGGAAGACCATCGGCAAAGACGAGCTTCCCGAGATCGTGCAACGCACGCACGTACACCCGCCGTTTGAAGTAAACCACCTCGCGCACCGGCGTCCAGTAATCGACCCATCGCCAGCGGTCGAATTCCGGCTGTGACGTGCTATCCAATCGAAATTGGGCCTCCTTCGCGGCGAGCCTCAACAGAAACCACTTCTGCTTCTGACCGATGCAGCGGTCGCGCACGTATTGGCGCGGCAGACGGTAGCGCAGCCAACCGCGGGTCGAGCCCAGGACCTCGACATCCTCGGGCAGAAGTCCGATTTCCTCGGTCAATTCGCGAAATAGCGCCTCCTCCACACTCTCTCCGCGGTTGACGCCTCCCTGCGGGAATTGCCAGCCGCGTCCGCCTACCCGCCCGCCCAGGAACAACTCGCCGGTTTGGCGCATGAGCACGATTCCCACGTTGGCGCGGAAACCATGTCGGTCGATGTGATCGATGCCGTGACGATCGGACATGGGCGCCAATTGTTCCACATCGGGGCCCGGGTACCTACATCTGCGGGCGCTCGACGCAGATCTCATGGAACGTGCCCGGGCTCACGGTTTCACCCCGCTCCCACCTGCACGCGATTGCGTCCGAGCGCCTTGGCCCGATACAGGGCCGCGTCCGCATCGGCGAGCAGCCGGTCGGCGACCGCCTTCAGGTCGGTCTCGTGCCGCGCCGGGGAGAGCGCTGCGACGCCGATCGAGACTGTGAGCGTGCGCTCGATTTGGGCCGTGAGCTTGAACGGCACCGCGGCAATCGCTTCACGAATACGCTCGGCCAACTTGGCCGCCTCGCCGCCGGAGGAGTCCGGCAACAAGATCGCGAGCTCGTCGCCGCCAAAGCGAGCCGCGGTGTCCATGCTGCGAATCTGCACCTCGACGCGCTGTGCAATCTCCTTGAGCGCCACGTCACCCGCGAGATGACCATAGCCGTCATTGATGCTCTTGAAGTGATCGATATCGATCATCAGACAGGCGATGCTTCCGGCGCGCCGCTGCGCGCGCGCCAACTCCTCCTTCAAGCGTTGCTGCAAGTAGCGCCGGTTGTGCCATCCGGTGAGAAAATCGGTGATCCCGGCGCGCAGCAGTCGAGCGCGGTTCACCGCATTCTCCAAGCAGACCGCGGCGACCGCTCCCAGATGCGCGAGGAAATCCGTCCCATGATGCCGCGTGAAGCGCGTCGGATCTTTGCTGCCGAAGCACAGCGCACCGGTGGTGAGGTCCTTGCGCGGCAGCGGGACGAGCGCCGCGCTCTTCAGGGCCGCAAAGCCCGGAAACAGCAGATGGTGATCGGCTCCGACGAAGGGGCCCAGCCACGGCTTGTGCAAGGCAGCGAGCTGGGGTGCGAGGCTCACCAGGGAGTCGACGAAGAAGATTTGCTGGAATTCCTCCGGCCGGTCTCCCCCGGCGATCAGCAAGTGGCGAATCTCGTGCTGCGGGTCGAGCAGCACCACGCTCACGACGTCGAGCGCGTAGGAATCGCGGAGTCCCTCGACCAGCGCGTGCAGCAGCTGCGCCAAGCCGTCGGCGCGCAGCAAGCTGAGCTCGCGCGCCTGCGTGCGCTTCAAGATGCTCTCGTTATTGGCCGCCTCGGCGGTGAGCTCCGCGAGCCGCTTCTTGAGCGCTTCGTTCTCCGAAGCCAGGTCGTCCATGCCGGCGGCTCGAGCTCAACCCGAACGTGCCTGCGCGCGCACGTCGAAATACACCCTTCCCCGATTCATGAGCGCGCTGAACGAGCGAGCGTCCTTCGTTTGCACCGCGCTGATAAGCCGCGTCACGGCCTGCTCGAGCGCGAGCAGCGATTCCATTCCGTAATCGTTCAAGCTCTGGATCTCGAAGTACAGATCCGGGCTCTCGGCCGCCACCCGGCTCGCGACCTCCATCTGCGCATCGAAGGTCGTGCTCGAAAGCTGCGCAAGGCGCGGTGCGGCCTCACCGCTCTCGGCCAGTGCCGTGAAGAAGGCGATGTTGAGCGCGTGCGAGAGTCCGAGGACGTAGGCAATGAGCCGATCGTGCTCATCGAGACCCATGACCACCCGCTCCGCCATGGTGGGGGCGAACAGCGCCTGCGCTTGCTCGAGCGCCGCTCGGTGGCCCAAGTCGATGAAGATCACGTGCCGTCCGGACAGCAGCTCGGTGTCTGGCCCGAACATCGGATGGAGCGAGGTCACGCGGCAGCCTGCCTTGACGAGCGCATCGAGACCTGCGCGGAGCGGTGTCTTCAAGGAACCCAGATCGAAGATCAACCCGCGCGGCGCTCGCTCCGCGAGCTTCAGCAGGAGCTTCGCCGTTGCGCTCAACGGGGTTGCCAGCACGATGAGATCGCAGTCGAGCGGGTGATCCTCCCAGTCGGCCAGCTGATCGAATCCCGGAAGGCCGCCTTGCGGATCGGCGATCACGACCTCGAACCCCTGGGAGGCGAGAAACTCCGAGAACCAGCCGCCCATCTTTCCACGGCCGCCGATCACCAGCGCACTCTTGCCGCCCCCTTGGCCCTGTGCCGCCACGCGCGCCCGCTCCTGCGTCGCGAGCGAGGACTGGATGAGCTCACGCAGCAACGCCTCGGCGAGGTCCGGCTTGATTCCCAAGCGCTCCGCGGCCCGGCGGCCGTGCAGAATGACCTCGCGCTCGCGGACGAAGTCCCGGGTGGCGCGGCCCGTGGCGCGCTTCACGGTCTCGATCTCGGCGGCGAGCGCCTGGCGGCGCGCGACCAATGACAAGATCTCGCCGTCGAGATCGGTGATGGCGGCCCGCAGCTCGTCCAGATTCATCAATGGATTAGACATCTTCGCAGAGGCTATCGATTCAATCTCGGTGTGGTCTTGGCCCTCAAGCCGGCCCCCCGTGCTCCACCTTGGTCCCTTTTAGCACACCGCTACCCGAAGTCGAATGGCACAGCTACCATTCCGGGCATGAGCGCCGGCGTAACCCCCCCCTGCACCGAAGCCTTGCCCGATCCGTTACCGGCGAATCCACTGGCGGTTGCCGCCGAGTGGCTCGCCCAGGCGCAGCGCGATGGATCGCAGCCGAACCCCAATTCCATGGTGGTCGCGACCGTCGACCGGTCCGGCCAACCCTCGGCGCGCGTCGTACTCGCCAAGGAGATCGACCCCGACAGCGGCTCGATCGTGTTCTACAGCAATTATCATTCGCGCAAAGGCCATGACCTCGAGGCCAATCCGCGGGCTGCGGTGGTCTTTCACTGGGATCATCGCCATCGGCAAGTGCGCGCCGAGGGCCGGGTCGAGCGGTTGACGGAGGCCGAGAATGAAGCGTATTTTCGCACCCGCCCCTGGCAGAGCCGGCTCGGGGCCTGGGCCAGCCACCAGAGTGAGCCGGTCAGCTCACGGGCGCTGCTGGTCGAAAGCGTTGCCGCGGCGGCGCGCCGCTTCGGCATCCCTTATGGCGGCCCGGGAACCCCTGAGCCCGAGACCGTCCCCGTCGAGGTACCGCGACCCCCACACTGGGGAGGCTACCGCTTGCAGGTGGAGGCGCTCGAGCTCTGGGTCGAGGGCGAGTATCGCATCCACGATCGCGCACGCTGGACGCGGATCTCGTGCGCGTTGCCCGGTGCGCCCGCCTGGGCCGTGACACGCTTACAACCGTAAGCGGCCGTGAGCCTGCTCGAAAGTCACCAAGCGACCTGCCCTCACTGCTGGGAGAGCATCGACCTCACGCTCGATCTTTCGGTCCCCGAGCAGTCCTATATCGAAGACTGCCCCGTGTGCTGCAAGCCCATGCGGGTCTCCTATCTCGTGGTCGATGGCGAGCTCGATGAGCTCGAGGTCGAGCCCAGCGACTGACCGTGGATGCGCGTGCGAATCAGCGCGAGCGAGGCCGCGTGGATCCAAGGCTGCGAGCGGGCGCGGTCGGCCCCGATCGCGGCGAGGCGGACCGGCGCCGCGCGGCGCGACTCCTGCGGATCCTCATCCTGCTCATCGCGTTGCTCATCGTCGCCGCAACCGCGTGGCGCGAGCGCTACCGCAGCACCTCCTGGCGGGTGCCTCTCTATGTCGCCGTCTATCCGATCGCCGCGGACGACAGTCCCGCCACGCTCGCCTATGTCGCCGCACTCGACGCCGAGCGCTTTGCGCCGATCGATCGATTCTACGCGCGCGAGGCGCAGCGCTACGGTGTGCAACTCGAAAATCCGATCAAGACGCGCTTGCGGGCGGAGCTGAAAGAGCACCCTCCACAACGCGCGCCCGACGCATCAGTGCTCGCGACCGTTCTGTGGAGCCTAGAGCTTCGCTACTGGGCTTGGCGAGTCAGCGGTCACGTGAGAGAGCCGGAGGACATTCGCATGTTCGTCTTGTTCCATGATCCGCGGCTCACACCCGTCGTGCCGCATTCCCTCGGGCTCACCAAGGGACTCATCGGCGTGGTTTACGCGTTCGCGACGCCCGCGATGAACGGCGAGAACGACATCGTGATCGCGCACGAGCTCGCACACACCTTGGGCGCTACCGACAAGTACGATCCCGCGACCGACGCGCCGGAATTTCCCGCAGGCTATGGCGATCCACGGCAGGTCCCTTTGTACCCGCAGCAATTTGCCGAGCTGATGGCAGGGCGGCGCATGCTGTCCCCGGGCCGCTACGAGCAGCCGGAGAGCCTGGATGAGGTCGTCATCGGCCCCGCCACGGCGCTCGAGATACGCTGGCCGCAGCACGCCGACTAGAGCGCAGGAGCCTAGGAGCCTGTCTGAGTAACCCGCGTGGCCGCGCGGGGGTCAGGCGCCGTCGCCGACTTTCGGGACCTCGCCGAGCGCCTCGAGCACCAGGGGGTGCAGCGGGCCGTTGGTGGCGAGCACCGAGTCGGATCTTAGGCTGATCGGTGCACCGCCGAGCTCCGTGAACCGTCCCCCGGCCTCTGTGACGATGGCGACGCAGGCGGCGATGTCCAAGATATTGACGTCGGTCTCGACCACGGCATCGATCTTGCCGGCCGCCAGCAGGTGGTAGTGCAGGAAATCGCCGTATCCTCGGATGCGGCTCACGCGCCTGACCAGCCCGCCATAGCGTGCCCATTGCCGTCCGGCGGCGAGCGATTTGAGATTCCCGGAGGAGAGCGCCGCCGATTCGAGGGTCGCGACGTCGCTCACCGCGAGCGCCTGGCCGTTGAGATAGGCACCGCGGCCGCGCTCGGCGAAGGCGAGCTCCCCGTAGACGGGAGCGCTCGAGACGCCGAGGACGATCTCGCCCCGGCGCATGAGCGCGATCTGCGTCGAGAACATGGGGTATTCGCGCACGAAGGCCTTGGTTCCGTCGATCGGATCGACGAGCCACAGGCTCTCCGCGCCCTCGTCGCGCGATCCCGTTTCCTCGCCGTAGAAGCCGTGGGCGGGAAAACGCGCCTCGAGGATCTCGCGAATCGCGATCTCGCAGCGCACGTCGGCCTCGGTCACCGGCGACTTGTCGGCCTTGATGCGAACCTCGATGTTGTGCTGATAGAGCGAGCGCGCGATGACGGCAGCCCGTTCTGCGGCCTCGAGCGCCGCCTTGAGCTCAGGTGAAGGGTCCATGTCAAATCCTATTGTGCTACCGTCGCCTCCTCGAAGGGCGAGGACCGCATCATGGGCAATCGTTTGAGCAAGATCTATACCCGTACCGGTGATGACGGCAGCACCGGGCTCGGAGACGGGTCGCGCGTCGCCAAGGAGAGCCTGCGCGTCGAGGCCTACGGGAGCGTCGATGAGACCAACAGCGCGGTGGGCGTGGTGCTGGCTGTTCCGGCGCTGTCTGCCGCCGTGCACCGCTCCCTTACCGAAGTGCAGCACGATCTGTTCGATCTCGGCGGCGAGCTGTGCATTCCCGGCCACAAGATGATCACCGCGGCGCATGTGGAGCGGCTCGAGAATGATCTCGACGGATTCAACGAGGCGCTGCCGCCGCTCAAGGAGTTCATTCTCCCGGGCGGCGGAGCCGCGGCTGCGGCCTGTCACATGGCGCGCGCGATCTGTCGGCGCGCGGAGCGCCGGTGCTGGTCGCTGGCGCGCGCCGAAGCGGTGGAACCGGATGCGCTCAAGTACCTAAATCGCCTGTCGGATCTCTTGTTCGTCGTGGCGCGCGTGCTGGCGCGCGAGTATCAAGGGAGCGAGGTGCTCTGGCGGCATCGCCGCTGAGCTCGGGCGATGAGGCGGCGGGCATGCGGCCAATCGAAGGCGGGCCCGGGATCCGTCTTGCGTCCCGGCGCAATGTCGCTGTGACCCACCAGGCGCTCGCGCGAGAGCGTCGGGTACGCGGCCGTGAGTGCGGCGACGACCTCGGCGAGCGATCGGTACTGCGCGGCCTCGTACGCGACCGAGTCAGTGCCCTCGAGCTCGATTCCGATCGAGAAGTCGTTGCACGCCTCGCGTCCCTCGTAGCGCGATGGCCCGGCGTGCCAGGCCCGCTCGGTAAAGCGCACGTATTGCGTAACCGCCCCGTCGCGGCGGATGCAAAGATGCGCCGAGACCCGCTTGTCGGCGATCGTCGCAAAGTAAGGATGGGCGTCGGGGGGCAGGGTATTGGTAAATAGTCGATCGATCCAGGGACCGCCGAATTCGCCGGGAGGCAGGCTGATGCCGTGCACGACGATGAGGTCCGTCTCCACGCCGGCAGGCCTCGCGTCGTGGTTCGGAGATGGAAGGAAGGGCACGCCGCCCATCAGACCGCTGTCAAGGTCAACTCGCAAATCCGCGCTCCTCGCCGCCCAGGGAAGAGCATATGCGAGAATCCGGCGCCGATGAACCGAGTCTACGTCGAGGCCGCCTTGCGCCCGGGGGCTCTCATCGAGCTGCCCGGGGCAGCGGCTCAGCATCTTGCCCGGGTGCTGCGCATACGGAGCGGTCAGGAAATCGTCCTTTTCAACGGCGACGGGCGCGAGCACGCGGCAACGATCGAGGGCGTGCGCGGCTCGCGCGTGACCGTGGCCGTGCGCGACTCGCGCCTCGTCGATCGCGAGTCGCCGCTCGCCGTCACGCTCCTGCAAAGCATCGCGCGCGGCGACCGGATGGACGTCATCGTGCAGAAAACGACCGAGCTCGGCGTGGCGCGTATCGTTCCGGTCTTGAGCGAGCGCGGCGTGGTACGGCTCGACGCCTCCCAGGGGCCGCTCAAGGCCGCGCACTGGCGCGGGATCGCCGTCAGCGCCTGCGAGCAATGTGGACGCAATCGCCTGCCGGTGATCGAGCACCCGCGCCGCTTGCTCGACTATCTCGGCGAATCGCGGGGGAACGGGCCGCGGCTGGTGCTCGAGCCCGAACGCGGCGCGAGCCCCGCGAGGCAGCAGATCGGAGCAGCCGTGGAGATTGCGGTCGGACCCGAAGGCGGCTTCGCGCCGGGCGAGCTCGAGGCGTTTCGGATCGCCGGATTCGTTGCCGTACGACTCGGACCGAGGGTGCTGCGCACCGAGACGGCGGCCATCGCGGCGGTGAGCTGGCTGCAGAGTCGCTACGGCGACCTCACTTCGTAAACTACGTATTGTCCCGCCGCGGCGCGGCTCCCTAACATGAGGTAAGTTTACGGCGCCGGCACTGCCGTCACGGACGATTCTCCCACGCTTGCATCACTGCCCTGTGCGTTCGGCAAAAAAGGATCCCCTGCGTGCCGCAGTCTGAAACTACACCGCCGGTCGTACGCCTGACGGATGTCTCCAAGAGCTACGTGGCGGGGTCGATCGAGGTGCGCGCACTCAAGCGCATCACGCTTTCGATTCCCGCGGATCGCTTCTCGATGGTGATCGGCGCGTCGGGAAGCGGTAAGACGACCCTCCTCAACCTCTTGGGCTGCATCGATGCGCCCTCCTCGGGCGCGGTCGAGGTGTGCGGCCAGACCATCGCCGCGCTCGACGATGATGCCGTGGCGGACTTTCGCGCACGCAACATCGGCTTCATCTTTCAGAACTACAGCCTGATTCCGGTGCTCTCCGCCTACGAGAACGTCGAGTACCCCTTGTTGCTCGTCGGGATGCCTGCCGCGGAGCGCCGGCGGTGCACCCAGGCGATGCTCGAGGCGGTCGGCCTCGCCGCCCAGGCGGATCAGCGCCCGAACGAGCTGTCGGGGGGCCAAAAACAACGCGTTGCGATCGCCCGGTCGCTCGTCAAAGGACCGCAGCTCGTGCTCGCGGACGAGCCGACCGCGAACCTGGACACGGCGACGGGCAAGGCGATCATCGAGCTCATGCGCCGCGTACAGGCCGAATCGCACACGACGTTCATCTTCGCGACCCATGACCCGCAATTGATCTCGCACGCCGACGAGATCTTCGCGATCCGCGACGGGGAGCTCATCGAGCATCGGACCATGAGGGCGACTTGAGTCTGCTGCTCAAAATCGGCTGGCGCAACATCGTGCGCAATCGACGCCGCTCGATGATGACGATCTCGGCCGTCGCCGCCGGCGCGCTCGCGATGCTCTTGTTCGCCGGTTACACGACATACATCTTTCTAGGCATGGAGACGGGCTACGTGCAGCGCTCGGGCCATTTGCGCGTGTTCCGGAGCGGCTATTTTCTCTACGGCACGGGCAATCCCGCGGCATACGGCATCGATGACTATCAGAGCGTCATGCGCTTGATCGGCGAGGACCCGGTGCTCAAGCCCATGATTCGGGTCCTCACGCCGACCCAGTCGCTCATGGGCATCGCGGCCAATTACTCCGGCGATGACGCGGCCTCCAAGACGTTCATCGGCGAGGGGCTCGTGCCTTCGGACCGCGATCGCATGCGACGCTGGGATCCCTATCACACCGGCAACGTGTTCGCCCCGGATCGCCGGCTGTCGGACGCCGACGAGAGCCGCGGGCTGATCGGCAGCGGGCTCGCGCGGATCCTCAATCTGTGTGTCCCGCTCGCGCTCGCGAACTGCCCCACGGCGCCGGTCAGGTCCTCACAGACGGATCGTCCGACCGTCAATACGGACCTCCTCGAGCTCGCCGCGCGAGACGTCGATACCCGCCGCAGTGTGCACCAGGCGCCGCAAATCGATCTGCTTGCCGCCACCGTGGGTGGCGCGCCGAATGTGGTCAGCATGACCGTGGGCGGGGCGCAACCGTTCGGCGCCAAAGAGCTCGACGATGCCGTCGTGATCATGCACCTCGCCCTCGCACAACAGCTCGTTTACGGCCGCTCCGAGCACAAGGTGACCGCGATCGTGATGCAGCTCGACCGCAGCCAGGGGATGGGCCGCGCACGCAGCCGCCTCGCTGCGCTCTTCAAGGAACACCATCTGGATCTCGAAGTGCGCGATTTCGGGGAGCTCACGCCCTTCTACGGCCAGGTCATCCAGCTGTTCAGCGGCATTTTCCTGTTCATTGCGTTGGTCATGGGCGTGATCGTGCTGTTTGCGGTGGTCAATACGATGACGATGAACGTCATGGAGAGGACCAACGAGATCGGCACGATCCGCGCGATGGGCGTGCGCCGAGGCCGCGTGCGAGCGCAGTTTGTCGTGGAGGGGGCGCTGATCGGCGCAATTGGCGCGACCTGCGGCACCGTGCTCGCCGTAGTTAGCGGTGCGATCATCAATCACGCGGGCTTGACGTGGATTCCCCCGGGCAACAATGAGCCGATCGCACTCTATCTGTATGTGCTCGGCCGGCCCGGTCTGCTGGTCGGAACCTGGGTCGGGCTGGTGCTGGTTGCGGTCGTTGCGGCCTTCATGCCGGCCAACCGCGCCGCGCGCCTCCCCGTCGTCGACGCGTTGCGGCACGTCTGAGTATGCGAGTCGCCGCCGCAATCTTCGTCGCTGCCGCTGCCGCCACCGTTTTCGCCGCTGCCCAGCGGATCGCCGTCTTGCCGATGGCGCTTGCCGCCACCAACCCGACTGCCGAGGATGTGGTCTCCGCGACCGACCGCGTTCGCAATCCCGGCGAGCCCTTTCGAGTGACCGTGACGCTCACCGAGTATGTGGGTGGGGCGGAACGAAGTCACGATCGGCTGATCGTGTTCTCGAAAGAGGACCGCGCGACGCGGCAATTTCGCAATCTCATCGAGTACGTCGAGCCGCCGCGTGATTACGGCAAGAAGGTGCTCCTCGACGGGCAATCCCTGTGGTTCTTCGACCCGGCGTCGAATCTGAGCATTCGCATCTCGGCGCAGCAGCGCCTCATCGGGCAGGCGGCAATCGGTGACGTACTGACGGTGAACCTTGCAGCCGACTACGCGCCTGCCGTCGTCGGCGCCGAGACGATCCAAGATGCGACGCGCAAGGAGCGCACGTGCTGGCATCTGGATCTCAAAGCGGCCAACAGCCTCGCGGTGTACGCCCGAGTCGAGTACTGGGTGGAGCAGGGGACGAACTACCCGATCAAGGGAAAGTTCTATTCCGACAGCGGACGGCTGCTCAAGATCTTGTACTACCGTGCCTTCAGCGAGCAGCTCGGCGGCATCCGTCCCACCGAGGCAGTGATCATCGACGCCGTCGATACCTCGCTGGCGACGACGGTGAGCTTCGGTGATTACCGCTCTCAGGACATCCCCGAGGCGTGGTTCCAGCGCGATTACTTACCGCACCTCAAGATCCCATGAGCGGGCAGCGCCGCGCGGCGGCAGCTATCGTGGCCATCTTGCTCTCTACCGCGGCCAGCGCGACGATGTCCGGTGAGCCACCGCCCGCATCGCCGGAGAATCAGGACCTCGAGCTCATCCCGGAGGCGGCACGGCAAAGCCCGAAAGCGAGCTCGACGGGCGCAGCTCCTGCGCAGCGGATCTACGTCGAGGATGCGCTGACGCTCTCCTCACGCCGCGAGGCCTTACCGGTACCCGTACCGCCTCCCCCGCCCTTTGACTGGCAGGATCGCTTGTTCCTCGACGTCCGCCGAGAGTGGAGCCTGGGCGACGCTGCGCAATTTCATTACAGCGGGCGGCTCAACCTGCGCGCCGAGAATGACATCTCTTTCCCCGACCATGAGAATCTGATCAACGACCTGCGCGAAGTGTACGCGAGCTTCGAGCCCGCGGATCGCACCTTCCTCGAGATCGGGCGCATCAACCTGAAGAGCGGTGTGGCGCTCGGCTTCAATCCGACCGACTACTTCAAGTCGCGCGCCGTCGTCGAGCCGCTGTCTCTGGATCCGAGCGTGCTCAAGGAGGATCGCTTGGGAACCCTGATGCTGCAGGCGCAGGAGATCTTCGAGCACGGCGCGCTGACCGCCGCCCTTGCGCCGGCCGTCCGACGACCCAGTCCGATCTACACGAACCTCGATCTGCCGAGCTTCAATCCCATGCTGGACCGGACCAACGCATCGACGCGCGTGCTGCTCAAGGGGAGTTTCAGCTAGGACAAGGACCTGAGTCCCGAGCTCTTGCTGTACCGAGACGGCAGCCAGACCAAGGGCGGTATCAATCTCACTCGCAATCTGGGGCAGCGCGTGATCGGCTATCTGGAAGGCTCCGCCGGCCGCGGGACCAACCTCGTCGATGAGGCGTTTCAGTTCGGCCGACAAACGGGCTCGCTGCCGGCGGGTGCGCCCACCGTGCTACCGGACGAAACGAACACGAGGCTCGAGGAACAGCTCGCGATCGGCGTCTCCTACACGACCGAATCGCGCATCACCTTCAATATCGAGTACGAGCTCAACCAGGCAGCCTTCACCAACCGGGTGTGGGAGCAGTGGTTCTCCGCCGGCTCGGGCCAGGGTGCGCGATCGGCGAGCGCTCTCGAGCTCTGGCTGATCCGCGATTATGCGCTCGACCAGGAGGAGCCGATCAGCCGCAACTCGCTGTTCCTGCGGGCCGACTGGGTCGATGCCTTCATACCGAAACTCGAGCTCGTGGGATTGGTTGCAGAGGACTTTCGCGACGGCTCAGCCCTGCTCCAGCTCGGCGGCGATTACTTTCTATCGGACCACTGGACGGTCGGTGGGCTGGTGATCGGCTATCTCGGCTCCAGACGCTCGGACTTCGGGAGCCTGCCGCTCGAGGGCAGCGTACTCGTCAAGGTCGCACGCTATTTCTGAGAGTGGAGTCGGAGGAGGGGCCTGGCACGCCTCCGCCTTGCAGGCGCCGCGCCCTCTCAGGTGGGCATCACCGAGGTCTCCTCGGCGATCATCTGCTCGAGACGCTGCAGGTCAGGGATGAGCGGTGTCTCATTGAGCATCCGCACCTGACAAATGACCGGCGAGCGGTCGGGAAACCCGCGAGAGGGATCGGGCCGGATCACATCGGCGTTGACCCGCACGAGCTGTGGGAACCCCTGAGTCAGTACGCCGAAATACCCTCCGGGCAAGTAACCGCAGGACGCGTGAAAGATCACAATCCGGGTGCGGCTCGACACGCTCGGCAGGGACTGTCCGAATGCCCCTTCGAACGAGACCACCGGGACGCTGCGCTCGCCCCAGGTGACGACGCCCACGTACCACGGCGGCGCGTTGGTCATTGCGGCGGGCGGTTGATACCCGATGACCTCGGCAACGCAGGCACGCGGCACAATCAGGCGGTCTCCGGCCAAGGGAACCAGTAGGCTGTAGAGCTCGTCGCGCAATTCCGACATGCTCTTACGCCGCCCCGGCCGATGGAGAGCACGCACCACCTCGAGCGCCGATCATCGGGCCACGGCCCTGCGGCGATTGACGAGCGGCTCGATGGCGTCGAGCAGCTGGCTCTCCTGGTAGGGTTTGCCGAGATAGTCGTCCACACCGAGCTCGATGGCGCGTGCGCGGTGCTTCTCGCTCACCCGCGAGGTGATCATGACGATCGGAATGTGCTTGAGGCGCGGATCGGAACGCACGTGCGCCGCCACCTCGTAGCCGTCCATGCGCGGCATCTCGATGTCGAGCAAGATGATGTCGGGCAGATGCTCCTGCAGGATCGATACGGCATCTACGCCGTCCTTCGCGGTCAATACGCGCATGCCGTTGCGCTCGAGGAGCCGCTGGGTCACACGTCGCACCGTGATCGAGTCGTCGACGACCAGGGCAAAGGTGCGCCGATCGCG
>DATHCO010000166.1:0-11097 GCA_035319505.1 Steroidobacteraceae bacterium | reverse complement strand
CGCTACCGCCAGAATGATCTCAAGTGCCTTATCGAGGTGGACGCCGCTCGGCTGCGGGTGCGGCTCGCGCGGCCTGCACGGGCGGTGACCCCGGGCCAGTACGCCGTCTTCTACTTGGACGATCTGTGTCTCGGCGGCGGCGTGATCGGCGAGCGCGAGGTCGCGCTCGGCGGCCTCGCAAGCGCAGCGCCGCGCCAGGGTGCGGTGGAGTCGAGCGAGCGCACATGCGCATAATCACCTGTCCTTTCAGCTGGAGGAGTCATGACGGATAGCTTCAAGGCAAGAACCACGCTCGAGGTGGGCAAGCGCAAGTACCAGACCTTGAGCCTGGGCGCTCTCAAGGCTCACAAAGTCGACCGGCTGCCGTTCTCGCTGAAGATTCTGCTAGAGAACCTGTTGCGCTTCGAGGATGGCGTCAACGTGAAGAAGAGCGACATCGAGGCGCTCATCCACTGGGACCCCAAAGCGACGCCCCACTATGAGATCGCCTTCACGCCCGCTCGGGTCATCATGCAGGACTTCACCGGCGTGCCTTGCATCGTGGATCTTGCGGCGATGCGCGAGGCCATTGTGCGCCTGGGCGGCGATCCGCAGCGCGTGAATCCGCTCGCGCCGGCCGAGCTCGTGATCGACCATTCCGTGCAGGTCGACGAATACGGCTCGGCGGATTCGCTCGAGCACAATACTCAGATCGAGTTCGGCCGCAACGGCGAGCGCTACATGTTCTTGCGCTGGGGCCAAAGCGCGTTCAGTAATTTCAAGGTCGTGCCGCCGAATACCGGCATCGTGCACCAGGTGAATATCGAGCGTCTCGCCCGCGTCATCTTCTCCGACGATTCCAGCGGAGCGCCTGCCGCCTACCCCGACACACTGGTGGGAACGGACTCACACACCACCATGGTCAACGGCCTCGGGGTCCTCGGCTGGGGCGTCGGCGGCATCGAGGCGGAAGCCGCGATGCTCGGGCAACCGGTCACCATGCTGATCCCGCAGGTCATCGGGTTCAAGCTCACCGGGAGTCTCCCTGCGGGCACCACGGCGACCGACCTCGTGCTCACCGTGACCGAGATTCTGCGCAAGAAAGGCGTGGTCGATAAATTCGTCGAGTTCTTCGGCGACGGACTGAAGGGGCTGCCCCTCGCCGATCGCGCCACCATCGCGAACATGTCGCCCGAGTTCGGCTCGACCTGCGCGATCTTTCCGATCGACGAGGAGACGATCCGCTATCTCGAGCTGACGGGCCGCTCGCGCGAGCAGATCGCGCTGGTGGAGGCCTACGCGAAGGCGCAGGGCCTGTGGCGGGTCGACGGCGCACCGGCGGCCGATTACACCGATATCGTAGAGCTCGACCTCGGCTCGGTGGAGCCCGCGCTCGCCGGACCCAAGCGCCCGCAGGACCGCGTGCCGCTTCGTTCGGCGAAGAGCGTCTACCGGGCAAGCCTCCAGAAGATGGCCGAGGAGCGAGCGCAGAAAAATCCCAAGGCGACCGGCTCGGCACCCGCCGCGATCGGCGGGAAGAGTATCGACATCAAGGACGGCGCGGTGCTCATCGCCGCGATCACGAGCTGCACCAACACATCGAATCCCGCAGTGCTGGTCGGTGCGGGCCTCCTCGCGCGCAAGGCGCGCGCGCTCGGTCTCTCTTCCCAGCCGTGGGTGAAGACCTCGCTCGCCCCCGGCTCGCGCGTCGTCACCGATTACCTGAAAAAGGCTGGCTTGCTCGCGGACCTCGAGGCGCTCGGGTTCTACACCGTGGGCTATGGATGCACTACGTGTATCGCTGAGGGGACCCCCGTGCTCCTCGCCGACGGCACCTCACGCCGCATCGAATCGCTGCCGGCGGCGGGAGGCATGCGCTTGCTCGCGCCGCGGGCTGAAGGTCGCCTGCAGACCGCCATCCAGAGTGAAAGAATGGATCAGGGCGAACGGGACTGCGTATCGATCGTTCTCGAGGATGGGCGCTCGCTCGCCTGCACGCCCGATCATCGCATCCTGTGCTCGGATGGGCGCTGGGTGCGAGCGGATGAGCTCGTTCTTGATGGCGATCGCGTCCTGGTGGGGCTCGACGCACCCATCGACGAGCCTGGCGCGGACGAGCAGGCCTATGAGCTCAGCGTGGGGAACCGCGTATTCAGGATGGCAAACGATCGCGCGCGCCGGTGTACCCTCGCCTTTGGCCGCCTGCTCGGGCACCTCTTGAGTGATGGATCGATCAGTTGCGAGGGACAAGCGCGGATGAATGTCGGACAGATGTTCGATCGCGAGGCCGTCCTGAATGATGTTGAGCTCTTGACCGGCAAGCGACCCGTAGCCTCGGCTTATGACGATCGCAAATGGTCCATCGTGCTTCCGAAGGAGCTATCACAGAGTGTGCAGTCTCTGGCCGGTGTGCGCATCGGCCGACGCATCGACCAGCCTGCCTTCTTGCCTCATTTCCTGCTCGAGGAAGATTGCCCGGTCGCGGTGATCCGCGAGTTTTTGGGCGGACTGTTCGGTGCGGACGGGCACGCTCCGACCTTGCATCGCTATGGCAAGACGGAGGATGAGGCGAGCCTCGAGCCTCCGGCCTACTCGCAGAGTGCGAAACCCGAATTCGTCGATTCCACCAAGCAGAAGATGACGCACATCATCGAGCTGCTGACCCGTTGCGGAGTCGACGTGCAGGGCGCGGTGATCCGCGAGTATCCCACGCGGCGTTCTGCTTCGACCTATCCGAGCCCGCGCGATGGGATCGCTCGGGGTGAGATCCGTCTGGAGCTGCCTGATGGGCTGTCCTTCATCGAGCGCGTGGGCTACCGCTACAGTATTGACAAGACCCTCCGCGCAAGCGCCGCAGCCGTTTACTGGCGCACCGTCGCCACGGTCAACCGTCAGCGTCTGTGGATGGCTGATCGCCTCGAGTCCATGCATCGCAGCGCGGTGGGGCAATCCTTTTCGCGATCTCGGGCGCTCGCTGCTGCGGAGCTCACCGAGCTCGAGACACCGATCTCTCACTACTCGCTCTTACAGGGCCATGATCGCTTCGCTCGCTTGCCGGCAGTCACGGCACGCCCGTTCCGTCCGCTGCATCGGGAGAGTTGGAATTTCCCCTCTCCCGCACGGCTACTCGCGCAGCTCGGCGTGCGGCACTGGTTCGGCGCGCTTGGGGGCAGCGAGTCGCTCGCTCAGACGAAGCGCTATTGCCTTGACAAAAAATCCATCACCCTGCCCGCCTTGAGCCTGCGCGTCATCGATCGTCGCCCCGCTGGGCGAAGGCAGATCTTCGATATTGCAGTACCGGAGGCGCAGGCCTTCATCGCAGGTAATGTTGCGGTGCATAATTGTATCGGTAACTCCGGGCCCCTGAAGACCGAGATCTCCGAGGCCGTCAAGACGGGCGACCTCATCGCCTGCTCGGTGCTCTCCGGCAATCGCAACTTCGAGGGAAGAGTGCATCCCGAAGTGAAGATGAATTTCCTCGCCTCGCCCCCGCTGGTCGTGGCCTATGCGCTTGCGGGAACCCTCGACATCGACATCACGACCGAGCCGCTGGGTAACGGCAAGAACGGCAAGCCGGTGTACCTCAAGGACATCTGGCCGAGCGCTGCAGAGGTGGCCCGGGAGGTGGCGCGCTCGCTCGACTCGGCGATGTTCACCAAGGGCTACTCGAACGTGTTCCAGGGCGATGCGAATTGGCGCGGTATCAAGACGCCCGAGGGAAGGATCTACACCTGGGACGTCAAATCCACCTACGTCAAGAATCCGCCCTATTTCGAAGGCATGACCATGACGCCGGCGCCGGTGGGTGACATCAAGAGCGCGCGCGCGCTCGCCGTGCTCGGCGATTCGGTGACGACCGATCACATTTCGCCCGCGGGCAACATCGCCAAGTCGAGCCCGGCTGCGAAGTATCTCATCGCGCAGGGCGTCGATGTGCGGGACTTCAATTCGTACGGGGCGCGCCGCGGCAACCACGAGGTCATGATGCGCGGCACGTTCGCGAACATCCGCCTGCGCAATCTGCTGCTCCCGGGCACCGAGGGCGGAGTCACGGTGCACATCCCGAGCGGGGAGACCCTGTCGATCTACGATGCGGCGATGAGATACAAGACCGAGTCGACACCTCTCGTGATCCTCGCGGGCAAGGAGTACGGCACCGGGAGCTCACGCGACTGGGCCGCCAAGGGGACCATGCTTCTGGGCGTCAAGGCGGTGATCGGCGAGAGCTTCGAGCGCATTCATCGCTCCAACCTCATCGGCATGGGCGTGCTGCCGCTGCAATTCAAGAGCGGCGAGAACGCGCAGAGCCTCGGGCTCACTGGGCGCGAGACCTTCGACATCGTGGGGCTACAGCACGGTTCGGCGAAGACCGTGACGGTGATCGCGAAGAGCGATGACGGCAAGAGTAAGCGATTCGAGGCTCGCGTGCGCATCGACACGCCGAAGGAGCTCGACTACTACCAGCACGGAGGCATCCTGCACTACGTCCTGCGCCAGCTCGCGGGAGCGCGCAAGGCGGCGTGACTTCGCAGCGGCCGTTTGGCAGTGTGCTAGAAAATGCAGCCTCGCGCGGCGGGCAGCGGAGCTTTCACCAGGGGACGCCCTTATCGACGCCCTTATCGACGCCCTGAGCAGCGACCGCGCGGCTCCGCAGCTTCACGCTCGAGCGCACTCGAACACGCGCACGGTGTAGCCGGCGAAGAGCTCGGCGAAGAACCAGCGCATGATCGGTGAGAGCCAGCCGAGCGAGCGGTAGTCGAGGGCGAGGCCGGCGATCTCGCGCGAGGAGAGCTCACGGTAACCTGCTCGCTCGAAGGGTAGCGCCGGCTCATCGCCCGGGATCATCTCGGCGCCGAGCCCTCGGATAGCGCGCTGGATGGTGCCGCCGTAGATGTCGATGAATGCGCGAGTCATGAGATCGGTGATGACCTGGTGTTCCGGCACCATGGATTTGAGCACCTCGAGCGTCGAGCGCAGCGATTCGGCGGTGACGTACATCGTGACGCCCTCGATGACGAACACGGTCGGGGCCGTGCCCGAGAGGGATTGAAGCTTCTCCCGGAGCGATTCTCTCTCGAATTCGATGGCAATGCGCTCGAGCGGATTCGGCGCCTGCGCGGCCGGGAGGCGCTCGTTCTTGTAGTCGATGAGCTCGGGCTCGTCGAGCTCGAACCACGAGCCGCCCTCGAGGCGAAAGGCACGGCTGTCGAAACCGCAGCCGATCAGCACGACCTGAAGGTGCGGGTCTCGAGCGAGTCGCTCGCGCAGGAGATCATCGATATACCGGGGTCGCGCCACATTGCTCATGTTCGGCCCGAGCTCGGTCGCGAAGCGGCTGAAGATCTCCATCCCGTGCTCGTTCATGAAGAGCTTCGCGAACCGATCGCCGCAAACCGGCAACCAGCTTTCCGCATCCCGCATGCGAATACCGCAGCAGTAAAAGGCGGTATCGGAAATCGGCTTCACGGGCCGCCGGGTTTGGCCGGGGGACCGTGCGGCGGCGGGCTGGTGGGCGTCGGGCCAGGGGCCGTGCGCGGCGCAGGGCCGGGCGGCGCAGGAGGAGCGCCCGGCCCCGCGCCGCCCGCTCCGAGGCTCCCCGCCTCGACGAGAACCATCTTGCTCGGATCGAGACGCGAATGGATCGCGCGATTCACCTGCTCACGCGTCACCGCCTTGACCGCCTGCGGGTAGCCGTCCAGGTAGTCGAGGTCGTAGCCGCGTTGCACGAAGGTGAGAATGGCGCTCGCGAGGCCGCCGGTGTTCGAAAGGCTCACCAGATAGCCCCCGACGATCCCTTGTTTGCGTGTGCTCAGCTCGGCATCCGTGATGCCGTCGCGCCACCACTTGTCGAGCTCGCGTCGCGTCGACGCGACCCCACGCTCGAGGAGCGAAGGCGCAAAGCTCGCCGTTATGCTCCAGTCGCCGTCCGTGATGCTGTCATCGCCGATTTGCGCTCCGATGTTGTAGGTGAGGCCTTCCCGATCGCGCACCACCCCCATCAAACGGCCGGTAAACCCCCGGCCGAAAATCGCCGTGCCGACGCGCAGAGGGAGCGACTCCGGATCTCGATAGCGCAATCCCGTTGCCTGCCCGAGGACTACCGACACACTCGGCTTGTCCTTGAGCGGCACCGAGGTCTCCTGGGGGCCGGTCGCCGCTGCGGGCCGGTCGGAGTGCAAGTACTCTTCTCCTCCCGCCCAGCCGGCAAAATCCTTGGCGATCTCCGCTTCAGCGACCGACACCGGCACATCGCCCACGAGAACCATAGTGAGGCTCTTCGGGCCGTAGTATTTGGCATGGAAGGCCTTTACCTGATCGAGGGTGACCGATTTGACCGCGCTCAGGTACTCCTCCGCCGAGTGCGGGCGGTTCGGGTGACCCGGTGGATAGATCTCGCGAGCGAACGCCTCCTCGGCACGGAACGCCGTGTCTTGCAGCGAATCCTGCAAGGATCCCGCGAACTGCTGCCTCGCCTTGGCGAACTCAGCCGCCGAGAGTGCCGGAGTGCGCAGCTCCGCCGCCAGGATCTTGAGCACCAGCGGCAGGTCCTTCTTCAGGCACCGGGCCCGAATCTCCAGGCTCTGCGTGCCGACGCCGAAGGAGATCTCCGCGCCGACATCATCGAGCTGGGCGGCGATCGCAAACTTGTCGAGCGTCTTGGTGCCGCGGTCGAGCATCATGCCGGTGAGTGTCGGAACGGCGATATTGTCCGATCCCGCCATGGCGTCGCCCGCGGGCAAGGCGCCCAGAATCGCGACGACGTCGCGGACGTTCGTCTGGTAGCTGATGAGGTCGATCCCGCCAACCGTCGAGCGATGACCGTTATCGGCCATGCGCGCTCGCGCGCCCGGGCTCGCGAGCAGGCAGACCGCAAGGAGCGCGGTGCCGATCAGGTTTGGTTTGCTCATGATCCTGCCTCCGCGGCCTTCGCTGTGGGCACGAACCATCCGATCGTGCTTTGATCCTCGGTGATGTACTGCTTGGCGACCCGCTGCACGTCCGCGGGGCTCACCTGCTCCACCTTCTGTGAGAATGTCACGTAGAGCGTCCAGTCGCCCACGGCGATCCACTCGTTGAGCTCGCCGGCAATGGCCGCCGTGCCGTCGCGCTTGTACGCATCGGCCGCGAGAAACTGCTGTTTCACGCGTGAGACTTCCTGCGCCGTCACCCCGTCCGCCTTGATTTTCTCGACCTCGCGCAGGAGCGCTTGCTCGACCTGCGCGTGCGTGGCGCCCGGCGCGAGCGTTGCGAACAGGGTATGGAGTGAGAGGTCTCTTCGCAGGTTCGCTCCCGCCTCGGCGTTGAGCGCGAGTCCCTGGTCGACGAGCGCGCGGTAGAGTCGCGCGTTCTTCCCGGAGCTGAGGATCGCATCGAGCATCTCGAGCGCCGGGCGGTCCGTGTCACGTCCGTTCGGCACTTTGTGCGCGATTATCACCGAGCCCAGCTCCCCAGGGCGCGTGACGATGACGCGACGTGCCCCTGTCTGCGTAGGCTCCTCGGTGTAAATCACCGGGATCGGCTGCGGAGAGCGCGGGTACGCGCCGTAGTATTTCTTCACGAGTCCAAGCACGATCCCCGTGTCGACATCGCCCACCACCGACACGGTGGCGTTATTAGGCCAGTAGAACGTGTCGTAGAACTCGTGCAGCTTGGTGATCGGCACGTGCTCGATATCGCTCTTCCAGCCGATCGTCGGATGGTGATAGGGCAGGGCCACGTAGGCCGCCGCGGTGACCTCCTCCATGAGCAAATTGTTTGGATCGTTCTTACCGCGCTCGTATTCGTTGCGCACCACGGTCATTTCGGCCTGCCGGTCGGCCTCGTGCAGCCAGAGGTGACGCATGCGGTCCGCCTCGATGGCGATGTAGCCCTCCAGATCGTCCCGTCCGACGGTTGCGAAGTAGTTGGTGCGGTCCTCGGCGGTACTGGCGTTGAACTGGCCCCCGACGCGTTCCAGGTACTGCTTGATACTGTTGCCCTTGGGATCGTTGAAGTTCTCGCTGCCCTTGAACATCAGATGCTCGAGAATGTGGGTGGCGCCGGTCGTGCCGGTCACCTCGTTGCGCGAACCGACACGGTAGGTGACCTGGAAGGTGACCACCGGTGCGGAGTGATCGGCGGCGACCAGAACCGTCAAACCGTTGCTGTCGAGCTGATACTCGTCGATGCCGCCGAGCGACTTCACGTAGCTATAGCCCTGAGGCGCTGCGGGGTGCGAGCCGGACGACGCAGACTCGAGCGCGCGCGCACCCGGAGCAGCGCACGCGGCAAGTGCTGCGCAGCAGGCCAATACCCATCGTCCGGCGCGCCCTCGCCGCGCCTTGGCGGTTTCATCCATACTCAGACTCCTGAGGTCGGAAGGCGCGGGGCGCGCGCCTTCGTGAGCGAAGGCGCCATTGTAGGGCCATGTCACGGGGCGAGCTCAATCGTTAATTATTTTATTTCGAGATAAAATTCACAACTTATTGTATTAACTGGTATATATTCATCCAATGAGCTCCCCTGAAACACCTCAACCCAGCGTCGTCGTGTTCGATCTCGACGGGACGCTCACCTATCGCGACACGCTCCTGCCCTTTCTCATCGGATATCTCGCGCATCATCCGACGCGCCTCGCAGGGCTATGGCGGCTGCCGGCTGCCGTGATCGCCTACCTTGTGGGGGGGCACGACCGAGGCTTGTTGAAATCGCGAGCGATCCGCGCGGTCATGGGAGGTGATCGGCGCGCGGCGATCGCCGGATGGGCCGAATCATTCGTGCGCGAGCTCGAGCCGCGCGGCAAATTCCGGCCGGCGGCGCTGGCCGCGCTCGAGGCTCATCGAGCGGCAGGCGACCACCTGGTGCTTCTGTCCGCGAGTCCCGACTTGTATGTCCCGCTCATCGGCCGGCTGTTGGGTTTCGATCGCACGCTCTGCACGGAGATCGCCTGGGCGGGAGAGCGGCTCGACGGTGCATTGAAGACCGAGAATCGTCGCGGCGAGGAGAAGCTTCGCTGTCTCGAGTTGCTGCGCAGCGAATACCCCGATGCGAGCCTCACCGCGTACGGCAACAGCGCGTCGGACCTCGCGCATTTGCGTCGCGCCGACCGGGCCGTGCTGGTGAACGGCAATGCGCTCGCGCGACGCCGCGCGGCGCAGGTGGGCATCCCGGTTGCGGAGTGGACGTGAGCGGATCGGGCTGCAACAAAAGACCCGATCGTGCGGTCTTCTTGGAAGGTCGTAGAGGCGAGACCCATGCGTAGGACAGATTCGGTCAAAATACCCCCCTCCGAGATCACCCCGGAGGGCAAATACCTGTCGCGACGCGCGCTGATCGCAGGCGGCTTGGGGCTTGCGGCGTTGCAGACCGGCGTGGAGGTCTTCGCCGGGGCTTCGGCTCCGCCGGGGACGGAGGGGCTCGGCGCGCTCACGTACACGCACAATGCCCAATTCAGCAGCAGCGAAGCTCCCAATTCCTATCAGGACATCGCGACCTACAACAACTATTACGAGTTCGGCACCGATAAGTCCGATCCATCCGAGCACGCGCAGCACCTGCGCACACGACCCTGGACGGTCACGGTGAGCGGCGAGGCGGAGGTCACGGGATCCTTCGCGATCGAGGACATCCTGAGCCCGCATCCGCTCGAGGAGCGCATTTATCGGCTGCGCTGCGTCGAGGCGTGGTCGATGGTCGTGCCATGGATCGGCTTTCCCCTGGGCGACCTCATCAAGCGATTCAAGCCCACCTCGAAGGCCAAGTACGTCGAGTTCAAAACGCTCTACGACCCCCATCAGATGCCCGGGCAGCGCTCGTCGGTGCTCGAATGGCCCTACGTCGAGGGCCTGCGCATCGACGAGGTGATGCACCCTCTCACGATCATGGCGGTCGGCCTGTACGGCAAGGTGCTCCCGAACCAGGACGGCGCGCCGTTGCGGTTGATCGTTCCGTGGAAATACGGCTTCAAGGGCATCAAGGCCATCGTCAGCATCAAGTTCACCGAGCGCATGCCGAGCACCACCTGGGCGGGCACCGCTCCCACCGAGTACGGTTTCTACGCTAACGTCAACCCCGCGGTCGATCACCCGCGCTGGAGCCAGGCGAGCGAGCGGCACATCGGCGGCAGCCTCTTCAATTCGCGCCGCCCCACCCTCCCCTTCAACGGCTACGCCGAGCAGGTGGCGAGCCTCTACAGCGGGATGGATCTGCGGAGATACTTTTGAATTGGCAGATCCGCTGGGTGGTGAAGCCCCTGGTGTTCACCGCATGCCTGCTGCCGGCGCTCGAGCTGGCTGCAGCCGCGTTCGGTATCGGCGGCCTCTCGCTCGGCGCCGATCCGGTCGCACTCATGCTGCACCGCTGCGGCAAGTGGACGTTGAATTTCCTCTTGATCACCCTCTGCATGAGGCCGCTCCAGGAGATCACGCATTGGAGCGTGTGGCTGAAGCTGCGGCGCATGCTCGGCCTGTTCGCGTTCTTCTACGTGCTCCTGCACTTTTGCGTCTATTTGCTCCTCGATCAGGCGGGCAAGCTCGGCGCGTTGTGGGAGGACATCGTCAAGCGTCCCTACATCACGATCGGCATGCTGGGATTGCTCTTGCTCGTGCCGCTCGCCCTCACTTCGACCGTCAAATCGCAGCGCCGCCTGGGCAGACGCTGGACGCGGCTGCATCGGCTCATCTACTTGGTCGCCGTGCTGGGCGCCTGGCATTACTGGTGGGGAGTCAAGAAGGACATCCGCATGCCTCTTCTCTATGCGGGGGGCGTCGCGCTCCTCCTGGGCTATCGGCTGTGGAGGGAGCGCCGCTCGCTGGCGCGGCTCAGCGTTGCACAGCTTGCAAGGACCGATGCAGCTTGAGGAGCAACGTCTCCGTGCTCTGCCAGTCGATGCAAGGGTCGGTGACCGACACGCCGTACTCGAGAGTGCTCAGGTCCTTCGGGATAGGCTGATTTCCCGCCTTCAGGTGGCTTTCGAGCATCAGGCCCACGATCGAGCGATTGCCATCGAGAATCTGCGTGACGCAATTCTCCGCCACGAGCGGCTGAACGCTCGGGTCCTTGTTGGAATTCCCGTGGCTGCAATCGACGACGATCGTCGCCGGCAAATTGGCTTGCGCCAGCTCCCGCTCGGCGAGGGCG
>DATHCO010000165.1:0-17753 GCA_035319505.1 Steroidobacteraceae bacterium | reverse complement strand
CGCCCGAGGCCGCGGCCTCACCGGTCGCGGAGCTGAAGTCCATCACCGGCGATGCGCAGCCCATCTCGGATACGGAGCGGCGCGCGCGCATCGCAAAGGTTCAGAGGCTCATGACGGAGCGCAAGCTCGGGGCGCTCCTCGTCGAGTCGGGCGCCTCGCTCGAGTACTTCACCGGAATCCGCTGGCGCCGATCCGAGCGCACCACCGCCGCGCTCATCCCGGCGCGCGGCGAGCTCATCGTCGTGACGCCTGCTTTCGAGGAGCCGTCGGTGCGTGAGACGCTTCGAGTGGAAGGCGAGGTGCGGCCCTGGAACGAGTCCGAGAGCCCGTTCGCGCTCATCGTCCAGGGTCTCAAGGATCGCGGTGTCCGCCAAGATCCCGTCGCGGTGGAACCGACGGTGCGGTTCTTCATCGTGGATGGCATCCGTCGCGCCTCGGGAAGCTACGAGATCGTTTCCGGCGATCCCCTGATCCGCGCGTGCCGCATGATCAAATCACCCGCCGAGCTCGCGCTCATGCAGATCGCGAACAATGTGACGATCGCGGCGCTGCGCTACGTCCACCGGCACACCGAGCGCGGGATGAGCGCGACAGACCTGGGCTCGCTCATGAACGATGCGACCATCGCGCTCGGCGGCTCGCCGGAGTTCGCCCTGATGCTGCTCAACGAGGCCTCCGCCTATCCCCACGGCTCGGTAAAGCCTCAGACGGTGGCAGAAGGCTCGATCATTCTGATGGATTGCGGCTGCAGCGTGCAGGGTTATCAATCCGACATTTCGCGCACCTGGGTGCTCGGCGAGGCGAGCGCCCGGCAGCGCAAGGTGTGGAACACCGTCAAACGCGGTCAGGAGATCGCTTTACAGACCGCAAAGGTAGGTGTTGCCGCAGGCGACCTCGACGATGCGGTGCGCAATTACTATGCGAGCGAGGGCTGGGGTCCCGGCTACAAGCTGCCGGGCCTCTCGCATCGCACCGGTCATGGGATCGGCCTCGACGGACACGAGCCTGCGTACCTCGTGCACGGGGATACGACGCCGCTCGAGCCGGGCATGTGCTTCTCGGATGAGCCCGGCATCTATATTCCCGGCGAATTCGGGGTTAGGCTCGAGGACTGTTGGTACATGAGCGCATCGGGACCCACTCCGTTCACGATGCTGGCGAAGTCGCTCGAAGAGCCCGTCTGACTTCGAAGGGAGTTGCCGCATGCTCACCGTTCATCATCTCGGGATCTCCCAGTCCGACCGCATCGTCTGGCTGTGCGAAGAGCTCGCCGTCCCCTATCGGCTGATCCGCTACGAGCGCGATCCCGTCACGAAAGCCGCACCCCCCGAATACCGCGCGCTCCATCCCTTCGGCACGGCGCCCACCATCACGGACGGCGATCTCGTTCTCGCCGAGTCGGGCGCGATCATCGAATACATCATCGCGAAGCACGGCGGCGGACGGTTGGCGGTGAGCGCCGATCGAGCGGAATTTCCCGACTACCTGTATTGGTTCCATTTCGCGAACGGATCCTTCATGCCGAGCGCGATGGTGGATCTAGTCGCGCAAATGCTCGGTGCGAACGCGCAGGCGAGCACGTTGGCCATCTTGCGCGCGCGCGGCGATCGCGCCTATGCAATGATCGAGAGCCGCCTCGGGACGGTCGACTACTTCGCGGGCGGTGAGTTCACCGCGGCCGACCTCATCATGTTCTTTCCGTTGACGACGATGCGCGCATTCGTGCCGCGCGACCTCTCGCCCTACCCCAAGATCCGCGCCTATCTGCAGCGCGTCGGCGCACGGCCCGCCTACCGGCGGGCCATGGCAAAGGCCGACCCGGGATTCACGCCGCCGCTGAGCTGACCGGGCCGGCCGCAGTGCCCGCGACGCCCTCGCGAGCCTCGGGCTCGTAACCCAAGTTCGGCGCGAGCCAGCGCTCTGCGTCGGCGAGGGCGAGGCCTTTGCGCCCGGCATAGCTCGCCGCTTGATCGCGGTCGATCTGGCCGACCCCGAAGTAATGCGACTCGGGATGGGAGAAATACCAGCCGCTCACCGCAGCCGTCGGAAACATGGCGAAAGATTCGGTCAGGCGGATGCCCGCTGCGCGCTCGGCGTCGAGGAGCTGCCACAGCGCCCCCTTCTCGGTGTGATCGGGGCAGGCGGGGTAGCCCGGAGCGGGGCGAATGCCCCGATACTGCTCGCGAATCAACGCCGCCGAGTCGAGCGCCTCTTCGGGCGCATAGCCCCAGAGCTCGCGCCGCACCCGCTCGTGCATGCGCTCGGCGAAAGCCTCGGCGAGCCGATCGGCGAGGGCCTTGAGCATGATACTGCCGTAGTCGTCATGCGCCGCCTCGAACCGCGCCACGTGCGCGTCGATCCCGATTCCGGCGGTCACGGCAAACGCGCCGATATAGTCGGCACGGCTGCTCTCGGCGGGCGCTAGGAAGTCGGCGAGACAGAGCTGCGCTTGAGCCGGCGGCTTCGCTTTCTGCTGCCGCAGGTGATGCAGGCGCAGCCGAATCGCTCGGCGCTCATTGTCCGTATACACCAGAATGTCGTCGTCGACGCTCGCCGCCGGAAAGAAGCCGACGACGCCGCGCGCCTCGAGCCACTCCTCCTTCACGATCCTCTCGAGCATGCGCCGCGCGTCGGCGTACAAGCTGCGGGCAGCCTCGCCGACGACCGAATCTTCCAGGATGTTCGGAAACTTTCCGGTGAATTCCCATGTGTTGAAGAACGGCATCCAGTCGATATAGGGCACGAGCTCCTCGAGCGAGTACTCGTCGAACACCCGCACGCCCAGGAACCGGGGAACGGGCGGCACGTACTCGGACCAGTCGATCTGGAGCTTTCTCGAGCGCGCCTCCTCGAGCGAGACCCGCGGAGCCTTGGCTCCCTTGTTGCGATGCTGCTCGCGCCGCCGCTCGTGCTCGGCCTTGGTGCTCGCCAGGTAGGCATCGCGCATCGTCGGGGCGATGAGCTGCTGGCAAATTCCTACCGATCGTGAGGCATCTTTCACGTAAATGACGCCCCCCGCATATTGCGGATCGATCTTCACCGCCGTATGCGTGGGCGAGGTCGTTGCCCCGCCGATGAGCAGCGGCTGTCGGTAGCCGAGGCGCTGCATCTCCTTCGCCACATGCACCATCTCATCGAGTGAGGGCGTGATCAGGCCCGAGAGGCCGATGAGACTTGCGCCCTCGCGGGTGGCCGTCTCCAGAATCCTCTCGCAGGGAGTCATCACGCCCAGGTCGATCACCTCGAAGTTGTTACATTGCAGGACTACCCCGACGATGTTCTTACCGATGTCGTGAACGTCCCCTTTCACCGTGGCCATCACCACCTTGCCGTTCGAGCGCGCGGCGCCGACCTTCTCGCGCTCGATGTACGGAACCAGGACCGACACCGACTTTTTCATCACGCGCGCCGATTTCACCACCTGCGGCAGGAACATCTTTCCCGAGCCGAACAGATCGCCCACCACGTTCATCCCGTCCATGAGCGGCCCCTCGATCACGTCGAGCGGCCGCGCCGCCTTGAGCCGCGCCTCCTCGGTGTCCTCGATCACGAACTCATCGAGTCCCTTCACGAGGGCATGCTTCAAGCGCTCCTCGACGGGAAGCTTTCGCCACTCGAGATCGTCGCCGCGTTTCGCACCGCCCCCGCTCCTGAAGCGCTCGGCGATCTCGAGCAGCCGCTCTGTCGCATCCGCACGCCGCGCCAGGATGACATCCTCCACGCGCTCACGCAGATCCGGCGCGATGTCCTCGTAGATCGCGAGCTGGCCTGCGTTGACGATCCCCATGGTGAGGCCGGCGCGAATCGCGTGATACAGGAACACCGAGTGCATCGCCTCGCGCACCGGGTCGTTGCCGCGAAAGGAAAATGATACGTTGCTCACGCCACCGCTCACGTGCACCGCAGGCATGCGCCGCTTGATCGCGGCTGTGGCCTCGATGAAGTTGAGTCCGTAGCGATTGTGCTCCTCGATCCCGGTCGCGACCGCGAAGATGTTCGGATCGAAGATGATGTCCTCGGGAGCAAATCCGATCTTCTCAGTGAGCAATCGGTACGCCCGCTCGCATATCGCGACCTTGCGCTCGACGGTATCGGCCTGTCCCTGCTCGTCGAAGGCCATGACGACGACCGCGGCGCCGTAGCGCATACACAGGCGCGCGTGAGCGAGGAAGGCCTCTTCGCCCTCCTTCAGGCTGATCGAGTTGACGACGCACTTGCCCTGCACGCACTTCAAGCCCGCCTCGATCACCGACCATTTCGAGGAATCGATCATTACCGGCACGCGCGCGATGTCCGGCTCACCCGCGATCAGGCGCAGGAACCGCACCATGGCAGCCTGAGAATCGAGCATGCCCTCATCCATGTTGACATCGATCATCTGCGCGCCATTCGCGACTTGCTGGCGGGCGATGTCGACGGCCGAGGCGTAGTCGCCCGCCTCGATCAACTTGCGAAACTTCGCCGAGCCTGTGACATTGGTGCGCTCGCCGACGTTGACGAACAGGCTGTCGGCTTGGATCGTGAGCGGCTCGAGTCCGCTCAAGCGGCAGGCGTGAGGGAGCTCGGGGACGCGGCGCGGCGCAATGCCGGACACCGCCCGGGCGACCGCACGGATGTGCTCGGGGGTCGTGCCACAGCAACCGCCCACCATGTTGACCCAACCGGCGAGCGCAAACTCGCGCAGGATGCTCGCCGTCTCGAGCGCGGTCTCCTCGTACTCGCCGAATGCATTTGGGAGTCCCGCATTCGGATAGGCGCACACGTAGGTGTCGGCGAGCCGCGCGAGCTCTTCGATGTGCGGCCGGAGCTGCTTCCCGCCGAGGGCGCAGTTGAGTCCCACGACGGCGGGCTTGGCGTGCCGGATGGAGTTCCAAAAAGCCTCCGTCGTCTGCCCCGACAACGTCCGCCCCGAGGCGTCGGTGATCGTCCCGGATACCATGACCGGGAGCTCCACCCCCGCCTCCTCGAGCGCCTCGCGCACCGCGAAGAGCGCCGCCTTGGCGTTCAGCGTATCGAAGATCGTCTCGATCAGGAGGGCATCGACTCCGCCCGCGATGAGCGCCCGTGCGGCTTCGCCATAGCTCTGCGCCAGCTCGTCGAAATCAATGTTGCGAAAGGCAGGATCGCTCACGTCCGGCGAAATCGAGGCGGTGCGGCTCGTCGGTCCGAGCGCGCCGACGACGAAGCGCTGCCGCCCGCTCTCGGCCGTCACCTCGTCCGCAACGCTCCGTGCGAGGAGCGCTGCGGCGAGATTGAGCTCGCCGACGAGCGACTGCAGGCGGTAATCGGACTGCGAGGCGGCGCTCGAATTGAACGTGTTGGTCGAGACCAGGTCCGCGCCGGCGTCGAGATAGGCGCGGTGAATGCCGGCGATGACCTTGGGCTGGGTGAGAGTGAGCAAATCGTTGTTGCCGCGAAGATCGACCGGCCAGTCTCGAAACCGATCGCCGCGAAATTCCGCCTCACCCAGGCGGTGGCTCTGGATCATCGTGCCCATCGCGCCGTCGAGAATGACCAGCCGCTGCTCGAGCAGCACGAGCAGCGCCGCGGCTCGTTGCGATTGGCTCAGCCTCACGATCTCACGCGACGCGCGCTGCTCGCGCGCCCGACGCCTCGCCGGCGCCCGCTCCGACACCGCCCGCAGCGGCCGTCCCCGGCCGCAGGCCCAGGGCGTGACAAATCGCATAGGTGAGCTCGGCGCGGTTCAGCGTATAGAAATGAAACTCCTCGACCCCATGCTGGCGCAGGCGCTGCACCTGATCGATGGCGACGTGCGCTGCGATCATGCGGCGGGTCTCCGCATCGTCGTCCAATCCGTCGAAGCGCCGGCACAGCCATTCCGGCACCGAGGCGCCGCAGCGCTCGGCAAAGCGCAGCAATTGCGGAAATCGAGTGATCGGCAGGATTCCAGGCACGATGCTCGCCCGGATACCACTCGCGGCGCAGCGATCGCGGTAGCGCAAGAACACGTCCGTGTCGAAGAAAAATTGGGTGATGGCGCGGTTCGCCCCGGCATCGATCTTGCGCTTGAGGTTCTCGAGATCGGCCTCCACCGTACCGGTCTCCGGGTGTCCCTCCGGATAGGCCGCGACCGAGAGCTCGAAGGGGGCGGTCTGCTTGAGTCCCCGCACGAGGTCCGAGGCGTAGGCATAGCCGCCCGGATGAGGCTGATATCGCCGAGAAGCGCTCGCCGCGGCGGTGGCGGCAGGATCTCCCCGCAGCGCTACCATATGGCGTACTCCCTGGCGCCAATAGTCGCGCGCGATCGCGACGACCTCTTCGCACGGCGCGCCCACGCAGGTGAGGTGCGGTGCGACCAGCAGCTCCGTGTCGCGGAGCAGGCGCGAGACGCACTCGTGGGTTCTCGAGCGCGTCGAGCCGTCGGCGCCGTAGGTCACCGACACGAATCGGGGTCGTAGCGGCGCCAGGCGCTCGATGGCCGCCCACAGATGGGTGGCCGCCGCCTCATCGTTCGGGGGAAAGAACTCGAAGGAAACTGTTACCGCGCTCGACATGGTGCTCCTGATGGAGGCCCCTCTCGACCCGGGAGCATGCAAGGGCCTAAGCTATGATTCAATCTCATTATCTTCATAGAGAGGATGAGAACGGCTCATGCCAAGCACCGCTTTGGAATTCCGGCACCTGGAAACCCTGTTGGCCCTCGCCGAATGTGGCAGCCTATCGAAGGCCGCTGCTCGGCTCTGCTTGACTCAATCGGCGCTGTCGCACCAGCTGAAGGCGCTCGAGAGCCACTACGGGGCCGCCGTCGTCGAAAAGAGCGTTCGCCCCCTGCGCTTCACGGCCATCGGCCAGCGTCTCGTGCTGCTCGCGCGGGCGGTGCTGCCCTTGGTCGGCGAAGCCGGCCGTGACATCGCACGTCTGGCGCAGGGCCACGCCGGACCTCTCAGGGTCGTGGTGCAGTGCCACAATTGCTTCGATTGGCTCATGCCGGCCATGGATGCCTATCGCACGCTCTGGCCCGAGGTCGAGCTCGATATCATCTCGGGCTTCGTGGCGGACCCGCTACCTCTGCTCGAGCGAGGGGATGCCGAGTTCGCGGTGATCCATGACCGCCAACCGCCGCATCCGCACATCGTCTTCAGCCCGCTCTTTCGCTATGAGAGTGTCGCTCTGATGAGCCCTCGGCATCGCTTGGCCGCGAAGCGCTGGATCGAGCCCGGGGACTTTGCGCAGGAGACGCTGATCACTTACCCCGTGTCCGACGAGATGCTCGATGTGATGAAGCACTGCCTCACGCCCGCGGGGATCAATCCCAAGCGCCGCACCGCGGAGCTTACGGTGGCCATTCTGCAGCTCGTCGCGAGCGGCCGTGGCATCGCCGCCCTGCCCTCGTGGAGCGTCGGCAACTACATCGAGCGGGGCTACGTCGTCTCGCGCCCCATCGGTGAAGGGGGGCTGTACTGCGAGCTCTATGCCGCCACCACGCGCGCCGGCGCCGAAGCCGCGTACATCAAGGAGTTCATCGCGCTCACGCGCACCCAGAGCCTCACCGAGCTCTCCGGGGTTTCGGCTCTTTGAGATCGCGCTACTCGCTTCCTCCGAGAGCGGCGGCACCTTTCGGCCTGTTCGGCTCGTAGCCGTCCGTGAGCGTACGCAAGAAGGCGACGATGTCGCGGATGTCGGCCTCCGCGATCGCGGGCTTGTCGCCCGGGTGTCGATCGAGCGGGGACTGCTGGTCGAGGTTCGCCCGGTAGGCGGCGGGCAGGTCGTCGAATTTCAGGATGCTGCCGTCGGCTGCGCGCGGATACCACTTCTGCGGGGCGGTGTCGCGCTCGGCGTAGAAGCGCACCACATCCTCGAGCCGCCGGAACACACCGTTATGGAAGAACACCCGCTTGAGCGCCACGTTGCGCAGCGACGGCGTGCGAAACAGGCCGCAATACTCCTTCTTGTCTTTGAGATCCGTGCGCAGCGGCCCGCACAGTCCGAGATCGTAGTAGGTGGGATCGGCGTTCGCGGGAATGGCGGCATTGCGAGGCGCCCCGATCCCGGCGTAGCCGAAATCCGTGAATTGCGGAAAGGCGCCCTCACGAGGGGCACTCGGATGACAGCGAGCGCAATTTCCTTTGGCCGGATCGTTGAACGCGGCCAGCCCGCGCATTTCTGCCGGGCTGAGCACGGCCTCCTGTCGAAGGTACGCATCGTACTTGCTCGAATACGGATAGAACTCGGAAGGTGCCTGTTGAAACGTCTCGAGCGCGAGAACCACGTCCTTGAATGCCTGCTCGCGATCCTCGAACACCGCCTCGCCGAAAGTATGGCGAAACTCGATCGCGTAGGGTGCGCTTTGCACCTTGGAGACGACGGCCTCGGGACTCGGGTTCGCCATTTCGAAGGGCGATAGGAGCGCGAGGCGCGACTGCTCGTGCGCCGACTGCGAGCGACCGTCCCAGGCGCGCCCGCCCGCAGGTCCCTGATCGATGCTGTCGTCCTCGTCCGAGTCGAAGAAATGCTCGGTGAACGGCGGTATGTTCTGCGTGTATTTGAGCGAGGGAACCGCGCGGATGCCCGAACGGGCATTATCGCGTCCTCCGCGCTGAACGGCCGAATCGTTGGCCGAGCCGAATGCGAAAGCGGGGACGTGGCAGCTGGCGCACGCGATCCTCCCCGAGGCTGACAAGCTCGCATCGAAAAAAAGCGTGCGGCCGAGGGCGGTCATTGCCGCGGCCGAGGGAGCCTGGTCGCGCGAATAGAACGGCGTGTCGCTGCCCGGGGCCGTGTCGCTGCCCGGGGCCGTGCGGTTGCCGAGCGCCGTACCGTTGCCGAGCGCCGTGCGGTTGCCGAGCGCCGTGCCGCAGGCGAGCGCCGCCACGAGCGCCGCCGCCTCCCAGCTCCGCCTGCGCCGCATCGTCCCCGTGCCCCGCTCAGTGAATCGTGCCGCCGCGATCTGCCGCGACTGCGTGGTTGAACAGTTGGCCCACATCGACCGCATCGAATACATAGGCACGGTTGCAGAAGTCGCAGCGGACCTCGACCTCGCCCCGTTCCTTGAGAATCGCACGCGTCTCCATCTCTCCCAGGCCCTGCAGCATGCCGGCGACGCGCTCGCGCGAGCAGCGGCAGCGAAAATACACCGGTGACGGCTCGAATAGTCGCACGTCGTCTTCGTTGAAGAGCCGGTGCACGATCTCGACGTCCGCGAGCGTGCGCATCTCCTCGGCGGTCAGCGTATCGCCGATCAGTTGCACGCGGCGCCAGGCATCGTCGAGCGCAGCCACCGCATGCGCCGACTCTCGGCTTTCCCACGGCAGCCGCTGCAACAGCATGCCCGACGCTCCGAGCGCATCGGCGTGCAGCCACAAGCGCGTCGGCAACTGCTCGGAATTCTCGAAATACACCTGCAGTGAATCGGCCAGCCGTTCGCCGCTGATCGGCACGATTCCCTGGTAACGCTGCGTTCCGCTCTGCAGTGTGACCGTGAGGTTACCGGCGCCGATCAACCCGGCAGCCGTCGCGGCTGACTCGGCGGGCGCCGGGGTCGGCGAGGCGGCCTGCTCGCCGCCCTGGTAACGCGCCAGTCCACGCACACCGAGCCCGCTCGTGCACTGGGCGAGTACCAGATGCACGATTCCGTCGCCTTGTAATTGCAGGGACAGGACCCCGTCGAATTTGATCGTTCCCGCCAACAGCAACGACGCGGCGACCGCTTCGCCCAGCATGCCGCGGATCGCCTCGGGGTATTTGCGGTGCTCGGTCAGAGCTCGCCAGGCGGCATCGAGATGCACCAGGTGTCCTCGAATAGGATAGTGCTCGAAGACGAAGCGATGCAGGCAGTCGCGGTCATGCATGAGGGACCGCCTTGCGTGCGCTCGATGTGCTCAGACAGGCTCCTTGGAGCTCTTCGTGCCGCCGGCCAGCTTGGCTTTGAGGAGCTCGTTGAGTTGTGCCGGGTTCGCCTTTCCGCCGGTCATCTTCATGACCTGTCCGACGAAGAATCCGAAGAGCTTGTCCTTACCGCCCCGATACTCCGCCAGCTGCTTGGGATTCGCTCGGATGACCTCATCGATCACTCCTTCGATCGCTCTCGTGTCGGTGATCTGCTTGAGGCCCTGCGCCTCGATGATCGCATCCGCCGACTGACCCTCGGACCACATGGTCTCGAACACCTCCTTGGCGATCTTACCCGAGATCGTCTCATCGACGATCCGAGCGAGCAGCGCCGCGAGTCCCGCAGGGGGTACCCGCGAGCCGGTGATGTCGAGATTGTCGCGATTGAGGGCGCTCGACAATTCGCCCATGACCCAGTTGGCGGCGAGCTTGGCCTCTCGAGCACCGAGGGTCGCAGCCACGGCCTCGAAGTAGTCGCCGATTTCGCGGCTCGAGGTGAGGACGCCCGCATCGTAGGCCGATAGGCCGAAATCGCGCATGAATCGCGCTGCCTTCTCGTCGGGAAGCTCGGGGAGCCCCGCGCGAACCGAGGCGATGAAGGCCTCGTCGACCTCCACGGGCAAGAGGTCGGGATCCGGGAAGTAGCGGTAGTCGTTCGCTTCCTCTTTGGAGCGCATCGAGCGCGTCTCGTTCTTGTCCGAATCGTACAGACGGGTCTCCTGCACGACCTTGCCGCCGCTCTCGATCAGCTCGATCTGCCGGGCGATCTCGTGTTGAATGGCCTTCTCGACGAATCGGAAGGAATTCAAATTCTTGATTTCCGCACGCGTCCCGAATTTTGCCGAGCCGCGCGGCCGCACCGACACGTTGGCGTCGCAGCGGAACGATCCCTCCTGCATATTGCCGTCGCAGATCTCGAGATAGCGGACGAGCGTATGGATCTTCTTCATGTACGCGACGGCCTCTTTCGCCGAGCGCATGTCGGGCTCGGACACGATCTCCAGGAGCGGCGTACCGGCGCGATTCAAGTCGATGCCGCTCGCGTTGGCGAGCCCCTCGTGCAGCGACTTGCCCGCATCCTCCTCGAGGTGCGCGCGCGTCACGCCGATGGTCTTCGCGGCGCCATCATCCAGCATGATGCTGATCGCGCCCTTGCCGACCACCGGCCTCTCGTACTGGCTGATCTGATAGCCCTTCGGCAGGTCGGGGTAGAAGTAGTTCTTGCGCGCAAAGATCGAGCGCGGGGCGATCCTGGCGCCGATGGCGAGGCCGAACTTGACCGCCATGCGCAGGGCTTCGGCATTCAGCACCGGCAGAACGCCGGGATACGCCAGGTCGACCAGATCGGCCTGCGTGTTGGGCAGGGCGCCGTACGCAGTCGCCGACCCCGAGAAGATCTTCGACTTCGTGGCGAGCTGCGCGTGGATTTCCAGCCCGATGACTGCTTCCCAGTCGCTCATCACTCGTACCCCGCCGGCGTGTGCGTGTGCCACGTCGTGGCGCTCTGAAAGTGATGCGCGGCCGAGAGCAGCTTCGCTTCCGAAAAATGCGGCCCGATCAACTGCAGCCCCACCGGCAGAGCGTCGATGAACCCGCAGGGCACGGAGATACCGGGCAGGCCCGAGAGATTTGCGCCGATGGTGTAGATGTCGTTGAGGTACATGGTAACCGGATCGTCGATCTTGGCGCCGATGGGGAACGCGGGGGTGGGCGTGGCAGGCCCGACCACGACGTCCACCTTGGCGAAGGCCGCGCGAAAATCATCCGTGATCAAGCGGCGCACCTTTTGCGCCTTCAAATAGTAGGCGTCGAAATACCCGGCCGACAACACGTAGGTGCCCGTCATGATGCGCCGTTTGACCTCCGCGCCGAACCCTTCGCCGCGCGACCGCTCGTACAGGTCGGTGAGGTCCCTCGGCTGCGAGCATCGATATCCGTAGCGTACCCCGTCGAAGCGCGACAGGTTCGAGGAGCACTCCGCCGGTGCGACCACGTAATAGGTGGGCACCGACATCGGCAGGTGCGGCAGGCTGACCTCGACCGTGTCTGCCCCGAGCGACATGTAGACCTTCAACGCATCCTGGATTAGCGCCGCATTACGACTCTCCAAGCCGTCGAAGAATTCGCGCAACAAGCCGATCTTGAGCCCCTTGAGCGGAGCGTCGAGCAGCGCCGGATAGTCGGGCACCGGCACATCGACGCTGGTCGAGTCTCTCGGGTCGAAGCCGGCCATGACGGCCAGCACCGCGGCGGCGTCGGCCGCCGTTCGAGCCAGGACCCCCGCCTGGTCGAGGCTCGAGGCGAATGCGATCATCCCGTAGCGGGAGACTCGCCCATAGGTGGGCTTCACTCCCGTGATGCCGGTGAGCGCCGCAGGCTGGCGGATCGAGCCGCCCGTGTCGGTTCCGGTCGTATAAGGCGCAAGCCTCGCGGCCGAGGCGGCCGCGGAGCCGCCGGAGGAGCCGCCCGGCACCTTGGTCCTGTCCCAGGGATTCCTGGCCGGTCCGTAGTAGCTCGTCTCGTTGGAAGAGCCCATCGCGAACTCGTCCATGTTGGCCTTGCCCAGCATGACGGCGCCGGCCGATTTCAAGCGCGCGACGATCGTGGCATCGTAGGGCGCGATGAAGTTGTCGAGCATGCGCGAGCCGCAGCTGGTACGAACCCCGTCGGTGCAAAAAATGTCCTTATGAATGAGCGGGATGCCGAGTAACCGGCCCCGCTCCCCGGCGGCGAAGCGCCGGTCCGCGGCCGCGGCGCCGGCAAGCGCCTCATCGGCCGTTACCGTGATGAGGGCGTTCAAGCTCGGATTGAACCGCTCGACCCGCTCGAGGAAGTGCCGCGTGAGCTCGACGCTCGAAATTTGCCGGCTCGCCAAGCGCTCGGCGAGTTCGCCGATGGAAAGGTGGTGCAGCATCATGGACTCAGACGTTTACTCGATCACTCGCGGGACGACGTACAAGCCCGCTTGGACCCTGGGCGCATTGGCTTGATACTTCTCGTGGTGGTCCGTTTCCGATACCACGTCGGGGCGCAGGCGTTGGCGCTGGTCGTCGAGGGGGTGCGCCATCGGCTCGACGCTCCCGGTCTGGACGCGAGACAACTCGGCGTCGAAGTCGACGATGCTCGACAAGCTGGTGACGTAGACCGGCATCTCTTGCTCGGTGATGGAGAGGCGCGCGAGGTGCGCGATCTTTTCGACGTCTTGACGGGTCAGGCTCATGCGAAGTGTTCAAAGTGCGCGCGAGTGCGCAAAAATAGGCATAAATCATGATACACGTTGCCTTGCTGAAAGTCGTGTCGGTTGCTAAATTAGCGCAACTTTTTTCACCCCCTTTCGCACGAAATTAATTGCCCATGTTCAAACGCCTCAGAGGTTATTTCTCCAATGACCTCTCCATCGATCTTGGAACCGCGAATACACTGATTTACGTGCGCGAGCGGGGCATCGTGCTCAACGAGCCCTCGGTCGTCGCAGTGCAAGACGAGCCCACGCGCGGAGGCAAGATCATCGTGGCGGTGGGCGTCGAAGCAAAGAACATGCTGGGGAGGACGCCGGGTCACATCACCGCCGTGCGCCCCATGAAGGACGGGGTGATCGCCGACTTTACCTACACGGAGAAAATGCTGCAGTATTTCATCAAGAAGGTGCACGGCAACCGCTTCTTGAGCCCGAGCCCCCGGGTGCTGGTCTGCGTGCCATTCGGCTCCACTCAGGTCGAGCGCCGAGCCATCAAGGAATCGGCCGAAGGCGCCGGCGCACGCAGCGTCGATATCGTCCCCGAGCCCATGGCGGCAGCCGTCGGGGCCGGCTTGCCGGTCCAAGAGGCACGCGGCTCGATGGTGCTCGATATCGGCGGTGGCACTTCCGAGGTGGCAGTCATCTCGCTGAACGGCATCGTTTACGCGGCGAGCGTGCGCATCGGCGGCGACAAGTTCGATGAGGCGATCACCAACTACGTGCGGCGCAATTACGGCATCTTGATCGGCGAGGCCACGGCCGAGCGGATCAAGCTCGAGATCGGCTCCGCCTATCCCGGCCAGCAGGTGCGGGAGATCTCCGTCAAGGGACGCAATCTTTCCGAAGGGGTGCCGCGCAGCTTCACGCTCAATTCGAACGAGATACTCGAGGCGCTGCAGGAGCCCCTGCAGGGCATCGTGGGCGCCGTCAAGCAGGCCCTCGAACAGACCCCTCCCGAGCTCGGAGCCGACGTCGCCGAGCGCGGTATCGTGCTCACCGGCGGCGGAGCGTTGCTGCGCGACGTCGATAAGCTGCTCATGGAGGAGACGGGTCTTCCCGTCGTGGTGGCGGATGATCCGCTCACCTGCGTCGCCCGCGGCGGCGGCCGGATCCTCGAGCTCACCGAGGAACACGGGCCCGGCATCTTCGGACTGGAGTGATGCAAGCGACTCGTTCGCCTGTTCATGGTCGCATTTCGTAATACCGACTCGTCGGCCCGTACGACTGGGCTGCTGCTTCGCTGTGTTCTGTATTCTCTGCTCTCACTCGCCTTGATCATCGTCGACAAGCGCTATGATCACCTCGGCAAGATCCGGCGCGCCCTGTCGGTGGTGGCCTATCCGGTGCAGGTCGCCGTCGAGAGCCCGTTCGAGGGCTGGCATTGGTTTCGAGAGAGTGTCACCACGCGCGATGCGCTGCGCGCCGATAATGCCGAGCTTCGGGCGGAGCTCCGGGTGGCGCAGTTCAAGCTGCAGCGCTATGAGGCGCTCGAGGCCGAGAGCCAGCGCCTGCGGGCCCTGCGCGACAGCACCGCCGGGGTATCCAGTCGGTTCCTGATCGGTGACATCATGGACGTCGATCTCGACGCGTTTCGCGAGCGAGTTCTGGTCGACAAGGGCGCCCACGACGGAGTGTTCGTCGGGCAGGCCGTGCTCGATGCCGGGGGTGTCTTCGGTCAGGTCGCCCGAGTGGAAGAGCTCACCAGTGAGGTCATCCTCGTGAGCGACCCGGCGCATGCGATCCCCGTGCAGATCAACCGCAACGGCTTGCGCACGGTGGCGGTTGGAACGGGCGACATGAGCCGACTCAAGCTACCGTACCTGCCCACCAGCGCCGATGTGATCCCGGGCGATCTGTTGGTCACGTCGGGACTGGGCGGCGGCTTTCCTCAAGGCTACCCCGTCGGCACGGTCTCGGCGGTCAAACGCGACCCGGCGCAGTCGCTCGCTGACGTCGACGTGCGCCCCGCGGCTGCCCTCGACCGCTCGCGCGAGCTCATGTTCGTCTGGCTGAAACCCTCCGCGGCGCCGCACGCGAGCCCCACCTCGCCGTCCGGCCCGACCGCAGCGCCGGCACTGACCGCCGCGTCCGGCCCGAGCGCTGCGCCGGTCGCGTTATCGAAAAACCCGCCTCCCTCGGCCAAGGCAGCCCCCGCCTCGAGCGCAGCGGCCGCAGAAAGGCCGGCGGCACCGGCGAGTCCCAATCAATGATGCGCGAGGAGCGAATCCGCCGCATGCCGATGGCGCTCTCGGCGCTCGTCGCGCTCGCGCTCGCGGTGCTGCCCCTGCCGACGGCCCTCGACGTGCTGCGACCGGATTTCCTCGTGTTGGTCGTTTTTTACTGGTCGATCGAGTCGCCGCGCGCCGGAGGTCTTGCCTTGGCCTTCATATCCGGGCTTGCGCTCGACGTGATCAACGGCGTCGTGCTCGGACAGCATGCGCTCGCGCTCACCCTGATGGCGGCCTGGGCGACTCACCTCCGGCTGCGACTGCGCGTGTTCTCCGTTCTGTCGCAGTCGTTGACGATTTTCGCATTGTTGACCGGATATCAGTTCATTCTGTTCTGGGTTGACGGCGCCACGGGGAATCCCGTGACGAGCTTCGGGCGCTGGCTCGCGCCCGTGATAGGGGCGGCGATGTGGCCGCTGCTCACTGGCATGTTGAGTCGCCTGCATGAGCGCTAGGGGCCTCGCCGAGACACTCTCCCCGCTCTCGACCCCATCCCCGATAGCGAGCACAATCTTCTAATGATACTCGATGAGCTTTCGCCCTCGCGCACGCGGCGCACGTTGACCGCAGGGGGCCGCGCCTTGCGGGCGCTGGGTTTGGACGGGCCCTTGACAGGCGTGCTGGCGCTGATCGTGTGCATCGGAGTTCTGGTCGTCTACAGCGCCTCGGGGCAAAACCTGAAGATGGTCGAGCATCATCTGGGTAACATCGCGATCGCCGTGACGGCCTTCCTCGCCCTCGCGCGGCTATCGACACCGCAATACTTGAGGCTGTTCGCACCCGTCGCCTACGTCATCGGGATCTTGCTGCTGGTGGTGGTGGCGCTCACCGGCCACATCGGCAAGGGTGCTCAGCGCTGGCTGGACGTCGGATTCTTGCGCTTTCAGCCCTCGGAGATCATGAAGCTGGCGGTACCGATGATGTGCGCTTGGTACATGCACGAGCGCCCGCTGCCTCCGACCTTCCTCGATCTCGTGGTCATGGGGACACTGATCGTCATCCCGACCGCGATGGTCGTCACCCAGCCCGATCTCGGCACCGCGCTCCTGATCGCCGCCTCGGGGCTCATCGTCATGCTGTTTGCCGGGATGCAGTTTCGGATCATCCTGATATCGATACCGCTGCTCGGCACCGCGGCCTGGGGGGCGTGGCATTTCATTCACGACTACCAGCGGCAGCGAATTCTGACCTTCCTGAACCCAGAGACCGATCGGTTGGGGGCGGGCTATCACATCATCCAATCGCAGATCGCCATCGGCTCCGGTGGGGTCTTCGGCAAGGGCTACATGAACGGCAGCCAGGCGCAATTGGAGTTTCTGCCCGAGCGCTCGACCGACTTCATTTTCGCGGTCATCGGGGAGGAGTTCGGATTGCTCGGTCAGCTGCTGATCCTGTCGCTCTACGGCGTGGTGATCGCCCGAGCCCTTTACCTGGCGATGCAAGGGCAAGACACGTTCGCGCGCCTTACCGGGGGCGCGATCGCGATGAGCTTCTTCGTGTACGTCTTCGTCAACTCCGGCATGGTGAGCGGCATCCTGCCCGTCGTCGGGGTGCCGTTGCCGCTGATCAGTTATGGCGGCACCTCCATGGTGACGCTGCTCGCCGGCTTCGGAATCCTGATGTCGCTTCACTCACACCGCAAACTCATAGGGTCCTAGGAGCCCGTTCCTAAGGTGCGCGCGCAACGCCTCAACGTCCTGCTGCTCGCCATGATCATGCTCGGCGTGCCGGCGAGTCGCGCAGCGACCCTCGACACGCACCGCGACGCGGTCAAGACCTTCATCGCGCAGATGGCCGACCACTACGGCTTCAAGAAACGCAAGCTCCGCAAGCTTCTCGCGGCCGTGCAGCTTCAGCCGGCCATCATCGAGGCGATGGATCGCCCGGCCGAGAAGGCCAAGTTGTGGTACGAGTATCGCCCGATCTTCGTGAGCGACCGGCGCATCCGCGAGGGCACCGAATTCTGGCTCGCACACCGTCAAGAGCTCGACCGCGCGAGCATCCGCTCCGGTGTCGCCCCGGAGTACCTGGCGGCCATTCTGGGCGTGGAGACCTACTACGGCCGCCTCACGGGATCCTATCGCGTGCTCGATGCCCTGGCGACTCTCGCGTTCGACTACCCGCCGCGATCGAAGTTCTTTCGCGATGAGCTCGAGCAATACCTCTTGTTGACGCGCGACATGAAGCTCGATCCCCTGACCATCAAGGGCTCCTACGCAGGTGCGATGGGCGCACCGCAGTTCATGCCGTCCAACTACCGCCGCTACGGCGTCGATGCCGACGCCGACGGTCGCGTCGACCTGTGGACCAATTGGTCGGATGTGTGCGCGAGCGTCGGCATTTACCTCAAGGAGCACGGATGGAATCCGGGCGAGCCGGTGCTGAGCGAGGCGAGCGTCGATCCCGACAAGCTCGCAGCAGGTCTCGACGGCCGCAAG
>DATHCO010000164.1:0-3054 GCA_035319505.1 Steroidobacteraceae bacterium | reverse complement strand
CGACCGCGAATACTTTAGCGTATTCAAGGGAGCAGCAACGCAGCGGGCGGGGCGCCGCGGCGTTCGAATGCCGGCGAATTTCTGATTCAGGACACTAGCCCGATGTCGCTTTTTACCCGGCGAATACGATCATCTAGTCGTCGGCAGTCATTTTACCTCTTGAGTCGCCAGCGCCGGCGCCGGCGGACGCACAAATCGGAGTGTCTCCATGATCCGGATGATCGAACCCTCTCTCGTGATCAACACGCATGATGTTCCCGGGCCGCTCTACAAGATGTGGCAAACCGTATCCGCCGCGCCAGGCGCGAACATAGGGATGCTGCTGCAATATATTGATGACGCGCAGCGCGTCTCTTTGGAGACATTTGGGTACAGATTGATCAACATCGTGATCAACAGCCATGGGGGTCCGGGTCGGCTGTACCTTGGCGGCCTCCATTACAGAGCCATCGACAAGAGTGATCTGCCCATGCTTGCACCTTTGCGGGGTAGCTCGAGCGGCACGATCTGGATCGTCGCCTGCGAGATTGCCGCAGGATCCGCAGGGCAAAACTTCTGTCAGACTCTCGCCATGACGACTGGATATCAGGTCGTGGCAGGGACCGTCGAGCAGGAGGTCGGATTCTCGGATGGATACAAGATGCTGTACATCAAGAATACGATCGACGAATTCGAGGGGGACGTGTTCGCGTTCTACGCCTCCGGAAGCTCTCGCCAGATCGATCCGCACACGGATGTGTTCACGATTTACGACTAGCTGAGTGCGGCCCGCGCGCACCGCGGTGAGTGCGGTCCGAGCGCGCACCCCTCAGTGCGGTCCCTGGGCGCCGTCCCCAGTGCTACCACACGGGCCGCCGCCCGTCGCTGCCGGAATCGAGCGCAGCTCGCCGTTGAACCGGACGGGCGTCGAGTACCAGTCGCTGAGCTCCGTGGTACCGAGCGGCACGTAATGGCAAATGAAGGCGCGCCGAAACCGGGTCGCGCTAAGATTCGGTCCACTGCCGTGAATCACGCTGCCGTTGAAGAACAGTACATCCCCGGCCTCGAGCGTGAGCGCCTGCGCCCGACTTCCGGCCGGCGGGGCGACATGCTCGGTGGTGAACGACTCCGACAGGTCAGACTCCTCCGGGCACTGAAGCGGGTAGCTCCCGGTACCCGGGACGCAGCGCATGCCGCCGTTGTCCTCGTCCGCATCGTCGATCGTGACCCATGCTGCCACGCAGGTCTTCGGCTTCACGCGCAGATAATAATTATCCTGATGCAGATCCTGACCGCGCGAGCCCGGCGGCTTGAAGTAGAACATGCTTTGCACCGCCACCGGCTCCTCGCCGAACAATGCCGTGAGGATCGGCTCGAGCTTGGGATGCAGCATGTACCTCAGGCTCAGCGGCCCGACCGGCTTATCCAGGTGCTTGTGGGGATGGAGCATCCGGGGATAGAGCGCGAGCGGATCTCCCGGTCCGTACTCGGGCGTCGCGCCGCGATTCATCGCCGGCTTCTTCTCGGACAGCCCTTCAACAGGCCCGTGTGCCGCCATGGCCATGAAGGTATCGCGAATTTCAGCGATCTCCTCGGGCGAGAACAGTTTCCTGAGCACGACGAAGCCGTCTCGGCGAAACCGCACGAGCTCGTCCTGCGTGAGCGGATTGGCTCGGGCGAGGCTGCTGCCCCCATCGTCGGCCGGAGCGCCACTGCCCTTGGAGAGTGCGCTCACGAGTTCACGCGGGTTGTGGGTCCCGCCGTTGGCGGCGCCGATGCGGCGAGCGCCGACGGAGTCGTGAGCGCGATCGCGCGGCCCGTACGGGCCGCCTCGGCGACTGCGGCCTCGAGACGCATGGCCGCGAGGCCGTCCTCACCGCTCACCGGTGGTGGTTTGCCCTGGTGCAGGGCCTCCACGAACGCCATGACCGCCAGATCGAACGACTGCGGGTAAGAGCAGGGCGGCAACTTGCGGATGCGCAGCGCGAGCGGCCCGAGACCCGGAGTGCCGGCGAGGTTGTCTCCGGTCGCCGCCTCGACCGTGAGGGCGCCCCGCCTGCCATAGAGCGAAAACGACCAGAAGCACTGCGAATAGGGAACGAGGGCCGATCCGGAGAGTGTCGCGACGAAGTCGGGGTTGCGATAGCGAAAGGCGGCCGAGGCGGCGACAGAGGGGTGATACACCATGTCCGCCGCATACATCCACGCCCGCCCCGCATGGGGCGTGGCCTGCGGGCGCACCGTGGGATCCTCCACGATCGCCGCCACGACTTCCGCGGGATCACCGAAGAAATAGCGCATGAGATCGACGAGGTGCGCCCAAAGATAGGTGTGCATGCGGGCGGTAAAAAGCGCGGGTTCGCCGAAGCCGCCGCGCGCAAGCTCTTCCTTGATGAGCGCGTGTGCCGGGACGGCGCGATAGTTGTAGTTCACTCCGAGAGTGCGTCCGGCTCGCCGAGCCGCGGCGACCATCCTCTCGCCGATCGGAACTGTGTGTGCCATGATTTTCTCGCAGAGCACGTGGCATCCCGCCTCGAGCGAAGTAATGACCGGGCTCTCGTGCTCCCATTCCAAGGTCGCCACGGTGACCACGTCCGGCCGTTCCTTGGCGAGCATCTCATCGATCGAGAGATATGACCGGACGCCGAATTCTTGGGCGAACGCCTGCGCTCGTTGCGAGTCGCGGCTGCACACCGCGGTCACCTCGGTGTGCGGACATTTGCGGTAAGCCTGCACGTGAAATCGCCCGGCCGCACCCGTCCCGATCACCGCCGCCTTGATATCCTTCATAGCTCGAGCTCCCACTTAGTGATTATTGTACGCGGGGGATGCCATTCTACGCGCGGGGACGAGGGCCTCCCAGACGTGGTAGAACGGGGCGCGGGGGAGCACCCGAGTCGAGCGCGATTCGGGCACGACTCGGGCACGATTAGGGCGGTACGCTTTCGAAACCAGCGAGGAGAGATCACCCTTGGCCGACGATCCCGATCACTCGGCTGCGAATCCGCAGCTCAGGCGCAACGCGCTCGGTCTCCCGGAGCTCGTGTTCCAGGGCGTCACGCACATCGCGCCGGC
>DATHCO010000163.1:0-7386 GCA_035319505.1 Steroidobacteraceae bacterium | reverse complement strand
ATGGTGATGCCGGGGGACAACATCAAGATCGTGGTGGAGCTGATCTCCCCGATTGCGATGGAGCAGGGGCTGCGCTTTGCCATTCGCGAGGGCGGCAAGACCGTCGGCGCCGGCGTGGTCTCGAAGATCATCACCTGAGCTGAAGTTTTCGGGGCGGGGCCGCGCGTGTGGTCCCGTCGTATGGGCGCGCAAGCGCTGGGTCTATGGCGTAGGCGCCTGGGAAGCAAGATTTTATGGCCAATCAAAATATTCGTATTCGCCTGAAGGCGTTCGATCACCGACTGATCGACAAGTCGGCGCGCGAGATCGTCGATACCGCCAAGCGCACCGGAGCCACCGTCAAGGGTCCGGTTCCGCTCCCGATCAAGATGGAGCGCTTTACGGTGCTGGTTTCACCGCACGGCGATAAGGATGCGCGCGATCAATTCGAGATCCGCACCCACAAGCGCCTGATGGACATCTTGAACCCCACCGACAAGACGGTCGACGCTCTGATGAAGCTCGAGCTCCCCGCCGGGGTGGACGTGCAGATCAAGCTGAACTGACATCGAGCGGCGCCCGGTCTCGCTGAACGCAGCGCCGAGGGAGAGACCATGACGAGCGGGTGCCGGAGGCGCACGACGCACCCTGGCAGAGGCTTTCTTGCCCTTTGGGCGGGCGCAGCGCTCTCGATCACGGTCGCCGGCGCGGCCGAGACCGAGGGAGCCGATGCCAAGAAGAAGAACGAGGCCGATCTCGAGGAGATCGTGGTCACCGGGTCGCTGATCCGCTCGACGGACGTGCAGGCGTTCACGCCGGTACTCTCGATCAGCGCGCAGGAGATCGAGGCCAGGGGCTTCGCCGACGTTGCCGAGGCGCTGCAGCGGGTCTCGTTCGCGACCGGGAGCGTGCAGAACGGGCAGTTCTACAACGGCTTCACGCCGGGCGCGAAGGTGACGAGCTTCTTCGGTCTCGACCCCTCGTATACCCGCTACATGATCAACGGGCTGCCCTTCGCGAACTACCCCGCACTCTACAACGGCACCGAGTCGTTCGTGAGCATTGCCGGCATTCCCACGGTGCTGGTCGATCACATCGACGTCCTGCCGGGCGGCCAGTCGTCGATCTACGGCTCGGATGCGATTGCCGGGGTGGTGAACGTCGTCATGAAGACGCACCTGGACGGTCCCATGATCGATGCGCGCTACGGCTTCTATGACGACGGCGGCGGTGCCGACCGGCGCATTGCCATCGCCGACGGCCGCTCGATCGGCGACTTCAACGTCATCGCAGGCGCGCAGTACGAGGATCAGAACCCGATCTGGGGCTATCAGCGCCACCTCACGAGCCAGTACTACAACGAGGGCTCGACCCCGCAGACCGCCGAGAAGGACTTCTGGATCTTTGCCGAGAATCCGTTCCCCAACGGGAGCCTCTATCCGTTCGAGGATCCCGCAAACTGCGCCAACGTCGCGAGCCTGTGGTCGCACACGGTGCGGCCGGCGTCGCAGCCGATCGTCGCGGGGCAACCCGAGCTCGGCAAGTACTGCGGTACGGTCTACGACGGCGCCTTCACCTCGCTCAACGCCGACGAGCAGGTGCAGTTCTATCTGCACTCGACCTACGACGTGAGCGAGCGGCTGCAGGTCTACGGCGATGCTTTGCTGAGCCACGAGGACGTGCGCTTCAGCGTGGGTCCCAACGGCTTCAACAGCACCGAAGACCCGACGAGCCCGCTCTCTTACTACGAGGATCCGCGGCTCGCACCCATCGGCTCCAACGTGTTCAGCCTGCAGCACCTGTTCGCGCCCGAGGAGTCGGGCGGCCTCAACGACACGCTCAACAAGAACACCACCAACTCGGTGCGCGGCACCGTCGGCATCAAAGGCTCGTGGGGCTCGAGCTGGACCTGGCTTGCCGACATGACCTACTCGGACAATCGGCTCACCGAGGCGACGCACCTTTTCTTCACACAGCCGATCGAGGCATTCTTCTCGCAGATCTACGGCCCGCAGATCGGCTACGACCCGACGCTCGCGGCCTACATCTACGAGCCGAACTACGCGCAGTTCTACAAGCCGATCACGCCGGCCGAGTACGCGAGCTTCAGCGGCTACGCCACGAACTACTCCTACACCGAGGAGAGCATGGCGCGGTCGCTGGTATCGAGCCCGAAGCTCTTCACCCTGCCGGGCGGCGATGCGGGGCTCGCGCTCCAGGTCGAGGGCGGCGATCAGGGCTGGAACTACCAGCCCGATCCGCGCTATTTACCCAACGCGGCCGGGACCACCGAGACCTTCGGCTACACCTCGACCTCGGGCTCCGGCCACCGCTCGCGCTATGCAGGCACCGTGGAGCTCTCGCTGCCGATCATGTCGATGCTGAAGGCGGATCTTTCCGGCCGCTACGACGATTATCGGGTCGAGGGCGCGAGCGTCGACAAGGGCACTTACAACGCGAGCGTGGAATTCAAGCCCCTCAAGGAGCTCGCGTTCCGCGGCCGTTACGGAACCGCCTTCAAGGCGCCGACCCTGGCCGACGAGTTCCAGGGCTTGAACGGCTACTATGAAGCCCTGACCGATTATTACAACTGCTACAAGAACGGCTACACCACCGCAACCATCGGCAACTGCCCGTACTTCAACGAGACGATCTTCGGGCAGACCTCGGGAAACACCCACCTCGCACCGATCACCGCGAAGGTCTGGGACTTAGGGCTGGAGGCACGGCCGCTCGAGCGCGCGCAGCTCACCCTCGACTACATCAAGTACGCGATCCGCGACGAGGTGGCGACGGCAGACCCGAACAAGATCCTCGAGACCGAGGCCGCGTGCCGGCTGGGGCAGCTCGACATCAGCTCGCCGACCTGCGTCGCGGCGCTCGCCGACGTGACGCGCAACGCTGCGGGCGCGCTCGTGTCGGTCTTCACGGCGAAGCAGAACGTCTCGCAGGAGAACGTCGGCGTGTTCATTGTCGACCTCAAGTACCTCATCGACATCGCCCGCTACGGCCAGCTCGAGTTCGAGGGTTCATGGACCGACATGCTGCTGCACACCTACCAGCTGTACCCGGGCGATCCGCTCATCAACGATCTCAACGATCCGTTCTACAGCACCGAGTTCAAGACCAAGGGCAACCTGGCGGTGACCTGGACTCGCGGGCCCCTGAGCGCCACCGCCTATGTCGAGCACTACGGCCGCTCGCCCAATTTCATTTCCCAGGAGGTCCCGGAGGGCTACAGCCAGCCCGGGGCCGGCACGGTGGGCGTCTGGACGATCATGGACCTGAGCGTCGCCTACCACCCGGTCCCCTCGCTCGAGCTCTCGCTCGCGATGAACAATGTGTTCAACCGCATGCCGCCCGACGACCATAGTTACCAGGGGACCTATAACCAGCCCTATAACATCTTTAATTACAACGTCTACGGGCGGGAGTATTACCTGACGGCTAGCTACCACTGGGGTCGCTAGCCGCGCCGCAGGGGCGTTGGCCCCCGCCCGCGAGGGCGGGGCGCCCCGGCGGCCTTTGGGTCGGCCCGGCCGCCCATGCGGACTTGCCGCCCAGGCGCTTTCGGGTATACTTCGCGGTCTTTTTCGCGGGCCGGAGCGCGTGGGTTCCGACGCCAGCTGTCCCAACAGGTCGAGGCTCGACTCGGCTGAGGGCTCTGGGGTCTCGTGAATCCAAACCGCCGGCCTGGTTGCAACGAATGCGGGCTCTTTTTTCCCGCCGTGTGAGGATCGACAATGAGCATCGGTCTGGTTGGCCGCAAGTGCGGCATGACGCGCATCTTTACCGACGCCGGGGTCACGGTACCCGTGACGGTCGTCGAGGCGCTGCCTAACCGCATTTCACAGATCAAGAGCGAGACCAGCGACGGCTATCGCGCGGTCCAGGTCACGATCGGAAGCCGTCGCCCCTCGCGCGTGACGAAGGCGCTCGCCGGTCACTTCGCCAAGGCAAACGTCGCTGCGGGCGATGCTTCCCGGGAATTCCGCCTGAACAAGGGCGAGGGTGAATCGCTCGCCGCGGGCGGCGAGCTCAAGGTCGACATGTTCAAGGTCGGGCAAATTGTCGATGTCACCGGTACGACGCTCGGCAAGGGCTTCGCCGGCACGATGAAGCGGCACAATTTTGCGGGCGGCATGAAGAGCCACGGCAATTCGGTCTCGCATCGCGCGCCCGGCTCGATCGGCCAGCGTCAGACGCCGGGTCGGGTGTTCAAGGGCAAGCGCATGTCCGGGCACATGGGGGTGCGCAATCGCACCGTGGAGAACTTGCGCATCGTCGAGGTCGACGTACCACGCAATCTTCTGCTGATCTCAGGCGCCGTTCCCGGATCCGAGGGCGGTCGCGTGATCGTGCGCCCCTCCTTCAAGGCAGAATCCTGGGCGCGCCGCAAGCGTCTCATGCCCCAGAAGGCGGCGGCGGGGGCGGGCGCCCCTGCCCCGGGCGGCACCAAGCCAGCGGCGGCCCCCGCCGCAAAGGCGGCCGCGCCGGCGAAGGGCGGCAAGCCGGATAAGAAATAGCCGACGGGAAGCACCGCCATGAAACTCGAATTAATGAAGGCAGGGGCCCGGAGCGAGATCGAGCTATCGGATGCCTCTTTCGGCCGCGCCTACAACGAAGCGCTGGTTCATCAAGTCGTCACCGCCTACCTGGCCGGCGGGCGCGCGGGAACGAAGCAGCAGAAAACCCGTGCGGAAGTGCGCGGCGGCGGCAAGAAGCCGTGGAGCCAGAAGGGCACGGGGCAGGCGCGGGCCGGGTCCATCCGCAGTCCCTTGTGGGCCGGCGGAGGTCGGGCCTTCGCCGCGCGGCCGCGCGATTTCTCGCAGAAGATCAACCGCAAGATGTATCGGGCCGCGATGCAATCGATGGTTTCCGAGCTCCTCCGTCAGGGCCGTCTGGTCGCGGTGGAGAGCGTGGAGGTCGCTCAACCTCGAACCAAGTTGCTGGTCGCCAAGCTGGCCGAGCTCGGCCTCGAGCGCGCGTTGATCCTGGTCGAGGCCTACGAGGAGAAGCTCTTTCTGGCAGCGCGCAACCTCCCTCACGTCGATGTCGTACCGGTCGCCTCGCTCGACCCGCTCTCCCTCATGAAGCACGACAAGGTGCTCGCCACCGTCGGTGCGCTGAGGCTCCTGGAGCAGCGTCTCGCCGGTGCACAGGAAAGCGGAGGCACGCATGAATAAGGAGCGATTGATGGACGTGCTGATTCAGCCGCACGTGTCCGAGAAGGCGGCGACCATCGCCGACAAAGGCAATCAATACGTCTTCCGCGTACGGAGCGATGCCTCCAAGACCGAGGTCAAGGACGCCGTCGAGCTCATGTTCGAAGTGAAAGTCGAGGGCGTCAACTTGCTCAACAAGCCTGGCAAGACCCGGCGCTTCAGGAATGTGGCCGGAAAGCGCAGCGGCTACAAGAAGGCCTATGTGCGATTGCAAGCGGGGCAATCGATCGATTTCGCCGGCGCGGCGAAGTAGGAGCACCCATGGCACTCATCAAGATGAGACCAACCTCCCCCGGCACGCGCTTTGTCGTGAAGGTCGACCGCACGCACCTGCACAAGGGCGGTCCGCTCCCCTCGCTCACCGCGAAGAAAAATCGGAGCGGCGCGCGCAACCATTCGGGCCGCCAAACGGTGCGCCACATCGGAGGCGGCCACAAGCAGCGCTACCGCGTGATCGATTTCAAGCGCGACAAGGACGGCATCACGGGCATCGTCGAGCGGCTCGAGTACGACCCGAATCGCACCGCGCATCTCGCCTTGGTGCTGTACCAGGACGGAGAGCGCCGCTACATCCTGGCGCCCAAGGGCGTGCAGCCCGGTGATGAGATCCGCTCGGGAGCCGACGCTCCCATCAAGGCGGGCAATGCATTGCCGCTGCGGCACATCCCGGTCGGCAGCACCGTTCACAACATCGAGCTCAAGGTCGGAAAAGGCGGCCAGCTCGCGCGCAGCGCCGGTAGCTCGGCCCAGTTCGCTGCGCGCGAGGGCGTCTACGCCAGCGTTCGCCTGAAGTCGGGCGAGATCCGCAAGGTCCACGTCGACTGTCGCGCCACGATCGGCGAGGTGGGAAACGATGAGCACAACCTGCGCGTGTTCGGCAAGGCGGGCGCCGTGCGTTGGCTCGGTGTGCGCCCGACGGTACGCGGCGTGGTCATGAACCCGGTCGATCACCCGCACGGCGGCGGAGAGGGCAAGTCCGGGCAAGGCAATCCCCATCCGGTGAGCCCGTGGGGCCTGCCGACCAAGGGCTACAAGACGCGCCACAACAAGCGCACGGATGCAATGATCATTCAGCGCCGCAGGAACAAACGGATCTAGGAGAAACGCAAGTGCCTCGTTCGCTCAAAAAAGGCCCGTTCGTGGATTTGCACTTGGCCAATAAAGTGCAAACGGCGAGTCAGAAGAACGACCGCCGCCCGATCAAGACCTGGTCGCGCCGTTCCATGATCGTGCCGGACATGGTGGGTTTGACCATCGCCGTGCATAACGGCCGCCTGCACGTGCCGGTACTGGTGTCGGAGAACATGGTCGGCCACAAGCTCGGTGAGTTCGCGCCGACGCGCACCTTCAAGGCGCATTCCGGCGACAAGAAAGTAACGGTGGCGGAGTAAGGCATGCAAACCAAAGCCGTGTTGCGCTACGCGCGCATCTCGCCGCAGAAGTGCCGACTCGTGGTGAACACGATTCGCGGCAAGTCCGCGACGCTTGCGGTGAACACGCTGAAGTTCATGCCGAAGAAGGGCGCGCGGCTGGTGCTCAAGGTGCTGGAGTCGGCGATTGCGAACGCCGAGAACAATCTCGGCGCCGACATCGACGAGCTCAAGGTGGCGCGCATCGAGATCGATGCCGCGCCGGTGCTCAAGCGCTTCCACGCGCGCGCCAAGGGTCGCGGCAACCGCATCGTCAAGCGCAACAGCCACATCATGGTGCAGGTCAGCGACGGCAGGAAGGACTGACGGCAGGAAGGACTGGGCAATCATGGGTCAGAAAGTCAATCCGCTCGGCATACGGCTCGGCATCACGCGCGACTGGGCGTCCAAGTGGTACGCCGGCAAGAAGGAGTTTCCGGCGCTGGTGCACACTGATTTCCGGGTGCGCCAGTTCCTCAAGCGCAAGCTCGCCGACGCCTCGGTGAGCCGCGTGCAGATCGAGCGCGCCGCCAAGAAGGTCAACATCACGATCCAGACCGCGCGTCCCGGCATCGTGATCGGCAAGAAGGGTGAGGACATCGAGAAGCTGCGCGGTGAGACCGCGAAGCTGCTGCGCATGGCGGTGCCGGATGTGCGGCTCAACATCTCGGAGATCCGCAAGCCCGAGCTCGATGCGCAGCTCGTGGCCGAGAGCATCGCGCAGCAGATCGAGAAGCGCGTGATGTTCCGCCGCGCCATGAAGCGCGCCGTGA
>DATHCO010000162.1:0-6968 GCA_035319505.1 Steroidobacteraceae bacterium | reverse complement strand
ACCGCTCGAGCTGATCGACGTGCGGCTCGGCATCGAGCCCAACATGGTGCGGCTCGCGGTACTGAACGCGACGGCGCGCGACATCGAGCGCATGGCCGCAGCGATTGCGCGCATGGAGCAGTCGAGCGCCGACGCCGAGAGCTTCACGCGCTGGGACACGGACTTCCATCAGATGTTCTGCGATGCCACCCGCAATCCGCTCATGGTGTGGGTCTATCGGCAGATCAACGCCGTGCGCACGCACAGTCAGTGGAATGCCATGAAGGACAAGGTGCTCACTCCCCAGCGCATCGTCGAATACAATCAGCAGCACGTGGCGCTCTATGACGCCATCCGCACGCGCGATTCCGATGCCGCGGTCGCGATCATCACCAATCACTTACATTATGCGAGACGCCAGCTGATGGGCGTCAATTCCGGCGACCTCGAGTGAGCGGCCGGCGCGAGTGAGTGCCCGAGAGGCGCTCGGCGAGGTCGAGAATGCGTTGCTCGACGAGCTTCTCGCCGGACGCATCGATCGACGCCTCTTTCTGCGTCACGCGACGAGACTCGGCCTGAGCTGGCCGCTCATCCGCGCCCTGGGCGCCGGCGGGGGATTCGGCGCTGAGACGGCGAGCGGCGCAGCGAGCGGCTCGGCGACCGGCTCGGCCGAGCGAACGACGCTCGGAGCCGCAGGCGGCACGATCAGGGCGGGGGTCGCGATGCCGCACGGGGCAATCGATCCGCTAAGGGTGAACGATAGCGGGAGCTACCAGCTCCTGTTCCAGGTTGCCGAGTTTCTCTGCGTCACGAGGCCCGATCTCACGCTCGAGCCGGTGCTGGCGCAGAGCTGGTCGCACAACGAGGACGGGAGCGTCTGGACCTTCAAGCTACGACGGGACGTGAAGTTTCACGACGGCCGGGAGATGCGCGCAGAGGATGTGGTGGCGAGCTTCGATCGGCTATCCGACCCTACCGGCACCTCGAACGCGCTGTCGGTGTTCAGGGGCCTTCTGTCGAAGGGCGGCACGCGCAAGGTCGACGATTACACGGTCGCCTTCCACCTCGATGCGCCCAACGGGAATTTCCCGTACGCGGTCTCCATCGACAACTACAACGCCGTGATCCTCCCCGCGAGCTATCGCGGCAATTACGAGAGCGCGTTCATGGGCACGGGACCTTTCCGGATCGAGAGCTACCGGCCGCGCGAGGGCGCCACCTTCGTGCGCAATCCCGAGTACTGGGGCCCGAAGGCGCTCGCGGATCGCGTCGAGCTCAAGTTCTATGCGGACATTCAACCGCGCCTCATCGCCTTGCAGGCGGGCGAGGTCGACCTGCTCGATGCCGTGCCGGTGGTCATGAGCCCTGCGCTGTCCGCCAATCCCGACATCAAGATTCTGCCGGTTCGCTCCGCGAGCCACCGCCAGCTCCACATGCGCTGCGACACCGGGCCTTTCGCCGACAAGCGGGTGCGGCAGGCCCTCGCTCTCTGCCTCGACCGCAAGAAGCTCCTCGCCGGGCTGTGCCGCGGCAGGGGGGCGCTCGGCAACGACAGTCCGTTCGCGCCCCTGTTCCCCTCCACCGACCCCACCGTTCCACAGCGCGATCAGGACATAGGAAAGGCGAGGGCCTTGATGGCGGCGGCGGGCGTCGCGGCAGGCTTCGACATCACGCTCACGACCGAGCGCTACACCGACATCCCCGAATATGCGCAGCTCGTCCAGAACTTCGCCAAGGCGATCGACATCCGCATCGAGCTCAAGGTCGAAACGCAGGCGCTCTACTATGGAAAATCCCTTCCCGGGCAGTCGGATTGGCTCGACAGCCCCCTCGGCATCACGGATTACGCGCACCGCGGCGTGCCGAATACCTTGCTCGGCAATCCGCTGCTCTCGAGCGGGCCGTGGAACAGCGCGCATTTCAAGAGCGCCTCTTACGATGCGCTGGTGGCGCGTTACGTGAAAGCGCTCGACCTCGAGGCGCAGCGCCGTGCGGCCCACGACATCCAGACGCTGCTGCTCGAGGAGACGCCGCTGATCATCAGCTATTTTCCCGATCTGTTGGTGCCGGTGCGCAGGGACATCACCGGTCTCGACCCCATCGCGGCCGGCCTCAAGCTCGACCGCGTGAGCCGCTCTCTCAGCCGGAGTTGATCTCGATGCGCAAGCCGTATCTGCGCGGCCGCGGGCCGCACTTCCCGATCCTCGACACGATCACGCAGTATCCCTTCGAGCCCGGTTACGTCGTCTTCACCATGCCCTCACCGAAGCGCCTGAGGATCGAGGTCGGGCAGATCACCGTGGCCGACACCGTCGAGGGCCTGGTGATGTACGAGTCCGATCACCTGCCCGTCTACTACTTTCCGATCCGGGATGTGCACCAGGAGTATCTGATGCTCTCGGCGACGAAGTCGGAGTCGCCCTTCAAGGGCAGCGCGACGCACTACTCGCTCAATACGGGCGTGACGCTCGTGGAGGATGCCGGCTGGCGGTATCTCGACCCGGTTCCAGGCTGCCCGCCGATCGCCGATCACATGGCGTTCTACTGGAACAAGATCGACCACTGGTACGAGGAAGATGAGGAAGTCTTCGTCCATGCGCGCGATCCGTTTCGGCGTATCGATTGCCTGCCCTCCTCCCGGCGCGTCGAGGTGGTCGTCGGCGGCGAGACCGTCGCCGATTCCCGCAGGGGCACCTTCCTGTTCGAAACGGGCATGCCGACGCGCTACTACTTGCCGATCTGCGATACGCGCCTCGACCTCCTCTCCCCCAGCCGCTACATCTCGCGCTGTCCCTACAAGGGCATCGCCAACTACTATCATCTGACCGTCAAGGGACAACGCCACGAGAACATGGTCTGGTACTACCCCGATCCGGTGCACGAGGCGAGGCGAATCCAAGGTCTCGTGTGCTTTTACAACGAATTCGTGGATCGCCTCCTCGTCGATGGAATCGAGCAAGCAAAACCCTTGACAGCGTCCTCGCACGGGTACTACTGAGGAGCCTCTGCGGTAGCGAGGAAGCGCTCGTGCGGCAACACTCATGAGGATCGGCGCCATGCTAAGCAAGCGCGCCGCGCTCGCTCTGTTGACCCTCGCCCTGCTGAGCGCCATCGTGTTCGCCGGCGGACAGCTCCTGCCGGGCGATGTCGCGCGCGCCATCTTGGGTCCACTCGCCGATCCGCGCGCAGTCGCGACCCTCGATCGCGAGCTCGGGCTCGATCGGCCGCTGTTCGTTCAATACTGGGATTGGATCCGTCATTTCGTGACCCTCGACATGGGCGAGTCCTACAGCTATCGGGCGCCGGTCGCGCCCTTCGTGCTGGGCGCTCTCGGCTACTCCCTGAAGCTCGGCGCCGTCGCCTTCGCGCTGGTCGTGCCGCTCGGTATCGCGAGCGGGGTCTGGTCGGCGTTGCGTGCGGGGCGTCTCTCCGACCGCATCTTAGGCCTCATCGGCTTGTCGGCGGCGATTCTGCCGGAGTTCGTCACCGGGATCGTGCTCATCCTGATCTTCGGTATCTGGCTCAAGCTCCTGCCCACCTCGGCCGCCTGGCCGCCCGGCGCGCCGCTCCCCGTGCAGCTCCATCATCTCGTGCTGCCCTCGCTGCCCCTCGTGCTGGTGCTATTCGGATATCTCTCGCGCATGGCTCGCGCCGGAACTCTCGAGGCGCTCGCGGCGGACTACACGCGCACCGCGGTGCTCAAAGGACTGCATCGGCGGACGGTGCTCTGGCGTCACGTGCTGCGCAACGCGCTCCTCCCCACGATCACCGTCACCGCAACACAGCTCGGGTATCTCATGGGCGGACTGGTGGTCGTCGAGACGCTGTTCCGCTATCCGGGCATCGGAAGCCTGATCTATGCGGCGGCGCGCGACCGGGATTTTCCGATGCTCGAGGCCGCCGTGCTGATGGTCGGCGTCATTTATGCGCTGGCCGGTCTCGCCGCCGACACTCTGCATGCGCTGCTCAATCCGCGCCTGCGCCCGAGCGAGGCCGAATGAGGCTCACCTGGCCTGCGCTGCCGCGCCGCGGCACGTTCGTGAGCGGTGTGCTCATCGTGGCGTTCTGGGCCACCTGTGCCCTCTGCGGCCGCCACATCGTCCCTTTCGATCCGTTCGCGGACGACATCTTGAACGCGTTGTCCGCGCCCTCGCCCGCGCACTGGTTCGGCACCGACCAACTCGGGCGCGACGTGTTCTCGCGAGTCGTCGTAGGCGCGCGCGACATCCTCGAGGTAGCGCCGCTCGCGACCGCGCTCGGTGTGGGCCTCGGCGTGCTGCTCGGGCTCGTGACGGGCTATTTTCGCGGCGCTCTCGATGAGCTCGTCGGCCGCGTGATCGACGCCCTGCTCGCTCTGCCGATGGTCATCATTGCGCTGCTGGCTCTGGCGGCGATCGGTCACTCGACCTCGGCCGTTATCGGCGTGATCGGGTTGGTCTTCGCTCCGCTCGTCGCACGCACGGTGCGTGCGGCGGTCTTGTCCGAGCGCGACCTCGACTACGTGGCGGCGGCGCGCCTTCGCAACGAGCCCGTCCTGTACATCCTGTTCGCTGAAATCCTCCCGAACGTCATGGCCCCGATCGTCGTGGAAGGAAGCGTTCGCTTCGGCTACGCGATCTTCACGGTCGCGACGTTGAGCTTCATGGGTTTCGGCATTCAGCCGCCGTCGCCGGATTGGGGACTGGCGGTGGCCGAGAGCTACGGCCTGATCAACGGGGGCATTTGGTGGCCCGTGCTGTTCAACAGCCTCGCGGTCGCCTCGCTGGTCATCGGCGTCAATCTCGCCGCCGAGGGAGTTCAGGCCGCCGTCGGCGAGCGAGGCCGATGAGCGCTGGCGCGTCGTCCTGTGCCGATGGCCTCGCCCCCACGGGCGCGGACGCCCTCGCTGCGTACGCCCTCTCGGTCGAGAATCTCGAGGTCGCCTACCGCGTCGGCGGAGCCTATCGCGCGCGCCGCGAGCTCACGGTGCTGCGAGAGCTGAGCTTTCGCATCGCCCACGGCGAGACCTACGGTCTGGTCGGCGAGTCGGGCTGCGGCAAGTCGACTCTCGCCCTGGCGGTGGTGCGCTACCTGCCGCCGAATGGGGGCCTGCGCAAGGGTCGCATCTGCATCGGTGAGCGCGACCTCTACGGGCTGGGCGACGAGGAGCTGCGCAGCCTGCGCGCTACGACCCTGTCGATGGTGTACCAGGATCCGGCCCGAGCGCTGAACCCCTCGATGCGCGTGGGCAAGCAGATCAGCGAGGTATTTCGTCTCAACGGGGCGAGCGACGCCGAGGCGAGGGCCCGCGCCACCGCAATGCTCGAGCGCGTGCGCATCGCCGACGCCCTATCCGTGTACCAGCGCTATCCGCATCAGATATCGGGGGGCATGCAGCAGCGCGTCGCGATCGCCATGGCGCTCGCGACCCATCCGCAGCTCCTCATCCTCGACGAGCCGACCACCGGCCTCGACGCCACGGTGGAAGCCGACATCCTCGAGCTCGTCGGGGAGCTGCGTGAGGAGCTCGCGACCGCGGTTCTCTTCATCAGTCACAACCTCGCCGTGATCGCGAGCACGTGCGAGCGCGTCGGCGTTCTCTATGCGGGCGCGCTGGTCGAGGAAGGCCCCACGGCGCAGGTCTTCGCCCATCCGCGCCATCCGTACACGGTCGGCCTGCTGCGCTGTCTCCCGCAGCCCGGGCGCCGCAAGGATCACGGACGGCTCGACAGCATCGAGGGCACCGCGCCCGCACCGGATGAGCAGATCCACGGCTGCCGGTTTGCTCCGCGCTGCGCTTTGGCGCAAGCGCGATGCACGAGCGTCGCACCGCCGCTCCTCGATTTGGGGCTCCGTCGGGCCCGCTGCCATCGGCATGGAGAGGCGCATACGCTGCCGCGCATCACACCCGATGAGCCGCCCACTCAGCCGGCCGAGCGGATCGCCGCCGTCGATCGAAGCGCACCGCCGCTCCTCAAGGCCGTCGGCGTGAGCAAGTCCTTCGGCACCGCGCAGCATCGGGTGCGCGCTCTGCACGGGGTCTCGCTCGAGCTCTGGCCCGGTGAGACGCTCGGGCTCGTCGGCGAGTCGGGAAGCGGCAAGACGACGCTCGCACGGCTGCTCACGGGGCTCCTCGCGCCCGATCCCGGCGGCCTCATCGAGTTGGGTGGACGAGCGCTCGGTGCCGATTTGAGCGCTCGCCGAGCGCAGGAGCGCAGGGCTCTGCAGGTGGTGTTCCAAAATCCGGACTCGGCGCTCAACCGCTCGCACAGCGTACGGCGCATGATCGGACGCGTGCTCGCGCGCCTCGCGCGCGTTCCGAGGCTCGAGCGGCCGCGGCGCATATCGGAATTGATGCGATCGGTGCGCCTCGCCGAGCGCGAGCTCGATCTCACCCCCGCTCAGCTGTCGGGCGGGATGAAGCAGCGTGTGGCGATCGCGCGCGCCTTCGCGGGCGACCCGCGGATCGTGATTTGTGATGAGCCCACCTCCGCGCTCGACGTATCGGTGCAGGCGGCGATTCTCAATCTGCTGGCCGAGCTGCAGGCGAAGCGTCAGGTGAGCTATCTTCTGATCTCCCATGACCTCGGCGCCGTGCGCTACCTCTCCGATCGGGTCGCAGTGCTTTACCTCGGCCGCCTGATGGAGATCGGACCCGCCGAGCGGGTGTTCTCGGGACCCCACCACCCGTACACGGCGGCGTTGCTCTCGGCGGTCCCGAGCCTGGATGTGAGTGCGGCCTCGCGGGCGCGGCGCGGCTCACGAATGCGCCTCGAGGGGGAGATGCCGAGCGCCATTCACGTGCCTCGGGGTTGCGTTTTCCACACGCGTTGCCCCTTGAAGCTCGGCTCGATCTGCGAGGAGCGCGAGCCGCCGCTCCATGCGGGCGCCGAGCCGGGGCATGCGATTCGCTGCCACATTCGCGCAGCCGATCTGGTGTCCTGAATCAGAACTTCGCCGTGCACCGAGAGCGCCGCCGCGGCCCGACCGCAAGGCGCGACGGCCGCGAA
>DATHCO010000161.1:0-12004 GCA_035319505.1 Steroidobacteraceae bacterium | reverse complement strand
AGCTCGGGTCAAGGATTTGGAAGGTCAGCTCGCCGAGTCGAAGCGTCTGATCGACATCCGCAGCGACGAGCTCGCGGCACTCCAGAAGAAGCTCGCGGCCGCTGCGCCGAGCCAGTTGCCGGCAACCCGTCCCGTGGCGCCCGCGCCCGTCGCAGCGCCGCCGAAGACCGCTGCACAGCCGCCGGCTCAAGCGCCTGCCCCGGCTCAAGTCACACCACCGCCGGCCGCTCTGACCCCGCCGCCTCCGGCGCCATCCACCTCGGCGACCTCGACCCCGCCGGCGCCCGCGACGCCGCCGCCGGCGGCGAGTGCTCCGGTGCAGCCGGCGAAGGCACCCGTCAAGGCGAAGCCTGCGGCGGGCGCATCGGGCTCCTGGATCGATTGGGTCGCGGATAACATCTGGTTACCCGTCGCGGTGTTGATCGCGATACTCGCGGCGCTCGGCTTCGCCGCCTGGCGCAAGCGCCAGCAGAGCCCGGGCGGCTCGCTGAACGATCTGGGGTCGGTGCTCGATGAGACCCACGTCCCGGACTTAAGCGATACCGCGGCGAAGCTCACGGCCATGCGCAAGGGGGGCGAGGCGAAGGCGAGTGACTCGATCGTCGTCGAGGAATCGGGCTCGCATCCGGCACCCGACTTCACCGCCGAGACCGGCCGGTTCGGCGACACCGGTGAGCTCAAGTCGGTCGAGGACACCCTCTCGAGCGAGAGCGCCGTCAATCTCGATCAAGGCGATCCGCTCGCCGAAGCGGATTTTCACATGGCCTACGGCCTGTACGATCAGGCGGCAGATCTCGTGCGCATCGCCCTCGAGCGCGAGCCCGAGCGGCGCGACCTACGCCTCAAGCTCCTCGAGATCTACTTCGTCTGGGGCAACAAGGACGCGTTCCTGCAAACCGCAAAGAGCCTCGCGGAGACGCGCGATCGCGCCCCGGCGGGCGAATGGGACAAGATCGTCATCATGGGCAAGCAGATTTGCCCCGACGAGCCGCTGTTTGCGCAGAGCGCCGGAAGCGGCCGGGGCGCAGGCGCGCTGGTCGATCTCAACCTCGAAGGCGGCGAGAACCGCGTCGATATCGATCTGTTCGGCGAGCCCGAAGGCGAGCGCGGCCTCGACCGCTCGCTCGCCAAGGAGACCGAGGACACCGCGGCGACCGGCGAATCGCCGGCGCTGCTCGGCTCGCGATCGGATCTCGACTTCACGCTCGATACGCCGGAGCGCGGCGCGGAGGATTCGCCGACGCGGGAGATGCCCTCGCGCGAGGAGCCGACCGTCGAATCGGAGCTGATGAACTTTGCCGACTCGCCGACGGCGGAGTCGCCGGTGCTCAAGACCGCGGAACTGTCGACCGCGGAACTGTCGACTGCGGAAATGCGCACGCCGAAGGTCGCGCCGCCCTCGAAGGCCGATCAAACCGCCGAGGTCTCGATCGACGACCTCGGGCTCAATCTCGATCAACTCGAGCAAACCGGCGCTCCGTCAGGCAACGGCAGCGCGCAGCTCGAGGAAACGGATCATCCTTCCGATGCCCCGACCATGGTGGCCGGGCTCGACGATCGCTCGCGGCGCATGATGGAGGAGGCGGCAAAGAACGCCCGAGATCGCGATCTCACGGAGCTCGAGCGCGAGCTCGAGGCCTCGTTCATTGCCGACTTGGGCGCGCAGCAAGAGGAGATCAAGACGGCGGTGCTCGGACCCGAGTCGGCGCCGACGGTGCTCATGCCGCGTGACGCGGAGGCAAGCGCGAGCATCACCCGCAAGGTGCCGTCGCCGGAATTCTCCGACATCCGCGAGCCGGTGAAGGACGACGTCGACTCGACCTCGAAGCTGCGCGGGATCAACGCCGACAGCATCGATTTGGACCTCGACCGACTCGCGACCGCGCTCGGAGGCGGCGACACCGTGGAGCAGCCGCGGGCCGCCGAGGAAGTATTCTCGAGCGAGGTATTCGAGGCGAGCCAGCGCAGCCGCCGCGTGGATCTCGACGTGGGTGAGGCGCTGAACGGCTCGGAGCATCCGACCAACAAGTTCGCACAGACCAACAAGCTCAAGTCGGTCGAGCTGCCGATTCCGGAATTGGAACCGGTGACCATGAGCGAAGTAGGCACCAAGCTCGATCTGGCGCGCGCCTACATGGATATGGGCGATCCGGAAGGCGCGCGCAGCATTCTCGAGGAAGTGGTGCAGGAAGGCTCCGCCAGTCAGAAGCAGGAAGCCTCGCGCCTCATCGAATCGCTCCCGGGCTGAGGTTGACCCGGCGCATCGCGGCCCTCGTCGAGTACGACGGCACCGATTACTCCGGCTGGCAGTCTCAAGCGCACGCCGCCTCGTTGCAGGATGCGGTCGAGGACGCGCTGGCATTCGTCGCCGGCGCGCCGGTGAGCGCGACCTGCGCCGGCCGCACCGATGCCGGCGTGCATGCCTTGGGGCAGGTCATCCACTTCGATACCGAGGCCGAGCGGACGGGGCGAGCTTGGGTGCTCGGGGCGAATACTCGCCTGCCCTCGGACATCGCTCTGAAGTGGGCGGGTGAGGTCGCTGCGGAATTTCACGCGCGTTACACGGCGCTGCGCCGCATTTATCGCTACTACATCCTGAACTCGAGCGCCCGCTCGGCGCTCAAGCGCGCGCGCTGCGCATGGATTCATCGGGCGATCGACGTCGAGGCGATGCGCGGCGCCGCGCAAGCGCTCGTCGGCGAGCACGATTTCTCGGCCTTTCGCTCCGTCGAGTGCCAGTCGAAGACTCCGGTGCGGCGCATCGAGAGTGTCGCGGTCGAGCGCTCGGGCGAGTGCGTGTGGCTCGAGATCACGGCGAATGCCTACCTTCATCACATGGTGCGCAACATCGTAGGCACGCTCCTCGAGGTGCAAGAGGAGGCGGATCCGCGCGCGGCCATGACGCGGATCCTGGCAAGTCGCGCGCGTCGACTGGCCGGGGCGACGGCACCGGCCGAGGGGCTGTATCTGTGGCGGGTCGACTATCCGCTCGCCTTTGGGATTCCTGCGCCGAGCGCGCCCGTTTGCTAAACTAGCGCATGACCTGGTTCGAGCGCATCGTGCCCTCGCGCATCAAGACCGAGCGTCGCACCCGCTCGGTTCCGGAAGGGCTGTGGATCAAGTGCCCGGCCTGCGATGCGGTGCTCTACCGAGCGGAAATCGAGCGCAATCTCCATGTATGCCCCAAGTGCAGCCACCACATGCACATCGGCGCCCGTGAACGGCTCTTGAAGTTCCTCGATGCCGGCTCGACCAAGGAGATCGCGACCAACGTCGAGCCCGAGGACCCGCTCAAATTCAAGGACTCGAAGCGCTACAAGGACCGCATCGTTCTATCGCAGAAGCAGACCGGCGAGCGCGACGCGCTCGTGGTGATGTCGGGCAAGCTCGCCGGGCTCGACGTCGTGGCCTGCGCCTTCGAGTTTCGCTTTCTGGGCGGCTCCATGGGCTCGGTGGTCGGCGAGAAATTCGTGCGCGCCGTCGAGTATTGCCTGGAGCACCGCATGCCGCTCGTGTGCTTCTCGGCGAGCGGTGGCGCCCGCATGCAGGAGGCACTGTACTCACTGCTGCAGATGGCGAAGACCAGCGCGGCACTCAAACGCCTGTCCGAGGCGCGCCTGCCGTTCATCTCCGTGATGACCGACCCGACGACGGGCGGAGTATCCGCGAGCCTCGCCATGCTGGGCGACATCAACATCGGTGAGCCGAAGGCGCTCATCGGCTTCGCGGGTCCGCGCGTGATTCAGCAGACGGTGCGCGAGACCTTGCCCGAAGGCTTCCAGCGCAGCGAATTCCTGCTCGAGCACGGCGCGCTCGACATGATCGTGGACCGCCGCGAGTTGCGTGATCGGATCGGCGCCATACTGCGCTTGCTGATGGGCAAAGAGCCCGCGGCGGCGTAGATTGCAGAGTCTCGAAGAGTGGCTCGCCCACCAAGAAAGGGTGCACCCGAAGGCGATTGATTTGGGGCTCGAGCGGCTGCGGCGAGTGCTCGAGCGGTTGCACTGGCAGAGGCCCTCGGTGCCGGTCATCACCATCGCCGGGACCAATGGCAAGGGCTCCGTGGCCGCCTACTGCACGGCCATGCTGGAGGCCGCGGGATGCCAGGTCGGCACATTCACCTCGCCGCATCTGCGCGATTATCGCGAGCGGATCCGAGTGAATGGGGCCGTGGTCGGCGCGGCGGCGCTGGTCGAGGCCTTCGAGAGAATCGAGACCGCGCGGCTTGGGACGGCAGGCGCGGGGGGTGAGGGCACGGCGGGGGCGGGCGGGGCCATCTCGCTCACTTTTTTCGAATATAACGCGCTCGCGGCGCTCTTGGTTTTCGAGGCTGCGACACTCGATGCCTGGGTGCTCGAGATCGGGATGGGCGGGCGCTTGGACGCCGTGAACGTCGTCGACCCCACGGTCGCCGTGGTGGTGAGCATCGGTTTCGATCATCAGGAGTTCCTCGGCTCGACGCTCGAGGACATCGCCCGCGAGAAGGCGGGAGTCTTTCGCCGAGGCAGGCCGGCGGTGCTCGGCAGCTACGAGATGCCGCCGCAGCTCGAGGCCTGTGCGCGCGCCGTCGGCGCGCGCTTGAAGCGCCTGGGCCGGGAATTCGACGTCACGAGACGGGGAGAGCGCTGGAGCTATCGCGGCACGCGCTGGCGCCTGCCGGATCTTCCCTTACCGGCGCTTCGGGGGGATGCGCAACTCTGCAACGCAGCCACGGCGATCGCCGCCGTCGAGGAGCTCGCGCCTCGGATCGAGATGTCCGCGGCCTCGGTTGCGCTCGGCCTCGAGGCGGTGCGCCTCGCCGCTCGGTTTGAGGTCATCCGCACGAGCGGACCCACCTGGATCCTGGATGTCGCGCACAACCCTGCGGCGGCCGCCGTGCTCGAGCGTAACTTGCGCTCGCTGCCCGTCGCGGGCAAAACGCTCGCCGTGTGCGGGATACTCGCCGACAAGGATGCGGCCGGCGTTGCCGCCGCGCTCGCCGATTCGATCGACGAGTGGTGGCTCGCGGCAACCGGGGGAGCGCGCGGCACGAGCGCTGCCGAGCTCGCGGCACGCATCGCCCCGGTGACCGCCGCTACGATCCATACGGCTCGCGACGTGGCCGCCGCCTGTGCGTCGGCGCTCGCGGCCGAACGCGCCCAGGACCGAATCGTGGTTTTAGGCTCCTTCCATACGGTGGGACCCGCGATCGAATGGCTGGAGGCACACGGTCTCATCCCGCGGGAGACGCTGCACGAATATACTGGCCCGCAGCGTCGCAAACTCTCGAACACGGACTCCTGATGGAGCGGCAAGTCAAGGAACGTCTGGTCGGCGCCACGCTATTGGTAGCGCTCATCGTGCTCATCGTCCCTGAATTGCTGTCGGGACCGAGGAGATCCAAGCCGGCGCCGCCGGCGGACCTCGGGATCTCGACGAGAAGTGTCTCCGTGGATCTCGCGACGAGTCGCGCGGTGCCGCAGCCCTCGGCCGCCGACTCCGCCGCATCCTCCGCCGCGAGCGCACCGAGCGGCTCGCGCGATGCAGAGTCGCCCAGCGTCGCCACCTTGAGGGCCCAGGGATCGGAAGAGGCGCTTGAAAGCGGAACTTCCTCCCCCAGATCGGCGCGAGAGACGATGAATTCCTCGACCGCGGCGGGTTCGGCGGGCCAAGAGCCGCGCGGCTGGGCCGTCCAGCTCGGCAGTTTTGCCAGCAAGCTGAATGCGGACAAGCTGGTGCGCCAGCTGCGCTCGCAGGGCGGATCGATGATTTACGTGGTCGAGAGCGGCACGGGTGCCTCGCTCCGATATCGGGTTCGGATGGGTCCCTTGGCAGACAGGAGCGCTGCCGAGCGGGCCGTGGCGAAGCTCAAGGCCGAGGGTCACGCAGCGACCATCGTCACGCCCTCCTCATGAAGGGTTTGGGGACGGGCTCACGGTTTTGGCGCCTGTGCCACGGCTCGCACTGCGAGGCGGGCCCGGGGTTAGGTAGAATGCGCCCCTGTCGTGAGGCGACGACGCGCATTCGCATGCGACTGAAGGTGGACGCTTGACCGGAGCCGATGTCTTAATCTTGTTGGTTCTGTTGGGCTCAACCTTGATCGGGGTACTGCGTGGTTTCGTGCGTGAGGCCGCCTCGCTCGCGTTTTGGATCATTGCGGTTTGGGCCGCCTGGAAGTTCGGACCTTTGGTGGTGCCTCACCTCGGCGGCTTGCTGGCCGATCCCAAGGTGGCCCCCTGGGCCGGACGACTGGTGATATTGCTGCTGGTGCTATTGGTGGGCTGGATCATCGGCAAGCTACTCGGCTATTTCCTGCGCAGCGCGGGCTTGGGTCCCGTGGATCGAGTGGTGGGGCTCGTGTTCGGCGTCGTGCGCGGGATCGTCCTGGTTGGCCTCATGGTCATCGGCGGTGAGCTGCTCGAGCTCAATCACGAAGAGTGGTGGCATCGCTCGAAGCTCATTCCCCTGGGCGAATCCGCCGGCGATTGGCTGCGTGCGATGGTCGGCGAGCACGGCGACCCGTGGGCGAAGCTCGAGCGTCTCACGGGTGTGAAAGTGAAATCCAAGTAGGGGTCTTCCATGTGCGGAATCGTCGGAATGGTCGGGGTGAGCGCGGTCAACCAGCGGATCTACGATGCGCTGACGGTGCTGCAGCACCGCGGCCAGGATGCCGCCGGCATCATGACCAGCGAGGCGGGCGAGCTGTTCATGCGCAAGGACTCGGGACTCGTGCGCGACGTGTTCCAGCAAAGGCACATGCTCAATCTCAAGGGCAACGTTGGCCTCGGTCATGTGCGCTACCCCACGGCCGGTGCCGACAGCGCGAACGACGCGCAGCCGTTTTACGTGAATTCCCCTTACGGCATCTGTCTCGGCCACAACGGCAATTTGACCAATTCGCGTGAGCTCACCGAGGTGCTGGTGCGCGAAGATCGCCGCCATCTCAACACCAGCTCCGATTCGGAAGTGCTGCTCAACGTGCTCGCCTCCGAGCTGCAGCGCGTCGGCACGCCCCGGGTCACGCCCGCCGATATCTTCGCCGCGGCGAGCGCGGTGTACCGGCGCTGCCGCGGCGGCTACGCCGTGGTGGCGATGGTGATCGGCCACGGGATCCTCGGGTTTCGCGATCCGAACGGCATCCGGCCGCTGGTCCTCGGCAATCGCGACACGAAGAGGGGCACCGAGTGGATGCTCGCCTCCGAAAGCGTGGCGCTCGACATGCTGGGTTTCGATCTGGTGCGCGACGTGGCGCCGGGCGAGGCCGTGTTCATCGACGAGCAGGGGCGCTTCTACGCCCAGCAATGCGTGTCCAGCGCGCGCCATACTCCGTGCATTTTCGAGTACGTGTATTTTGCGCGGCCGGACTCGATCATCGACAACATCTCGGTTTACAAGGCGCGGCTGCGCATGGGCGAGAGACTCGCCGAGAAGATCAAGCGCGAGCGTCCCGATCACGACATCGACGTGGTGATTCCCATCCCCGACACCAGCCGCACGAGCGCCCTGCAGGTCGCGCAGCTTCTCGGCGTCAAGTATCGCGAAGGCTTCATCAAGAATCGCTATATCGGCCGCACGTTCATCATGCCGGGCCAGGAAGAGCGATCGAAGTCGGTGCGCAGCAAATTGAACGCCATCGACCTCGAGTTCCGGGGCAAGACCGTGCTCTTGGTGGACGACTCGATCGTGCGCGGCACGACTTCCGCACAAATCATCGACATGGCTCGCGAGGCAGGGGCCAAGAAGGTGTATTTCGCCTCCGCCGCGCCGCCGGTGCGCTACCCCAACGTGTACGGCATCGACATGCCGAACGCCTCGGAGCTCGTGGCGACGGGTCGCAGCATTGCCGAGGTGCGCGACATCATCGGCGCCGATTGGCTGATCTACCAGGATCTGGCGGACCTGGTGAGCGCGGTTCGGCACGACCACGCGAAAATCACCGATTTCGATACGTCCTGCTTCTCGGGCGAGTACGTCACGGGGGACGTGACGCCCGAGTATTTGAAGCGATTGCAGGGAGAGCGATCGGACGAGGCGAAGCGGCTTCGTCGCGATGACGTCAATCGTGGGCTCAAATCCGTTCGCATCCTGTAGATCCGCGCTCGCGGCGGCTCGAGGCGGGTTCCGTTGAGCCTGCGCCTTTGGGTGATCTCGGACCGCGCGGAGTATCGGTTGCTCGCGAGAAAGCACATCGAGGTCGAGTGGCCGGATGCCGCCGTGCACGAGTACCGCCTGGGCGCCGATGAGCCGATCGAGCCCAACTTCGTCGCCGCCGGATTCGATGCGGTGATCCTCGTGGGCGCAGCGCCCGCCATCCTGGCCGTGGAGAAATTCGCCGCGGCCCTCGCCGCCAGGCCCGAATTCGCTCCCCTGGTGCTCGTGTTGCTGGAGGAGGCGCCCGCCGCGCCGCCGCCGGACACGCCGAGGCTGCAGCGCCTGTACGGCCGGAAGATCGACAGAGACCGGCTCCTCAGAGCGATCACCCACGCCGCGCGTGAGCAGAAGAGGGCGTTGACCGCCCTGCGCTCGCATCCGCAGTTCGCTCAGCGCTACAAGTTCGGCGCGATGACGATCCGCGGCCATCGTTGCATCCGGCAAGTGGGCTCGGGCGGCATGTGCAAGATCTACCTGGCGGAGAGCGAGCGCGCGGGGACCCTGGTGGTGCTCAAGGTCTTCAGCCAGGTGCCCGACGTGTCGGAACGCATCGTCGGCTTCGATCGGTTCTTGCAGGAGTACGAGATCGTCGCGGGCCTCAACCATCCCAACATCGTGCGCATCTACGACCTCGGCGTAGCGGACGACCACGCCTACATCGCGATGGAGCATTTCCCGGCGGGGGATCTGCGCGAGAGGATGAAGACAGCGCTCATGCCTGCGACGGCGCTCAAGTATCTGGAGCAAATCGCGAGCGCGCTCGAGGCCATTCATGCGGTCGGCGTTCTGCACCGCGATTTGAAGCCTGCCAACGTGATGCTGCGCGCGGACGGAACGCTGTGTCTGATCGATTTCGGGCTCGCCAAGGCGAACGAGCTGGACGCGGAGCTCACGGGCACGCGCGAGATATTCGGCACCCCGTACTACATGAGCCCGGAACAGGGCCATGCGGAGCTGATCGATGCGCGCAGCGACCTCTATAGCCTCGGCGTCGTATTCTACGAGATGCTCACCGGGCGCAAGCCCTACACGGGCGCCTCGGCCATGGAGGTCATCTACAAGCACAAGCGCGCGGAGCTTCCGCCCATTGAACCGCGGTTCTCGACCTACGAGCCCATCCTGCGCCGGCTGCTCGCGAAGAGCCCACAGGATCGGTTCCAGTCGGCGCGCGAAGTGCTCGACGCGGTGGCCGCATTGAAGACTCCCGCGTGAGCGAGACGTTCGCGCATCCGCTGCTCAGCGTGCCGACTCCCCGAAGCTGGATCGCGCAGGCCTGCGTATCCGAGGACACCCTGCTCATCGATCATGCCAATTGCGAGAAGAAGGCCGCCTCGACCGCGCTCGCACTGATGTTCGCCTATGCGGAAGATCTGGAGCTCACCGCGACGATGTCGCGCCTGGCGCGCGAGGAGCTGCGCCATTACGAAGAGGTGGCGCGACTCATCCAGCGGCTCGAGATGAGGCCGCGGCGCTTGGCTCCCGGCCGCTACGCCGCGCTCTTGCGAGGCCTGGTCGCCCACGAGGAGCCGCAACGGCAAGTCGACCTCCTCATTTGCGGTGCGTTCATCGAGGCGCGCTCCTGCGAGCGTTTCGCCGCACTGAGCGCAGCCATCGGCGCGCCGCTGCGGGAATTGTTCCAAGGCCTCGGAGCGAGCGAGGCGCGCCATTTCAGCGTGTATCTCGATCTCGCGAGGCGAGCCGCGGGCCGCGCCGGCATCGAGGTGGCCGCGCGCATTTCCGATTTCGCACGCGTCGAGGCCGAGTTGATCCTCGGCCCGGACCCCGTCTTTCGGTTTCACTCGGGCGCTCCCGCCCAGAGCGCCTGCGCAGCGCACGGCGTCGGCGGCCGGCACAGGGCGCCTCTTGCTAGCGGGGGAGCGATCTGAGAGAGGGGCCGCTCGCATCCCAGGTGAGCACGCTGCCCTGGGTGTACCAGTCGCCTAGCACGATGCGCGTACAGGCGCGGTGGTCGACCGAGAGCGCGTGGATCCCCGGCCGGTGTGTATGGCCGTGCAAGAGCGTGGCCGTCCCTGAGCCACGGAGCGCCGTCGCGACGCTCTTGGCATTGACGTCGGTGACGGCGTAGGCCATCGATGCGGTATGCAGTTGACTGCCGACGCGCGCCGCGCCGGCGAGCGAGCGGCGCTTCGCCACGGAAAGGGCGAGGAAGCGCCGCTGCCACTCGGCGTCGCGCACCGTCGCGCGCAAGCGCTGGTACGCGCGGTCGTCGGTGCAGAGCGCATCGCCGTGCATCACCAGCACGGGCTCGCCGTACAGCGTGACGACCAGCGGGTCGGGCAGCAGCTGCGCTCCCGAGGCTTCGCAGAATCGTTGGCCCAGGAGAAAATCACGGTTACCGTGCATGACGAAGCACGGAACCCCCGCCGCCGTGAGGGATCTCAATGCCGCGATCACCGCAGCCTGCGCAGCGTCGGCGGCATCATCGCCCACCCAGGATTCGAACAGATCGCCGAGGATGTACAGGGCCTCGGCGCGACATGCCTCGAGCTTCAGAAAATCGACGAACTGCGAGCTGATCTCCGGGTGGCCCTCATCGATGTGCAGGTCCGAGATGAAGAGAATCGCCACGCGCGATCAAGTCGCTGGAGATACCCGCTCGATCTTCTCGATGATGACCGGCTTCAAGGGCGCGTTTTCCTTGAATGGTCCCTTGGCACCGGTGGGCACCAGGCTGATCTGGTCCACCACCTCCATCCCCTCCACGACCTTGCCGAATACCGCGTAGCCCCAGCGCGAGGGATTGGGATCGAGCGCGGCGTTGTCGTTGAGGTTCACATAGAACTGAACGTCGCCGGCATGAGGCTCGGGCGGACGTGCGAGCCCCACCGTGGCGCGCTGGTTGGTCAAGCCGTTACCGGACTCGTTCGCCACCTTGTTAGGGGTGCCCTTGAGCTTGTAGTCGACGTCATACCCGCCGCCCTGGATCACGAAGCTCGGGATGGCGCGGTGGATGATCGTGCCCGAGTAGTGGCCCTGGTCGACGTACTTGAGGAATTGCGCGACCGTGAGCGGTGCACGCTCGGCATTCAACTCGAGGGTGAAGCTCCCCATGGAGGTCACCACCCGCACCTGGACGGGGGCCTCCGGCTTTGCTTGAGCTGCGGCTGAGGCCGCGGGCGCCTCGGCGGCGTAGCTCGGCGCACCGATGGTACAGAGGAGGAGCCCAATGCACAGAATGAGTGGTTTCATGCCGGGATTCTACCCGAATGGGTACAATCTTCGGATATGTCGACGATCGTCACGCGGTTCGCTCCCTCGCCGTCGGGCTCGCTTCACCTTGGGAATGCGCGCGCCGCCCTGTTCTGCCAGTTGTGGGCGCGAAAGAGCGGCGGTCGATTCATTTTGCGGATTGAGGACACGGATGTCGAGCGCAGCGAGCGCAGGTTTCGCGATGCGCTGCTCGTGGATCTCGCGTGGCTGGGATTGGACTGGGACGAGGGGCCCGATGTGGGAGGTCCGTCCGCGCCCTATGTGCAGTCCGAGCGGGGCGCCTCGTACGATCGGTTATTCGAGCGCTTGGAGGCGCAGGGTCGGGCTTACCCTTGCTTCTGTACGCCCGAGGAGCTCGAGCTCTCGCGCAAGCTCCAGCGCATGGCCGGGAAGCCGCCGCGCTATGCGGGGACTTGCCGCGGGCTCTGCGCCGCCGAGCAGGCCGAGCGGCGCGCGCGCGGGCTCGTGCCGACGCTGCGTTTCGCGGTACCGAGCGATGTAGTCGTGGAGTTCATCGACCTCGTGCACGGGCCTCAGCGCTTCCTCTCGAACGACATCGGCGATTTCATCATCCGCCGCGAGGACGGTACGGCCGCCTTCTTTTTCTGCAACGCCGTCGATGATGCAGCGATGGGGGTCACGC
>DATHCO010000160.1:0-7785 GCA_035319505.1 Steroidobacteraceae bacterium | reverse complement strand
TGTCTTCTCAAGCAGAGCGGACTGTACAGCCGCATGAGCATCGGTGCCGTGCTCCTCGCGGCCGGTGCGGGCACGAGAATGGGCGGTCGGCCGAAAGCATTGCTCGAGCTCGGCGGGGTGCCGCTCGTGCTGCGCCAATTGATCGCGTTGTCGGGAGCGGGCGTCGATGAGCTCGTCATCGTGCTGGGGGCTCACGCCGCGAGCATCCTGCCGGTCATCGAGCATTTCCCGGTCACCTTGGTGCACAACCCACGTCCCGGCGACGGACAGATCTCATCGCAGCGCCTGGGCCTCGCGGCGCTCAACCCGAATCTGGATGCAGTGCTCGTGGCGCTGGCCGATCAACCGCTCATCAACGAGGAGGACATCGCATCCCTGATCGGCGCATTCAAGAAACGCCCCGACGGCACCTCCGTGGTCGTTCCGCGAGTGGCAGGCCAGCCGGGTAATCCGGTGATTTTCAGTGCGGCGGTTCGCGCCGAGATCCTCGCCGGCGACATCGACGTCGGCTGCCGCCAGTGGCGCGATGCGCATCCCGCGGCGGTCGCGCACTTCGACACCGACAACCGCCGCTTCATCCTCGACATCGATTCCCCGGCAGACATCGAGCGTTTCGAGCGCGATACGGGCCATGCGCTACGCTGGCCGGCGGGGCTGGAAGCGAGTTGACTCGCGCTACGGCGCAGCGCTCTGCCAGGGCAATCGATCGAGGTCCACGTTGCCGCCGCTCAAGATGATGCCCACGCGCCGGCCCTGAACGGCGATGCGCCGCTCCATGACGGCGGCAAGCGGCACGGCGCCGCTCGGCTCGATGATGATCTTCATCACTTCCCACACCAGGCGCATCGCGCTCGCGATCGACTCCTCGGAGACCGTGACGATGTCATCCGCCTGCTGACGGATCAGCGGAAAGGTGAGGTCCCCCAGGGAGGTGCGCAAGCCGTCCGCGATGGTTCTCGGATCGAGCTGCGGCACGATCTTGCCCGCCCGATAGGATTGCTGCGCATCGTCGGCCATCGCGGGCTCGCATCCGATGAGGCGGATCGAGGGCTTCAATCCCTTGGCCGCGAGAGCGGTGCCGGAGAGCAGACCGCCGCCGCCCACGGGTGCGAGCAGCGTATCGATCCCCGGGCAATCCTCGAGAAACTCGAGCGCACACGTGCCCTGCCCGAGAATCGTCCGCACATCGTTGTAGGGATGCACCACGCTCGCTTGCGTTCGGGCGTGAGTCTCGGCGACCGTCGAGTCGTATTCCTCCGACGTCGGGACCGTTCCCCGGGCCTGCACCCAGATGATGTTGCCGCCGTAGCGGCGTACTGCGGCCACCTTCGATCGGGGCGCAACTTTAGGCATCGCGATATAGGCAGGGATGCCGCGCGTCCTTGCCGCGAGCGAGATGGCGGCCGCATGATTTCCCGAGGAGCTCGTCACCACGCCGTGCGCGGCCTCCTCATCGCTCAACGACAACACGGCGTTGAAGGCACCGCGGACCTTGAAGACGCCGGCCCGCTGCAGGTTCTCGCATTTGAAAAACAAGCGCGTTCCGAACTCGGCATCGAGTGCCGAGCTCGTCAGCACCGGTGTGCGCTTGATATGGGGTGCGATCCGCGCATGCGCTTCTCTGACCCCCGCCAGGCTCAGGGCTCGAGAGGGCTCATTCATACGAGGCTCACTCACGCGGCACCGTCCGGCCCGGCGGCAGCTCGGCGGGCGGGATGCTCGTCGCATCACCGTACACGGAGGCGAGGTACACGGCGATGAGCTTGATTTGATCGGCCTCGAGCGGCGCTCCGAAGGCGCGCTGCATCTTGGTCACCTCGGCCGTCCACTGCGCGAGCGACATGCGCGGCGGCTGCTCGTTGATGTAGTCGGCCGAGTGACACAGGCCGCATTTATCGAGCGCGAGTCGATAACCCGGCAGATCCGCACTCCGCAGCGCCGCCGTCTCCGCGGGCAATTGGATTTCGTGGCGCTCCTGCGCGCGAGAGGTGCTCCCTCGAGTCGCAGTCACGATCGCCAGCGCCGCGACGATCGATAGCGAGAGCTTGAGGCGGGGCGGCATGTGCGGATCCGCTCAGACCGCCGTGAGGCTCAAGCTCTCGACGGCATTTCGCTGGTAGCCGGGGGGATTCCAGGTCGCCTGCTCCGGTTGTGTCTCGCCGGCCAGGCTGGTCGCGCGGACCTTGAGCGAGAATGCACCTCGCGCGGGCGGCACGAACGGCAAACTCCACTCGCGAAACGAATAGCGACCGAGATTCTTCCCGAGCACGGCCTCGCGCCAGCTCGCCCCCCCATCGCTCGATACCTCCACCCGCTTGATGCCGCTGCCGCCGTCGAAGGCGATACCCTTCAGCGTGAGGGGGTGGGCGCTCTTCACCAACGCTCCGTTGCTCACGCTCGTGATGAAGGAGCGCACCTTCAATCGCCCGATGGGCGTGGTCTTCTCGGGCGTGGTTCCGGGTGCTACGCAGGCACAGTCGTTGTCGGGTATTCGATACGCGGTGGTCATGAAGAATGCGTCGTGTCCCGTGAACGGGCCGTCGAGTACGCGGATCTCGGAGAGGTGCTTCACCCAGTAGGTCCCGAAGTATCCCGGCACGATGAGCTTCAGCGGGTAGCCGTTCAGCATGGGAATGTCGGCGCCGTTCATGCCCCACGCGATCAGAACGTCCGCACTCATGGCGACGTCGATATCGAGCGCCTTGATGAAATCGGGCGTCACGGGAAGCACCGGCTCGTCGAGCCCGTCGAAGGTCACTTGCTTCGCCGCGGCCGTGGCGCCGGCGCGGCGTAGCACTGCGTTGAGCGGCACGCCCAACCAGCGGGCGTTGCCCATCGAGCCGTTGCCGAGCTGTCCGCCGAACACCCGCGGGAAGGAGAAACCGCGGCTATTGCCCGAGCATTGATTGACCGCGACGATCTCGGTCGGCTCGGCGAGCCTCTGCACCTCCGCCAAGGGCAGGGACAGCTCCCGCTCCACGTTCCCGACGACCTTCAGCCGGTAGGAGGCGAGATCGATGCTCGTCGGAATCCCGGCCAGGTGATAGCGCACGAAGAAGGCATCATTGGGCGTGAGCGCGCCTTCGTTGAACACGCTAAACGGGGTTTCCAGATTGGGCGGGCGCGCGGCGATTCTGAGAAGCGGCCGTTTTTGCGGATACGCGACGAGCTCGCGCTCTCCATTTTCAAAAGGTTGCGTCCAGGTGGCCGCGAGGCCGCGAAGCGGCGCGCTGCCGAACGCGGCGAGCGCAAGACCCGCGTCTCGCAGGAAGATCCGCCGTCCCGTCACAGGCAACATTCACTCCATCGCGGCAACCGCGTGACCCCTCCAAACCTCATTGTAAAGACCGCGAGCCGCAGTGCACAACCCGCCAGGCCGCTCACCCTTCCCGTCTGCAATGGCGTACTATCTCGCCCGCCGACCCCGGCAAGGTCAGCGGCGCTTGCGCTCTCGCTCATCTCAACAGGAGTCCTCACATGACCAGCAAAGATAGCAGTGCCTCGATAGGGTTGGACTTGAACAAACCCGACGTTCAAAAGCTGTTCTCGGATTTCATGGTACCCGGTGTCGACATGCGGTCGCTCATCAGCTCCCAGCAGAAGAACATCGCGGCTCTGACGCAGGCGAATCAACACGCGGTCGAGGGGATGCAGGCGCTCGCTCAGCGGCAGCTCGAGATCATGAAGCAAACCATGGTAAGCGCCGCCGATGCGGCCAAGCAAGTGTCGACGAGCGGCAATCCGAAGGAGGCGGCCGCCAAGCAAGCCGAGCTCGCCAAGGCGGCCTTCGAGCAAGCAGTCACCAACATGCGCGAGATGGCCGAAATGGTGAGCAAGTTCAGCAACCAGGCCTTCGATGTCATCAGCAAGCGGGTGACCGAGGGGTTCGACGAGATCAAGCAGCGAGCGCAGGCGCCGCGTTGATCGGCGCGGGGGCGAGGAGCGGCGCGACTCGGCTCCCCTGCGGACACACACGACGTTAAAGAGGCGAGCATGGCGCAATTGACGATTCGCGCCGCGGACGGCGGCAGCTTCGAGTCCTATCTGGCCACACCGAAGGGCGGCAGGGGCCCCGGAGTGGTCGTGATCCAGGAGATCTTCGGCGTCAACGCCGTGATGCGCGGCATTTGCGATGCGCTTGCGCAGCAGGGCTACACGGCGGTGTGTCCGGACCTTTTCTGGCGGATCGAGCCCGGTGTCCAGCTCACCGACAGGAGCGATGCGGAGTGGAAGCGCGCCTTCGAGCTATACCAGGCGTTCGACGTCGACAAGGGCGTGGCGGATCTGAAGGCGGCGCTCGGCGCGCTGCGCACTCACTCCGCCTGCACCGGCAAGGTCGGCAGCGTCGGTTATTGCTTGGGCGGCAAGCTCGCCTTTCTCATGGCGACGCACAGCGACGCCGATTGCAGCGTGGGTTATTACGGGGTGGGCATCGAGGGGCTCGTTCACGAGGCGAAGCAGATCGAGAAGCCGCTCCTCCTGCACATCGCCGAGAAAGATCAATACGTCCCACCGCCGGCACAAGAGAAGATCAAGGCCGGACTCGAGGGTAATGCTCTGGTCACCCTTTACAGCTATCCCGGAGCCGATCACGCATTCGCTCGGGAGGGCGGGGCGCACTACGACCGGGCGGCCGCCGAGCTCGCGAACAAGCGCAGCGCCGAGTTCTTCCGGCGCCATCTCGGCTCCTGAGGAGCGGCGCGGGCGCCGAGGCTCACGTGAGGGCAGAGGATCGACGCCTCGGAATGAATCGAGACATCTCGCGACGCGACTTCGTGAACGGCGTCGCGCTCGCGGCAAGCTCGCTCATGCTGCCTCGCGTCCTCTGCGCCGAGCCCGGCGAGGCGACATCGAGCGCCGAGGAGTATCCACCGATGCGTCTCGGCATGCGCGGCTCGCATCTGGGGTCCTTCGAGGTTGCCCATGAGCTGCGCGATCGGCGCGGCATCGACGTGTCGGGAGCGACGCGCAGCGGCGAAACGTACGATCTGGTCGTGGTCGGCGCCGGACTCAGCGGCCTCGCCGCGGCGCATTTCTTCTTGAAGAGCGTCGGCGGCGACGCGAAGGTCCTGCTGCTCGACAATCACGACGACTTCGGCGGGCACGCGAAGCGCAACGAATTGCATTACCAGGGCCGAGTGCTCGCGATCAATGGTGGCACGCTCGAGATCGAATCGCCGTCGCGCTACAACCGCTGGGCGCGGCAGGTGCTGGAGGATATCGGCGTCGATCTCGACCGCTACACCCGGGCGAACGAGGCCAACTCGAAGCTCTACGCGTCGTTTGGCTTGCGCGGCGCGCATTTCTTCGATCGAGAGACCTTCGGAGTCGATCGCCTCGTCGTGGCGCCTCGTCGTGGCGCCTCGGAGCAGAGCGGCGGGGTTTTCACGCTCGACTACGTCCGCGACATGCCGATATCGCAACGCGCGAAGCGCGATCTTCTGAGGCTTCAGGATCCCCATCAACCGGATTACATGCCCGGTCTATCCTCGGCGCAGAAGAAAGCAAAGCTCGCCCGCATGAGCTATCGGGATTATCTCCTCGACGTTGCCAAGGTAGACCCGCAGGCTTACTGGTTCTACATGGCCTTGGGGCGTGGTGTATTCGGTGTGGGCGCCGATGCGACGCCGGCGCTCTTCGCTTGGCAGATGCAGGAAGGCGCGGGATTTGCCGGTCTCAAGCTCGAGCCGTCGCCGGACGGATTGCTCGCGGACTTGCCCGGGGGACAGCACGGGAGGCAGAGAGAGGACGATCAAACCGTTCACTTCCCCGACGGCAACGCGACGCTCGCGCGCCTCTTGGTGCGCAGGCTGATTCCGGCGGCGGTCCCCGGCCATACCCAAGAGGATCTGGGTACCGCGCGCATCGACTATGGGGCGCTCGATCGCCCCTCCAATGCGGCTCGCATCCGCTTGATGAGCACTGTGGTGAACGTGCGCCATGACGGTGAGGGAGAGTCTGCGAAGGAAGTTCTCGTCACCTACGACAGCGCCGGCAAGCTCTACCAGGTGCGGGGCCGCGCGTGCATCATGGCGTGTTGGCACATGTTCATCCCCTACCTGGTGCCGGAGCTTCCCTCCGTCCAGCGCCAAGCGCTTGCGGACAACGTGAAGGCGCCGATCGTGTATACGAACGTGTTCCTGCGCAATTGGAAGGCTTTCGAGAAACTGGGCAGCGCCTCTATCGAATGCCCGACCCTGTATCACGATAGCGTCGAGCTCGCCGAGGCGGCGGACCTCGGCGATCTTCACCATGCACGCAATCCCGGCGAGCCGGTGGCGGTGCGGATGACGCGCATGCCGGGCGCGATCGGCCGGCCGCGCAAGGAGCAGCATCGCATCGGGCGCGCGGAGCTCCTCGCGACCTCGTTCGAGACCTTCGAGCGCAATATTCGCGCGCAGCTCGCCCGCATGCTCGGGCCCGGCGGGTTCGACCCCGCCGAGGACATCGTCGGCATCGCCGTCAACCGCTGGCCCCACGGCTATTCCTACACCTACAACAGCCTCTATGACCCCCCGGAGTGGGTGTTCACGGAATCCTCATCGCGGCCGTGCGTCATCGCTCGGCAGCCGTACGGGCTGATTTCCATCGCGAATGCGGATGCCGCCGCGAGTCCTCACACGGACGCTGCATTCCTCGAGGCACATCGCGCGGTAGAGGAGGTCCTGGAGCGGCGCGCGTATCCCTTTGTGACTCGAGGGACGGCGAGGGCGCTCGGACAGGCGCCCGGGATCGGCTGAGCGTCGTGGCTCAAAACCTTCTGTTGCTCGAAACGTTTCGAGGGTTCAAGCGATGCTCGATCTGGCACTCTCTGTCGCTCATCACCTGCTGATCTTCGCCCTGTTTGCCACACTCGTGACGGAGCTCGCCCTGGTTGGCGGCGAAATGAGCGCCGCGCTGGCGCGTCGAATCGCTTCGATCGATCTCTGGTACGGGGTGCTCGCCGGCCTCATCGTCGTCGTCGGCTCGAGCCGTGTGGTGTTCGCCGCAAAGGGGTGGTTCTACTACGCTCATAACGTGTTCTTCTGGGCGAAGATGACGAGCTTTTTGGCCATCGCGCTCTTGTCGGCGCCGCCCACGCTGACTTACATGCGCTGCAAGCGAGCGCAAAGCGGGCTCACGGCCGCACAAGCGAGGCGCGTGCGGCGCTTCCTCTGGCTCGAGATCGCGCTGTTTGCGCCGCTGCTCGTCTTCGCTGCGGCAATGGCTCGAGGCTACGGCGAGATGGTGAAGTAGCTCTCCGGCGCCCCGGGAGGAGCGGGGCCCTCCCGACTTTGCCCCGGCGGGAAGGCCCTGATCGATCGCCGATCAAGCGGCAGCGCCCAGGAGACGGACTTCACGCTGCGGGAAGGGAATGCTCACGCCGCGCCGGCGCAGCTCTTCGAGGATCGACAAGTTGAGCTCTCCGGCGATGCTGCCGTAGTCGGTGACGGCCGCCCATGGCTTGATCGCGATCTGGACCGCCGAATCACCCAGGCTGTCGATCTGGATGAGCGGCGCGGGCTCGGCGAGCACGCGAGGGTTGCCGCGCACGAGCTCCCCGATCGTGCCGAGAACCGAGCGCAGATCCGCATCGTAGGCGACACCCACGCTGATCTCGCACTGGCGGATGCGGCCGTAGTTGTGAAGGATCTCTCCAACCACTTTGCGATTCGGCACGACGACACGCGAGCGGTCGGGGTGCAGGAGCGTCGTCGCGAACAGGGTGATCGCCTCGACTTGGCCCTCCACACCGATGACAGAGACATACTCCCCGACGCGGTAGGGCTTGGTGAAGATGATCGT
>DATHCO010000159.1:0-11856 GCA_035319505.1 Steroidobacteraceae bacterium | reverse complement strand
CCTTACGTCCCGTGCTCGTGCTGAGCCCGATCCTGGCCGAAACGATCGCACGTGCCGGCTGGAGCAAGGACGATGTCAAGCATTACCTGTACGAGCACGCGCGCATGCCGGCGTGGCGCGTCGAGGCCTTCACGGAGAAGTGGGCGGATTTTCCGATCGGCTCGCTGAAACAGCAGGTCAATCTCGGCCGCCTCCCAAAGGACTTCCATGAATCGGATGATCCCAACCGGCCGGTGCCGATCGTGCTCGATCCCGACGACTTCATCGTGCTCGTCTCCGGCGACCCGTTGCGCACGAACGCCTATGCATTTGCCCACAACGGCTATCTCGGGTTCCCGACGGCGAAGAAGATAGAATTGCCGAAGCGGTGGGCGCAGCGCCGAGCCCACCGACGAAAGTGATCGGACCGGCGCAAGCAGGCCAGGCGCACGCGGTGGTTGGCGGAAGTGTGGGCGGGATAAGTGTGAATGGGAGAAGTGTGAATGGGAGAAGTGTGGGTGGCGGAAGCGGATGGGAATCGAACCCACCGCCCGCTGTTCGCGGGCCACTGGTTTTGAAGACCAAGGAAGCCACCAGACTTCAATCGCTTCCGCACTAGGTGCCGGGTTTCGGCAATCCCGGTGCCATCGTAAGGGGTTTCGGAGCATCATGTCAGGTCCTCTCGCGGGTCATGTGGCGCTGGTGACCGGCGCCTCGTCGGGAATCGGTGAGGCGACCGCGATCGCGCTCGGGGCGGCGGGCGCGACGGTGGTCGCGGTGGCGCGCCGGAGCGAGCGATTGATGAGAACGGTGGCCCGCATCGAGACCGCGGGCGGCAAGGCGCTCGCGCTCCCTGGCGATGTGTCCGAGGAGAAGGTCGCGACGCAGGTGGTGGCCGAGGCAGTCAAGCGCTTCGGCCGGCTCGACATTCTCGTGAATTCCGCCGGCCTCATTCAGGCGGCCAATGTGGAGCATGCCGACACGGCACAGTGGCGGCGGGTCCTCGAGGTGAATCTCCTCGCGACGCTCTATACCTGCCATGCGGCGCTCGGCCCGATGCGCGCGCAGGGAAGCGGTAACATCATCAACATCGGCTCGCTGTCCTGTCGCACGACGAGCCCCATCTACAATTCCTACGCCACCAGCAAATTCGGTCTGAACGCGCTCACCGACGGGCTGCGCCAGGAAGTCGGACCGCACGGCATCCGGGTTTGCATGATTGCACCGGGTCCAACCCGAACGGAGGTGGCCGAGGGGATCAGCGACCCCGTGCACCGCGAAGCGATCCGGGCCTACATCAATCAGCCCGGCGCGTTGCAGCCGGAGGATGTGGCGGCGACCGTGCTATTCATCGTCTCCATGCCGCCGCGGGCGAATGTGTCCGAGGTGTGGCTTCGCGCCACGACCGATGTGGCCTATTGAAGTCGGGAGGCGGACGCCCCGGTGCTCGTCGCCGAGGCCATTTCAGGCCTGATCGGCCAGATTCTGTGCTTGACGGGGAAGCCGAGGGAGCGGGATATGTAGCTGAAAGGAAACTGCTCCCTGCGGAGCGTTGTGGACTTGCGAGCCGAACGATGCGCCGGCGGCTCGTCTATCCGAATGGGGACAGCGCCGGCTCCTTGACCGCTGGTTCGGAGCCCGTGCGCTGGCGGTGGACCACGGCGCTCAAGGCGTGCCGGAAAAAAAGTGCGTGCGCACTGATGCGCTCCACGCGGAACTTTGCACCTCAGGCGGAAACTTTGCACCTCAGGCGGAACTTTGCGCCTCACGCAGCGAGCTTGAGCCCCCGCCTCGGCCAGCGCGCCTCGAAGAGCTGGCCGTACCCCGATAGCGTGATGTAGGCGGTGGAGAGCTCCGGTCCGCCGAAACAGATGTTGGTGCAGTAACCCTCGGGCGCCTCGTGGAACTCGAGCAGCTCGCCGCTCGGCGAGAACACACTGATTCCACCACGCACCAGGGTCGCGACGCACACGTTCCCCCCTTCCTCGAGCGCCAACGAGTCGAAGCGCTGATACCCCGGCAAGCCATGCACGAGCGTCCCGCCATTCGGCGATGGAAAGGGCTGCAACTGGAGCTCCCCCGGGCCGATCACCGGATAGGACCAGAGGCGGCTCGTTTCGGTCTCGCTGACATACAACGTGCGACCGTCCGGCGACAGGCCGATTCCGTTCGGCGTCATGAACGGATAGGCCGCACGGCGAATGAATCGGCCGTCGGTGCGCGCGTAATACACACCGCCCCACATCAGCCGGTCCTTCAGCTTCTTGCCGTAGTCGGTAAACCAGAAACCGCCCTGCGCATCGAACACGATATCGTTCGGCCCGTAGAGCGGTGCCCCGTCGCAGTGCGTGTAGAGCGTCTCGACCTTCCCGGTGAGAAGGTTCACACGCTGAATGGAGCCGCCCTTGTAGTCGGGCGCCTCGCCGGTCGGTCGCATGAAGCCGGCGTCCGTGCGCCAGCTGAAGCCGCCGTTGTTGCAGACATAGCAATGGCCATCGGGACCTAAGGCCGCGCCATTCGGGCCCCCGCCCAGCTGAGCCACGAGGACGCGCTCGCCGTCCGGCAGCACACGCGTCAACCGGCCCGCAGCAATCTCCACCACGAGCACACTCCCATCGGGCAGCGCCACGGGGCCCTCGGGAAAACTCAGTCCCGTCGCAATCACACGACCCTCGAGCTTCAGCATCACGCTCCTCTCCTCTGCATTCACGCTTTCGCGGCGCTCTCTCGCGCCGGCAGATCAATGTTGCGGTCCACGACCTCGATCACCGCGGGGAAGTAGCGGCCCGACCAACCGTGAGCCGCAGCCGCGGCGTAATAGCGGCGCGCAAGCTCGGTGATGTGCGCCGACACGCCCACCTCGCCCGCCAGCTCGAGCACATAGCCGATGTCCTTGAGCACGTACTCGGGCGGGAATGATTTCTCAGGGAACTGCCTCGGCAACATGGCTTTGCGGGCGTGATTGCGCAGCGCGAAGCTGTCACCGGAGCCCTTCGATAGCGCATCGAGCAGCACCGCCGGCGGCACCCCGGCACGCTCGCTCACGACCATCATCTCGGCGATCGCCACCGTGTTCTCGAACACGAGCGCGTTGTTGATAAGTTTCACCACTTGCCCGCAGCCCACGCCGCCGCAGCGGGTCACGTCCGAGCCCATGTAGCGAAGCAGGGGCTCGATGCGCTCATACAGCCCCTCATCCGCGCCGACCATGATGGAGAGCTCACCTCGCTGCGCTGCCTCTCGTGTGCGAGCCACCGGCGCATCGGCGAACGCGATGCCTTGCGAGCTCAGCTGCTCGGCCACCCGGCGTGCCACGGAAACGGTGGTCGTGCTCAAATCCACGATGACCGATGGGCGGGATGTTGCGCTCGCGAGCCCTTGCGGGCCCAGGCAGACTTGCTCGACTTGGGGTGCGCCGGGGAGCGACAAGAACACGATGTCCGAGCGCACCGCCAAGGCGCCGAGCGTCTCCGCGCGACGCGCTTTGGTTCCCTCGAGCGCGGCGAATGCAGCCGGGTTCACATCGAAGGCGATGACCTCGCCGCCGTGCTTGGTCGCGACGTTTCGGCACATGGGTCCACCCATGACGCCCAGGCCGACGAAACCCAGGGCGGGGGCAGTTGAGATCGCGGGGGCTGTTGACATGCTGGTGGCAGTTGAGGTCGCGGGGGTTGTTGACATAGCGAGGGCCGTCGGGCTCGAAGATCGCTTCTTCAATCCATCCACATGCCGCCGCTGATATCGAGCGAGGTGCCGGTGATCCAGTTGGAAGCGGGCGAGCACAGAAACAAGGCCGCCTGCGCGATGTCCTCCGCGGTGCCGTAGCGGCCCAAGGGCACGGTCGCGTTCGCCGCCGGCGCCTGATTGCTCGTGACGCTCGCCCACATCGCAGTTTCCACGGGACCCGGCGCGAGCGTGTTGGCGTACACGCCGTGCGGCGCGCCGGCCTTGGCGATCCAACGCATCATCCCGTGCACAGCGGCCTTTGAGGCGACGTAGGCGGGTCCGGAAGCGACCCCGCCGTTCTTCGCGGCGATCGAGCCGGCGGCGAGAATCTTGCCGAAGCCGCGCGCGCACATGAGGGGGAAGAGCTTGCGCGTGGGGTTGACGACGCCGAGCAGGTTCACGGAGAGCATCGAATTCCATTCCTCGTCGCTCGATTGGGCGAGCGGCGTGCGCGCGATGATGCCGGCGCAGAGCACGAGGATGTCGATCTTGCCGTGACGAGAGAGCACCCCATCGATCACGGCCTCGGTCTCAGAGCGCGAGGTGACGTCGTAGCGGCGGTAGTCGATTCCGGGACCGATGTCATCGTGCTCGGCGAGGTCGGTCGCGACCACGCGAGCGCCGGCGCTCTGGAACAGCCGGGCGATCGCGCGGCCCATACCGCCCGAGCCGCCCGTGATCAGGGCCACTTGCCCGGTGAGCGTTTCGGGTCCACTCAGATGCTGCGCCATGCCACTTTTCTCCTCATGAGTCAACGTGCCGTTCAGGAATCAATGCGGCCTCATCGCAAGAGCTCAGCGGAATGCGGCCGTCGCCGACATCGCAAGCTCCCCCTCGGGCCCGCGCGCCCACAGCGCGAGGCTGCCATCCTCGGCTTCTCGTCCCTCGAGTCGAACCTCGCGCCCGACGAAGAGCGGCGTGACGCCACGAAAATCGAAGCGCGCGAGCGCGCGACCGGCAGCGCGCTCCACCGCAAGTCCCTGCAGGAGCGTCGCGGTCAGCGGGCCGTGGACGACCAAACCAGGATACCCCTCGTCGTTCTGTGCGTAGGCCTGATCGTAGTGGATGCGGTGGCCGTTGAAGGTCAGCGCCGAGTAGCGAAACAAGAGCGTCGTATCGGGCTCGAAGCGACGGCTCCAGTGCGGCACCCCGTCGTAGCGCTCGGGTACCGCCCGAGCCGCCGCGGCGGCATCGCGGTAGACGATATCCTGTTCCTCCGAGATGCAGGGCGTTCCCTCACAACTGATGATGTGCTCCACCGTCACGAACGTGAGAGAGCTGCGCTTGCCGGCCTTGTTCTCTATTTTCAGGATCCGACTCCGTCGCGTGGCCTGGGCCTCGATGGGAAGGTCGCTGAGATAGCGAATGCGACTGCCCGCCCACATGCGGCGGGGTAGCTCGATGGGCGGCAGGAACCCGCCGAGGCGCGGGTGGCCATCGATACCGAGCTCGCTTCGACGCACCACGGGATTGAAGAACAACCACTGCCACCCCGGCGGCAGCGGCTCGCCGGATTGCGGCGCGCGCTCGAGATCGAGCGTTGCGGCCATGGCGCCCACCACCGATCGGCAAATGCGTTCGCGGCGCTCCTCCTCGCGCCCGATCCAAGCCTCGTAAGCCAAATTTGCCCTCTCTGCGTAGACGCGACGTTAGAGATAATATAGGATGCATTTTATATTAAGTGGGCTTCACCGGTCACGACTTTTTCACGCACATGAAACGCCTGCCCCTTGCCGGGCGCCGAGTCATCGAGCTCGGCACCATGGTCGCTGCTCCCTTCGCGGCGCACATCCTGTCCCAGCTGGGGGCGGAGGTGATCAAAGTGGAGCCTTCGTCGGGCGATCCCACCCGAAGCCTGGTGCGCGGCGGTCCGAGCGGCACCTTCATCGCCTACAGCCATGGCAAGAAAAGTGCGTGCATCGATCTCTCGAGGCCGGAGGGCCACGCGGCGTTCATGAAGCTCTTGAGGACCGCCGATGCACTCGTGCACAACCTCTCACCGAAGGCGGCGCGCAAGCTCAAGCTCACCCGTCAAGAGTGTGAGGCGACGAACCCGCGGCTCATCTACTGCCACATTCGCGGCTATGGGGCCGGTCCCTTGGAGGACGAGCTGGCGTCGAATCCGGTGGCCGAAGCATCCACCGGGGTCATGGAAGCGAACCGCGTGAACGGGCGGCCGAGCCGCCTGGGGCCCTCGTACCATGATCAGTTCGCCGGCGCGTACGCGGTGATCGGGATCCTCGGCTCGATGTTGCAGCTGCAAGAAGACGAGCGGCAAGGTCGATTGCGCGGCGCCGGGGAGCGACGGCACGTTGAGGTCGGACTCTACGAAACAGGGCTTCACGTCGCCTCGCGAGACCTCGTCGGCGTGCAGTTAAAGACGCAGCTCCTCGGCAAGCCGGAACGCGAGCCGCACGGTGAGTTCAGCATGCCGGGCTATGGCGCCTACCAGACCGCGGATGAGCGCTGGATCTACTTGCTCATGCTCAACGATGCGCACTGGCTCAAGTTCTGCCAGGCCCTTCAGCTTGCGAGCGACGAATCGCTCGCGACATTGCGCCAGCGTAAGAAGGCCCGTGAGAGGGTCGAGGCGCTGGTGAGAGCGAGCGTGGCGGCGCACTCCTTCGAGAGCATCGCTGCGCGGCTCAAGGCGGCGGGCGTGGGCTTCACCGAAGTGTTGCCGCTCGAGCGCGTTCTCGATGCGCCGCAGGCGCGTCATCCCGGAAAGCTGCAACGAGTGCGCTTTCGCGGCCTGGAGTTCGCGGTGCCGGAGTTCCCGTGCCTCGAGACGGGCGAGGAGAGCAGCACGGGCGAGGAGGACGGTGCATCACCCCCGCCTGATCTCGGCGAGCACACCGCCGCGGTGCTTCAGTCGGCCGGGATCGATCCGACGGACTACGACGCGCTGCTCGGATCGGGTGCCGTGGCGCAAGCCACGCCGAACGCGTTCGCCTGGGCCGCCCTGCGCACCGGTACGGCGCCGGCAGATGGCTGACAGAGTATAGAATGCATCATGCATTAGCTTCGGAGATTGCCCTTGAACAGCACAGTCAACCCCTCTGAGGTCGGTTCGGCGCCCGCCGAGGGCCGCATCACCGATGAAGCGATCGCCGATGCACGCGCCATGATCGGGCTGCACCTGCGTCCCGAAGGACCCTACCTTCAGGATGCGACGCCGGATACGTTGCGCAACTGGTGCAACGGTATCGGTGACTTGAACCCGCTCTACCGAGACGTGGGTTACGGAGCCGCCACTCGCTACGGAACGATGCTCGCGCACCCGATGTTTCCGATGGCATTCGGATGGCTCGGTCGTACCCGCTGGGGTCTGCCGGGGGTGCATGGCTTTTACGCCGGCAATGACTGGGAGCTATTGCGACACGTGCGACCCGGCGATCGCATCACCGCCATCGAGCGCGTGGTGGGGGTGGAGGAGAAGCAGAGCAAGTTCTCGGGGCGATTGGTGCTGCAATACGTCGAGGCCTGCTACTACAACCAGCGGAGCGAGCTCATCGCACGGGCGCTCGGCACCTGCACCCGCCATGAGCGCAAAGCCGCGCGCGAGGCCGGCAAGTACAAAGACATCGAGCAGCACGACTACACGAACGAAGAGCGCGACCGCATCGATCGGCTGGTGCTCGATGAGCCCAAGAACATTCGGGGTGCGAACGTTCGTTACTTCGAAGAGGTGAAGGAAGGCGAAGAGCTGCCGACCATCGCACGCGGCCCGCTCTCGCTCATGGACACGATGGGGTTTCTAGTCGGCTCCGGTCGCGGGCACACCCACGGGGTCGTGCTGCAGGCGGCGGTGAAGCACCCGGGTCATTTCTTTCGCAATCCGGAGGCGGGGAGCGGCGTGGAGTACACCGGAATCGGTCATCACCGCGAATCGGTGGCCAAGGAAGTCGGTGTGCCCGGCACGTACGACTACGGTCCGCAACGCTCCTCGTGGATGTGCAGTCTCGTCACCAACTGGATGGGCGATGCGGGGTTCTTGAAACGCGTGCGCAGCGAGATGCGCCGCTTCAACATCGTGGGCGACACGACCTTCTGCAAGGGCAAGGTCGTGCGCAAGTACGTCAAGGACAAGACTGCGCTGGTCGACATCGAGATCTGCGCGGAGAATCAGCGAGGCGAGGTGACCACACCGGGCGTGGCGACGGTCGCCTTGCCCTCGCGCGACGTCCAGCTTCCCGCCTTCATGGATGGGTCGGGCGTGGATCTCGAGCTGCCTCTGATTCGCTAGCTCAAGCGGTGATTTGAGGGGAACATGCCCGCCGAGGAGTCGTCACCGCCGCTCGCAGGCTGCCGCGTCATCGAGCACGCGCGCACCGTGGCGGGCGCCTACGCAGGACGGCTGCTCGCGGCGATGGGGGCGGCCGTGGTCATGCTCGAGCCCCCGCAGGGCTGCGCGCTCCGGCGAGCACCGCCGCTTCTGGACGGGAGCGGCGAGAGCGCGCTCTTCGCTTATCTCGCCGCGGGCAAACGCAGCCTCGTCTGCGATCTTCTCTCCCCGGAGGGTCAGCACGTGCTCGAACGCGAGCTCGAGGGCGCCGATATCCTGATCGACGACACCGCGCTTCGCGAGCGCGCCGCGCGAGGGCTCGGTGAAGAGACGATCGGCGAGCGCTTTCCGGGCCTCGTGCACGTGAGCGTGCGGCCGTTCGGCGCGAGCGGGCCCAAAGCCGACTGGGACGGCGAAGAGGTAAATCTGCTACATGCCGGGGGCGAGGGCTTCCTCCTTCCCAATGGGCTTTCTTACGAGCTCTTCCCGGATCGGCCGCCGCTCAAGATCTACGGTCATTTCGCCGAGTACCAGGGCGGCTCCATGGCAGCGCTCGCGGCGCTCTCGGCCTTGTGGGCGGTGCCTGAGGTCGGTGGCCAGTATGTCGACGTGTCCGTGCAGGACGCCGTGCTGGCGGTGGGCGCCTTCGCGCTGCAGAGACTGGGTGATGGCTCGCTCGAGCACCGCAGTACGCGGCGCTTCCGGTACGGCGGAGTCTTCGAGGCCATCGGCGGGTTCGTCGAGCTCCTCACCCTCGAAGAGCGGCAGTGGGCCGCTCTGGTGGAACTTCTGGGCAGGCCGGCGTGGGCGCAGGAGGAGACGCTGCGCGATCCCTTGGAGCGCAGCCGCCGAGGCGATGAGATCAATCGGCACATCCGCGAGTGGATGAGCCGGCACGAGGTCGACGACATCGTGCACTGGGCGCAGCGACTCGGCGTGCCGGCGGCGAAATATCGCACGCCGGCGGAGGTGGTCCACGGCGAGCACGAACGAGCGCGCGCGCTGTTCGCGCCGATCGCGCTGGCCGGAGGCGCCGAGGCCCAGGTGCTGGTGGCGCCCTTTCAGTTCCTCTCGAGCCCCTTGAAGGGTGGCGGGCGAGTGCCCGCGCTCGGGGAGGAAGCGCCGCTGAGCGCAGAGCGAGCCACGGAGCCGGTCGCATGAACCGCGCACAGGCACCGCTCGCCGGGGTTCGGATCGCCGATTTCACGATCCACGCGGCCGGCCCCTTCGGCACCCAGCTGCTCGCGCAGCTCGGCGCCGAATGCATCAAGATCGAAAGCAAGACGCGGCCCGACGCCTTTCGCAAGCCACACGCGGTCTACGGGCGGATGTCGGCAGCGACCTTCGACCAGGTCTCGGTGAACAAGCTGTCGGTGCGGCTGAACTTGAAGCACCCCGAGGCCGTGGCGCTCGCGAAGCGCCTGGTCTCGATCTCGGATGTCCGCCGAGAGCTTTCGGGCGGGCGTGATGCAGCGTCTGGGTCTCGGCTTCGACGAGCTATGCGCGGTGAAGCCCGACATCATCTTGCTGTCGCTTTCCTCCTGTGGCCAGAGGGGCCCCGACTCGCACTTTGCCGGGTATGCGCCCCTGTTCGGAGCATGGGGAGGGCTCGGCTGGATGAGCGGCTACTCTGATGGTCCACCCTTGGAGATGCGCCACGTCATGGACCACGCGGCAGGCATCCATGCGGCCGTGGCCACGCTGGCGGCTCTCCATCAGCACCGCCGCAGCGGCAAGGCCCAGCACATCGACCTCGCGGCGCGCGAGGTCGCGAGCGCCATGATCGGTGATGCGCTCGTGCAGGCGAGCCTCGGGCTCATGCCGGCGCGACCGGGAAACCGCCACCCTTCGATGGCGCCCCACGGCGTATACCCGACCCGACAGCCCGATCGCTGGCTGACCCTGGCGGTGCGAAGCGATGCCGAATGGCAGGCGCTCGCCCGCGAGCTGGATCGGGCCGCGGCCGCGCGCGATGCGCGGTTTGTCACTGCCCGGGCTCGACTCGAGCACGCCGTTGAGCTCGATGCGCTCCTCACGCAGTGGCTCAGCACGTGCGATGCGGACCTCACCGCCGAGCGGCTGCAGCGCGCGGGCGTCTGCGCGCACGTGTCATGGAGCATGTGCGACATTGCCCGCGACCCGCATCTGCGCGCGCGCGGGGCAACGACCGAGGTGAGCGCCCCGGATATTCCGGCGCGGCTTGCCGTCGGCGCACCCGCGCGATTCTCCAAGACGCGCGAGGTCGGGATCCGGCGGTTGACGCCCTCACTCGGACAGGACGAGGACTACGTATTCGGCGAGCTTCTGGGCCTTGGCGGCGCCGAGCGCCGCGACCTCGAGCGGCGCGAGGTGATCCTGTGAGCCTGAGAACCTGCGCGGCTCATGGCGGCGGCCGCGACCGCGGCAGATACGCTTGATAAGGGGGTATTCGATCGTGAGCAACAGCGTTTATCTCGTGCTCGACATGGAAAACGATCTCGTCCATCCGGAAGGGCCGAACGGTAAGGCAGCCTATGGCGAGCAGGCGCGCGCGCGGCGCATCGTCGAGCACACGCGTCAAGCGCTCGACAAGGCGCGCGCGGCGGGTCTGCGCGTGGGTTTCGTGCGCATCGGCTTTTCGCCCGACTACCGGGAGTGTCCGGCGCAATCGCCGATCTTCTCCAACGCCCGCAAGAACGGGATCTTCAAGCTGGGCGAGTGGGGCACGCAGGTGCACCCGGATCTCGCACAGCAACCGAGCGACTTCGACATCGTCAAGCATCGGGTGAGCCCGTTCCACGGCACCGATCTCGATCTCATCCTGCGCACGCATGGCGTGCGGCGCATCTACTGCTCGGGGATCTCGACCAACGCCGTCGTTCAGGCGGCGGTGCGCGAGGGGCACGACCGCGATTACGAGATGGTGCTGCTGGAGGATTGCTGCTGCGCCCTGTCTCTCGAGGAGCACGAGAGCGCGATCAAGCTGCTGCAGCGATTCTGCAAGATCACGAGCTCGACGGAGGTGCTCTTCGAATGAGATTCCCTGCGGCGGATGCGGCCGGGCGAGGAGCGATGCAGCCGCTGGACCTGCGAACGAAGGAGGAGCAGGTCGCGGACTTTCTGCGCGAGGGGATCATCTCCGGAGTGTTTGCGCGCGGCTCGCGCTTGAAGCAGGCCGAGATCGCCGAGCGACTACAGCTCTCGATCACCCCGGTACGCGAAGCGCTCAAGCTCCTGGAGGCTGAAGGCTATGTGACCGGCGATTCCTATCGAGGCGCCTGCGTCGCGCCGTTCGACGCCTCGGCCTCGGAGGAGGTGCTGGAGCTGCGCTTGCTGCTCGAGTCACGGCTCATCCGCGGCACCGCCGAGAAGCTGAGCACGCAGGATATCACGGAGCTGCGCTCGCTCGCCGACGAGTTCGAGCAAGCCTTCAACGCAGGCGACCGAGCGGGGGCGCGCGGCATCAACTACCGCTTCCATCGCCGCATGTACTCGATCGCCGACATGCCGCAGACGCTGCATTTCGTGCAGATCCTCTGGGCGCGCTACCCCTTCGATCTGATCAATGCGGTCGAAGGCCGCGGCAGGGAGGCCGCCAAGGAGCACGATGCGATTCTGCGCGCGCTCTTGGACGGGGATGCCTCGGCGGCCATGCTCGCGATGCGCAAGCACATCGAGTCGGGTTGGTCGCTGCTCAAGCCCAAGTGAGCACCGTGCATCGATCGCTGCCCCGCACCGGCGTTCAGCAGGGCCGCATGGTGCTCTTCGACCTGCTGGCCGAGACTTACTGGGGCGGCTTCATCTCCGGCGACAAAGGTCACGATGCACTGGGACGAGAATTGCAAGTGCGGGTGGGGCGGACCGCGCGTGGGGCCGAACGATCGAGC
>DATHCO010000158.1:0-11943 GCA_035319505.1 Steroidobacteraceae bacterium | reverse complement strand
CCGGCCAAATCACTACCACTCTGACCGGCCAAATCGCTACCGATTTGGCCGGTCAGAGCGGTAGTGATTTGGCCGGTCAGAGTGGTAGTGATTTGGCCGGTCAGAGTGGTAGCGATTTGGCCGGTCAGAGCGGCAGCGACTAAAGCGTGAGTGCAAACTGTCTGGTATCACTAAGGCGATTTGCCGGATCTAACGTCGCTACCCGCTTATGTCGGAGATTTGCGACCACAGATTAGATGCTGCCAGTTCAGTTGCGATACTGTGCTGATGCTGCTGTGGTTTCGAGGCCGCGATGTCTCACTCCCTAGTTTGCTGGCGCTGCGGAGCTTCGCTGGCAGCACTCAGTCTGCCTTTGCGGCGTCTTGATGTATGCAAGGCGTGCAACGCGGAGTTACACGTTTGCAAGATGTGCGTCGAGTACGACACATCGTACGCAAAGCACTGCAAAGAGCCGACGGCGGAGGAAGTGCGCAAGAAGGATGAAGCCAACTTTTGCGATTTCTTCAAGCCGAAGCCCGGAGCCTACGTCCCGAAGAACACTGCAGAGATCGAGCGCGCTAAATCGGCCCTGGACGCGCTTTTCCGCAAGTGAGCCCAGCTTCGCGGGACCTGACGCTTCCCGCACAGTTGCCGCCGCACTCGAGCTGTATGCTGTATGGCTGATTTCCATCCGCAGCGTCGGTGATGCAGCATCGCCGCGCGATGGGTGGCAGCGTCGCTCGCGGCGCCGCCACCCCGCATCCCCTCTTGATCAGCTGGCGAGCGGCTCTCCGCGCAAGCCGCTCGTGGATATCGAGGTTGCGGGAATCCCTCATAGTGCGATTGAGGCTGTGCGTGTTTAATCGCCTTGCGGGTGCGCTAAAGGATAGGAAGGCCTTTTTTGAGGATTATCAAAGGACTGTTAGGGTTGGGGCAGGATGGCGACGTCTCCAGACTATCTTCGCCTCGCAAGTAGTGCAACGCGGACCCTGGCTGAGGCAGCCCTCGATGGCGTTCGAGAGGCGGTCTTGGTCGTCGACGCCAGGGCCAAGCACCTGCCGATCCTGCTCGCGAATGCGGCGGCGCGACGCTACCTCTCGCGCGAGGCGGAATCACCGGCGATCGTGGGCTCATCGCTCTATGGCCTGCTAGGCGGGGAGTCCGCTTCGGGCATCGAGGCTCTATTGGCCTCGGCTGACGCCCGCCCCATCACTCGACCGCTCACCTGGCGGCTCGGGCGGGATGAGGTCGCGGCGGTCACCGAGCTCAAGATGCTCGACACATCTCCCGGTCAGCGCTTAGGTTGGGTGAGCTTTTCGCTGTCCGAGCTCGAGGCGGGCTCGGCACGCGGCTCCTCGAAGAGCCCCGGTGCATGCAGCGAAGACTATCTGCGGTCGTTCATCGAGAAATCGCCTGGTATCGTGGCCGTTGCGACCCCGGACGGTAGCCTCAAGTACGCGAGCACCGGCGCGAGGAGCGCCCTGGGCCTGACTCCGCAAGGGCTACCTTCCACCGGTCTCTTCGACCTCGTGCATCCAGACGAGGTGAGATCGCTGCGAGCGAAGTACGAGCGCTTGACCAATCGCGCCATCGAGGGGTTTTCGGAGCAGCATCGGGTTCGTCAATCGGACGGAACCTATCGTTGGCTCGATTCGAGCTATACCTCGGCCAATCCGCTGATCGAGGGGGTGGTGATCCATGGGCGCGACATCACCGAGTACAAGCAGGCGGAAAGCGAGCACGCGGAGCGCGAGGAGGTTTTCCGCCTCGCGGCCGATGCGGTTGAGGGCATCATCTTCGAGTGGGATCTCACTCAAGGCCGCGTGCACCGATCCCGTGGGGTACGCGAGATCCTGGGTTTCGGCCCAGACGATATCGCACCGGTGGTCGATGCCTGGCGAGAGAGGATCCACCCTCAGGACCTCGAGACGGTCATGAGGCAGATCGGTCTCGCGCTCATCGAAGGCTCGGGCTGGACCAGCACCTATCGGATTCGCGATGCGCGCGGCCAGTATCGCTCGATGCTGGAGCGAGGCTTGATCCAGCGCAACGCGAACGGTGATCCGGTCCGGGCGATCGGATGTTGCGTCGATGTGTCCGAAATCAGACGGCTGACCGATCTCCTGAGCGAGGCGCAGCGGGCCGCCAAGATGGGAGGGTGGGAGTACAACTTCTCGACGCGCGAGCTCACTTGGACGGACGAGATGTTCCGCATCTACGAAACGGCGCGGGACGAGCTCTTCCTGTCGTGGGACGCGGTGCTTTCCCAACTTACGCCGGAATCGCAGCGGCGTTTCCGCGATGCCTGGAAAGCGGCCGAGTCGACGGACGGTCAACTCGACCTCGAGCTCGAAATTACCACCTTCAAGAATCAGCGCATCTGGGTGCGCATGATCGGGCACATCGAGCGGCTGAACGGGCGGATGGTGCGCGCGTTCGGCTCGGTGCAGAACATTCAAGCGCAAAAGCTCGCGCAGATGGCCCTCGAAGACAGCACGCGCTGGCTGAAGCTGTCGATGAACGTCGCGAGCATGCACGCGTGGCGCTGGGACAAGCAGCGCGACTCTTTCGAATTCGCTGTGCTCGATCGCGACGACGTGCATGGGCCTAGGACCTTTTCAAATATGAAGGAGCTGATGGCGCGAATGCATCCGGAAGATCGCGCGTCTCTGAGTCTTGCGATCGAGGAGGCCTTCAAGAACCATGCCGAGCTGCACGCCGAGTTTCGGCTCGAGATGAAGAAGGGGGGGTATCGTTCGTACGAGACGATCGCCCGGCCGCTGTTCGATGCAGGCGGCTCGCCGCACGGGCTCGTGGGAGTGACGCAAGACGTCACGGCGCGCCGCTGCTCGGAAGCGAAGCTGCGTCGCTCGGAGCAGCTCCTTCGTACAACGACCTCCAATACTGCCGACACGCTCTTGCTGGTGGATACCGATCTCAAGATCCGCTTCATCAACCGCCCGTGCGCAGGTATGACGATCGAGCAAATCGTGGGCCGCGAGATCTCTGAGCTGTTTCCGGAACGGGCGCACGCCGTGGTCGAAGCAAGGCTCAGACATGTGCTCGGCACCGGGGAGGCGACGACTTATGAATTCGAGCGCCGCGAGGAGGGCAGGGAGGCGGAGCATTTCGAGAATCGCGCGGTCTTCGTGCAGGACGAGATCATCGGTCCCGCCATTTGCCTGAGCATCACCAATATCACGGAGCGCAAGCGCCTGGAGCAGGAGATCCTCGATGTCTCGAGCCGCGAGCGGCATACGATCGGCCGCGATCTGCACGACGGCTTGGGGCAGGAGCTCACGGGTGTCGCGTTGATGCTCCGCGGCCTCGCGACCCGATACTGCGACGCATTCCCGGCCTGCGTCGCCGAAATCAACGAGATCGTCGGACTCGTCAACCAGTCGATCGAGAGTGCACGCTCCCTCGCGCGCGGGCTCCTTCCGGTGCGCGCGGAGAGCGGCGGCTTACCATTCGCGCTGCGCGAGCTCGCCGCGCGCAGCCGCGATTTGTACGGGCTGGAGGTCGACTTTCGAGCCGATATCTGGCCGCAGATCACGCTGAGCGATGCGAGCGCGAGCCACCTGTATCGCATCGCGCAAGAAGGGCTCACTAACGCCGCCCGGCACGGTCACGCGACGAAGGTGGAGATTCTTCTGATCGTCAACAAGGGCAGATTCTCGCTGCGCATTACCGACGACGGCGTCGGCATTGGGAAGCTGCGCAAGGCGGTGCCGGGGATGGGCCTGAAGACCATGAGATATCGAGCGGGGATGATCGGGGCCAAGATCGAGATCGGCCCACATAAGCCGCGAGGAACTGTGGTGAGTGTCACTGGGGAGCAGCCGCCGCGCGCGGATGCGATACAATGGAGTCACGCCGCACATGGAGGAATCAGTTATGGGCGTTAGCAATACATGGACGCGTTCGCCGGCTGCGCAATCGAGTGTCTCGGGCGCTAAGCAAAAAGTGAGGCGGGTGTTGATCGTCGACGATCATCCGATCGTTCGCCAGGGCTTAAGAAGGGTCATCGAGAACGAGGCGGACCTCACGGTGTGCGGCGAGGCTGAGACGGCGCGGGATGCGCGCATTGCCATCAAGGAGCTCAACCCCGACGTGGTGATCGCCGACATCAGCTTGAAGCAGGGGGATGGAATCGAATTGGTCCGCGATGTCCGCGCGCACCACCCGCATCTTCCCATCCTGGTGCTCTCGATGCACGATGAGACCATTTACGCCGAGCGCATGCTCTCCGCCGGAGCCAACGGCTACATCATGAAGCAGGCCGCGAGCGAGCAGTTCCTCGTGTCCTTGCGGCGGGTGCTCGAGGGCGGAATCTACGTGTCCGAGGCCGTCGGCAACAACATGATCCAGAAATTTGCTGCGGGCGGATCATACATCTCGGCGAACCCCATCGATCGGCTGAGCAACCGGGAGCTGCAGATTCTGCACATGATCGGCAAGGGGATGAGCACGCGCGAGACCGCGCATTCGCTCAACCTGAGCATCAAGACGGTCGAATCGCATCGACAGCGCATCAAGCGTAAGCTCAACTTGAGCACCGGTACGCAGCTCGTCCAATACGCCGTCAACTGGTTCACGGGACGGGAAGGCGGGCTCGCGGCCGGCGAGCCGACGGTTCCAAGGGCGTAATCGCGCGGGCGGGCTGTAGCCGCGGGCGCGGATCAGTCGGGGGTAGGCTCTTCGACGGTGACGGCGAGGTGCCGCCGCCCGTTGTACGGGAAGGCGAGTGCGCGCACCCGCATTCGTCGCGAACCTCCCTGCTCCGCCCCTCCCCAATCCGCCCAGAACTCGATCGCTGTTTGGCTGTTGGCGGCACGCAGTCGCGCGCTGAGGTGTGCGGCCACGCCGGGAGGAAATTCGCGCCACAGTCGGTTCGACTGCAGAACCGTGCCCTGCCCATCGAGCAACCCCGCTGCAACCGGCAGTGCGTCGAACGCCTCATGCAGGCACAGAAGGCTCGAGGGTATTCGGGGTGCGCCGCGATCGAGGCTCGCATCGCGCATGCTGCCGCTGAGGCAAATCGGTTGCCCCGCACTGTTTCGCTCCGCGATACCGCGAATGTGCCACCATTCCGAGCTACCGTCGGGCAGCTGCACATCGAATTCGAAATCGAGCGGAAGATTTCTCTCGAGCTGATCGCGGAACTTGCCGAGGAGCTCATTCCATACGGGCGGCTTGAGCAACGATTGGAGCTCAGCAAGAGTGTGGCGCTTGGTCTCGTGGGGCCATGCGAGCTTGCGGTAAAACCAGTCGCTGAACCACGCGCTGCCGTCCTGCAGGTCGAGCTCCCAGAAGCCATCGCCGCAGGCCTCGAGGGCGCGCATGCCGGGTTTCAGGGCTTTCCTCGCGAGAGGTCGACGTTCGGACATGCGCAACGTATCGGTTCCCGGGCTCTCAATCTTTAAGCATCTTCGCGCACGCGTAGGAGAATCCCCGACAGACTGGAGCACAGTTTGAGTAAGTGGCGGCGCGTGAGCCCGTCAAGTCGTGCGCTGCGGCGCCGATATCGAGAGGAGCGACGATGGCATCAAACGCGGAGCTCGAGTCTTGGCCGAAAACGAGACTGTGACCGGCATCACATCTGAGAAATCGACCGCGATCCTCTTGGCTGAAGATGATCCGGTGACACGCATGCTGATGACTCGCTTTCTCAAGAAGGCAGGCTACGAGGTCGATGCGGTGGGCGACGGCAACGAAGCGCTCAATCGCATGACCGAGCGCTACTACCCTATCCTGGTGACGGATTGGGAAATGCCCGAAATGGATGGGGTCGAGCTTTGCAAGGCGGTGCGTAACCTGCGCCTCGACGGCTACGTCTACGCGCTGCTCCTCACCGCACGCAACGCCAAGGAGCACATCATCGCTGGGCTCGAGGCGGGAGCGGATGACTACTTGATCAAGCCCGTACATGAGCCCGAGCTGATCGCGCGCCTGAACACCGGGCGGCGCATCTTGGCGCTGGAGCATTCGCTGCGCGCCGCGAACGAACGCAACATGATTTTGTCGATCACCGACGCATTGACCGGCTCGTTCAATCGCCGCTATTTCATGGATCAGCTGCCGCGTGAGATCGAGCGTTGTCGCCGCTATGCGAATCCCTTGTCGGTCATCATGTGCGACATCGATCATTTTAAGCAGGTAAACGACGTGAAGGGTCACTCTGCGGGCGACGATGTACTGCAGCAATTCGCCTCGCGGATTCAGAAATCGATCCGCGCAAATTGCGATTGGCTCGCGCGCTTGGGCGGCGAGGAATTCATTATCGTGCTGCCCGAAACAGCTTATGAGGGGGCGATGTCGACGGCCGAGAAGATCCGCTCGATCATGGCCGCGGCGCCGTTCATGACCCGCGCGGGCAATGTCAACGTCACTGCGAGCTTCGGCGTCGCGGCGACGACAGCGCAAGGACCCGACCTCTCGCTCAAAGTCGAGACCCTGGTACGCTCGGCCGACGAGTGCCTCTACCGCAGCAAGCAAGCAGGGAGAAACCGCAGCACCGGGGTTGAGGTTCCGGTGGCCATTGCGATCACCGCTGCCGGTTAGCGCGCGCCCTGTGTGCTCGGGCGCCAGTGTGCTCAGCTCACCTTGCGCAATTGCGCGTTCACCGCTCGTAGGTTCTCCCTCACCTGGCGCAGCAGCGCGTCGAGCTCGCGCAGCGAGTTCGTTCGCGCGGCGCTTTCCAGGTTCGAGGCGGCGGCGCTCAGGCGGTGAGCATGAATATTGGCGCTCGCCCCTTTGAGGGCATGCGCGCGCTTGCCGATCGTCTCGAAATCGCTGGTGCGCATGGCCTCGACGATGTCAGCGAGACACTTGTCACCGCTTGCCACGAAGGTGTCGATCAGCTCGCGCTCGAAATCGATATCGCCACCCGTGAGCTCGTGCAGCGCATGCAGGTCGACATCATGCGGCGCCTTGTTCTCACCCAGATAGCGACCGAGACAATCGGCCAATTGGCTGGGCACGATGGGCTTGCCGAGATGGGCATCCATGCCGGCCGCGATGCACTGCGCGCGATCCTCGCTCATGACATTCGCGGTCAAGGCAATGATCGGGAGCCTCGTGCCGGAGCCGCTTTGGCGCTCCGCCTCGCGGATGCGGGCGGTGGCAGTAAAGCCGTCCATCACCGGCATCTGACAATCCATCAATACGGCATCGAAGGGGGTTTCGGCGATGCGCTCGAGCGCCTCGGCGCCGTTGTTGGCAAGCGTCACCTCGGCCGCCAATTTTTGCAGCAGCCGCTGCGCCACGCGCTGATTGACGGGATTGTCCTCCACGACGAGAACGCGGTACCCCTGAAACGGGGCATGGGGCCGTGCCGCGACGGAGGTATGCGCAACGCGCGACGAAGTGCCCGACAGCACATTGTCGAGGAGCATCGCCAGCTTGAATGCGCGAATGGGCTTCAAGCCGATGGCGTCCGGCTGGTGCGCCCAGTCGTCGACGGCCGCATGATCGGCGCCGAACAGCGACAGGAGCACGAACGGAAGCCGCTCGTAGCGTGAGTTGGACCTCAGCGCCTCGAGGAGCTCGCGACCGCCCTTGACCGGCATCAACTCATCGGACAACACGAGGTCGAACTGCTCGCCGCTCGCGAGCCGCTCGAGCGCCTCGTCGACTCCGCCCACGGTCACCGCCTTGAAGCTGAAGAGTGCGAGCTTCACGGCGAGGCCTTCCCCGCAGATTGGTAGATCATCCACCACCAGGACCTTTCGGCCGGCGCCCAAGGGGCTCGGGCCGCGCTGCCCGCGAGGCATGGTGACGGGGAGGGTGACCCAGAAGCGCGAGCCGCGCCCTAGCTCGCTCTCGACGCCCACATCGCCGCCCTTGAGCTCTACCAGGCGCTTGACGATCGACAGCCCCAGGCCCGTTCCGCCGTAATGCCGGGTGGTGGAAGAGTCGACCTGCGAGAACGTCTTGAACAAGCGATCGAGGCGGTCTGAGGGAATCCCGATGCCGGTATCCACGACATCGATGCGCAGCACCGGCTTGCCGTCCGCGCCGCTCGCACTCGAGATGTGCAGCAGCACGTAGCCCTCGTGGGTGAATTTCACCGCGTTGCCGATGAGATTCATGATGATCTGACGCAGGCGCACTGGGTCGCCGCGGCGAAGCACCGGCACGTCGGCGTCGATGTTGACGACGAGCTCGACGCCCTTCACGGCCGCCTGGAGCGCAGTGGCGGATGCCGTGTCGTACACGACGTCGCGCAGGTCATAGTCGACGCGCTCGAGCTCCAAGCTCCCGGCCTCGATCTTCGATAGGTCGAGCACGTCGTTGATCAGCGAGAGGAGCGATTGCGCGCTTCCGCGGATCATGTCGACATACTCGCGCTGCATCGGGTCGAGATTGGTCTCGGCAAGGATCTGTGATACGCCGATCACGCCGTTCATCGGCGTGCGAATCTCGTGACTCACGTTCGCGAGGAATGTGCTCTTGGCGAGATTCGCCGCTTCGGCGGCGAGCCTCGCATCGACGGCGGCCTGCTCGGCCAATTTGCGATCGGTGACGAGTTGCATCGACCCTGCGAGCAAGGTGGGACTGCCGCTCGAGTCGCGCTCGGCCTGGCCGCGAAGACGGACCCACTCGTAGTGGCCCGCTTTGTGGCGTACGCGAAATTCGACGTCGCAAAGACCCTCGTGGATCAATCGGCCCTCGACCGCGGCTCGCGCCGAATCCGCATCGTCGGGGTGTATCAGGCTCTTAAAGCGCTCCTGGGAGTGCTCCAATTCGCCGTTCTCGAACCCGAGAAGCTCCTCGAAGCGCGGGCCGAACCAGAATTCTCCCGCTGCGACGTCGATCTCCCAGACGCCATCGCGCGTGCCCCGCATGGTGCGGGCGAGGCGCTTTTCGGTGAGGGTCAATGCGGCCTCGGCGCGCTTCAAATCGCTGACATCGATCAGCGCGCCCACGATCCGCGTGATCTCGCCATCCGCACCGTGTGTCACCTCGGCCTTCTCGGCGATCCAGCGCTGCGTTCCATCGGCGAGCCGTACGCGATACTCGCAGCGATAGGAGGGGTTCGTACGGCTGGTATCGAAGGGCGCGCGGCGGATCCGCTCGAGGTCACTCGGATGAACGCGGCTCAGTCGGCCGTTAAGATCATGGAGCTGAGTCGAGACGGGGATATTCAAGAGCTCATGGAAATTGTCGGAGCAGATCCAGCTCCGGCGACGGTAATCGAGATCCATCGTGGCCACGCCGGCCGCGGCCTGCGCGATGGTCAAGGAGTCGGTCTTCTGGCGCAACGTCTCCTCCAGGCGCTTGCGCCCCGTGATGTCGGTGACGGTGCCGATCAGGCGGGCGGGCAGCTCCGCGACATTCGGCGAGACCTCGCCCCGCGCCTCGAGCCAGCGCACGCTGCCATCGAGGGTGAGCGCCCGATATTCCGCACGAAACTCACCGCCGCAGTCGAGGGCGGCGTTCAACGATCGCACGACGGGCTCGTAGTCCTCGGGATGTAGGGTGGCGAGCCAATCCTGGCGCGTGAGCGGAGCGCTGCGCGATTGGAGCCCGGTGAGATCGAAGAACAACGGCGTGCCGATGATCTGACCGCTCACGAGGTCGAGGTCGAAGATGCCGAAGCCACCCGCACATTGCGCGAAGCGCAGGAACTCCGTCGAGCGGTGCAACTGCGTCTGCCGTTGCTTGCCGCGGTAGACGAGCTTGCGCAAGGTATCGGCGAGGGCGCCGATCTCATCGTCGCCGGCGGGGGGCGGGGCGAGGGGATCATCGAAGTACCCGAGCACCTCGCGAAGCTCGCCGATGCGGCGGGCAAATCGGCTGGCCATCGCATACGCGCCAGCCGCGAGCGCCGCCAATGCCGCGAGCGCCCCAAGTCCCACGATCAGCCGATGATGGGGGGCGAGCACCAGGAGCCAAGGCGTCGCGCCGATCACGACCGCCGTCGCCAAGGGGATCGCCAGTATCTTGATGCGGATCGGCCAACTGCGCATGCGTCATCCACCATGGGCGGGCGCCCTTGCGATTTGCCGCAAACGCGTCCTTCGAGCTCTCCTCGGTGTTATCGGCCGGACTCAAGGCGGCTTGAGCTATGATTTCACATGGTTTTTCAGCAAGATCCGGAGGGCGGAATCGAGATGCAAACGAGCCCTAGGCCGATCGAGCCGGCGCACCTGGCCGAGCGGCTCCTCGGCTGGTTCGAGCGGCATGGCCGCAAGCACCTGCCCTGGCAAGCGAACCCCACGCCCTACCGCGTGTGGGTGTCCGAAGTGATGCTGCAGCAGACGCAGGTGTCCACGGTGATCCCGTATTACGAGCGCTTCGTGGCGCGATTCCCGACAGTCGAGGTGCTCGCGGCCGGGCCGCTCGATGAGGTGCTCCACCTCTGGACCGGTCTCGGATATTACGCCCGGGCGCGAAATCTCCTCGCATGCGCGCGGGCCATATTGGAGCGCCATGGCGGAGAGTTCCCGCGCGAGATCGAGGCGGTGGCCGCACTGCCCGGCATCGGACGATCGACCGCGGGAGCAATTCTCGCGCTCGCGCGCGGCGAGCGACATCCGATCCTCGACGGCAACGCGAAGCGCGTACTCGCCCGCGTGTTCGGCGTCGAGGGCGACCCAGGGTCGGCGAGCCTGCTCAAGGCGCTATGGGCGCATGCGGATGAGTGCACGCCCGCCGAGCAAGCGGCTGCCTACACGCAAGCGATCATGGATCTGGGAGCGACGGTTTGCACTCGCACTCGACCCGCCTGCACGGTGTGCCCGCTCAGCGACGGCTGCGTCGCCGCGCGCGAAGGACGTCAAGCGCAGCTGCCGGGCTTGAAAAGGCGGCGCGCCCGCAAGAGGCGCGAGGCGGTGCTCCTGATCGCGGAGAGCGGGGAGAGCCCCGCGCGGGCGGTACTGCTCGAGCGCCGACCCGCTCCCGGCATCTGGGGAGGTCTCTGGTCGCCTCCACAATTCGAGAGCGAGTCGTCCGCGCTGGAATGGTGCCGCCATGAGCTCGGCGAGCCCGAATCCACTTGCCCGCTCGCACCGATCGACCACGGGTTCACGCACTTCGATCTGCGCTTGAAGCCGCTGCGCGTGCGCTGCGCCCTGCGCACGCAGGCGTCTATTGCGGGGCACGAGGTGGAGGCGCGATGTCGGATGGAGGCCGCGGGAGAGGTCGAGGCCGTTCGTGAGACGGAGGGGCCGTGCCATGCAGGGAACGTGCGCGGTGTGGAGGCTACGCCCGGGACCAACGCTCGACTGTGGTATTCGTTGCGGGCACCGCCCAAGATCGGTCTGCCGCGTCCGATCGCCGAGCTCCTCGAGCGCATGCGCGAGGAGGAGCGGTTGGCGTAAAATTGGCGGATGGCGCGACGGGTATATTGCGTGGTACTCAAACGCGAGGCGGAAGGCCTCGACTACCTGCCGTATCCGGGTGAGATCGGGAAGCGCATCTACGCCAATGTCTCCAAGGAGGGTTGGGCGCAATGGGTCGCGCATCAGACCATGCTCATCAACGAAAATCGCCTCACCCCGATCGAGCCCAAGGCCCGCGCCTTCCTCGTCCAGGAGATGGAGAAATTCTTCTTCGGTGAAGGGTCGGAGAAGCCGAAGGACTACGTGCCGAAGAAGTAACGGCCCGCGGGAATTGCGCCGGACATCGCCGGCTGGGACCGTTTGGAGCGCTGCATCCAGGTCGCCCCGGTTCGCATAACCGATTGATTCTGCGAGCGTTCATTGACGATCGGCGATCGCCCCTGTTTAATACGCGACTCGCCAACATGGCCAGGTAGCTCAGTTGGTAGAGCAGCGGACTGAAAATCCGCGTGTCGGTGGTTCGATTCCGCCCCTGGCCACCAATAAATCAATGCCTTGCACCGTACCCTCGGGGTCGTGCTGTCTAATATTTTCGGCGTTGTCTAATATTTGGGCGCCCGGCCGGGCTCGACGCGGCTTTCGCAGGTAGACCTTCCGCGTCGTCCGAGGGTCGTCG
>DATHCO010000157.1:0-14686 GCA_035319505.1 Steroidobacteraceae bacterium | reverse complement strand
TGATGGAGTTCTGCGGCGGCCACACGCACGCCATCTTCCGCTACGGTGTGGAGGATCTGCTTCCGGCGAATATCCGTCTCGTCCACGGTCCGGGCTGTCCGGTGTGCGTGCTCGCGATCTCCCGGCTCGATGCCGCCATTGAGCTGGCGCAGGAACCGCGCGTCACGCTCGTGAGCTACGGCGACATGCTTCGCGTTCCGGCGGCGCGCCGGCGCAGTCTCCTCAAGGCGCGCGCGCAGGGCGCCGACGTACGCATGGTGTACTCCGCGCTCGAGGCGCTCGAGATCGCGGCCGCGCATCCGCAGCGGGAGGTGGTCTTCTTCGCGGTGGGCTTCGAGACCACGACCCCTGCGACCGCGCACGTCGTGCTCGAGGCGAACCGCCGCGGACTCGGTAACTTCACTGTCTATTGCAACCACGTTCTCACGCCGGCGGCCATCTTGAGCATCCTCGACTCGCCCGAGGTGCGCGAATGGGGCAGCGTACGCGTCGACGGCTTCATCGGCCCCTCGCACGTGAGTGCGGTGATCGGAAGCCGTCCCTACGAGCACTTTGCCGAGGAGTATCAGCGACCGGTCGTGATCGCCGGCTTCGAGCCCCTCGATGTGCTGCAGGCAATCCGCCTGCTGGTGCGGCAACTGAACGAGGGACGTGCCTCGGTCGAGAACGAATTCACGCGCGGCGTCACACGCGCGGGCAATCTCAAGGCGCAGGCCCTGGTCGCGGAGGTGTTCGAGCTGCGTCCGAGCTTCGAGTGGCGCGGCCTCGGTGAGCTGCCTTACAGCGGACTTCGTCTCAAGTCGGCCTACGCGCAATTCGATGCAGAACGGCGCTTCGCCCTCAAGGTCGAGCCGATCGCGGAAAACAAGGCCTGTCAGTGCCCGGCGATCATCCGCGGCGTGAAGAAGCCGACCGACTGCACGCTGTTCGCGACCGCATGCACTCCGCACAATCCCATCGGCTCATGCATGGTGTCCGCCGAGGGGGCGTGTGCGGCCTATTACAAGTACCGACGCGGTGCCGAGCGGATCGCGAGCTGATGCGCATCCTGCTGCTCACGCATAGCTTCAACAGTCTGTCGCAGCGGCTCTACGTCGAGCTGAGCCGCGACGGCCACGAGCTCTCGGTCGAGCTGGACATTCACGATCGGGTGACCGGGGAAGCGGTCGCGCTCGTTGAGCCCGATCTCATCGTTGCGCCCTTTTTGAAGCGCGCCATTCCCTCTGAGGTGTGGGAGCGGCATCCCTGCCTCATCGTGCATCCGGGACCGCCCGGAGATCGCGGGCCTTGTGCCCTCGACTGGGCGATCCTCAAGGGCGCTCGAACCTGGGGCGTGACGGTTCTGCAGGCGAACGAGACCTGGGATGCGGGGCGCGTGTGGGCGAGTGCATCCTTCGCGATGCGCCTGGCGAGCAAGAGTAGCTTGTATCGAAACGAGGTCACCGAGTGTGCGGTCGTTGCCGTGCGCTCGGCTGTGGCGCGCATCGACTCCGGTCAGGCGCCGCTCGCCGAGGTGAATGAGGCGGCCGGCCAGGGCTGGCAACCACCCCTGCGGCCGTCGCAGCGCTGCATCGACTGGACCCGCGACGACACGGAGCGGGCGCTGCGCAAGATTTACAGCGCCGACGGCGTACCCGGGGTCGAGGACCAGCTGTTCGATCGCCGGTTCAGACTCTTCGATGCCCGAGAGGAACGCAGCCTCGCAGGCCCTCCCGGTACGCTCATCGCGCGGCGAGGTGATGCGATCTGCCGCGCAACGCGTGACGGGGCCATCTGGATCGGGCAGCTGCAGCCGACGGAGGGTCCGCACCGGGGACTGAAGCGCCCCGCGGCTCAGGTTCTCGGTGCCTTGGCGCAGTCCCTGCCGGAGAGTGCCTTCGCTCCCGATGAGAGCGGCGTTCACCGTGATCTCGAGATCCACTACGAGGAGCGCGAGGCGATCGGCTACCTCTGTTTCGATTTCTACAATGGTGCGCTGAGCACCGCGCAATGCGAGCGCCTGCGCGAGAGCTATGCCCAGGCGTGCCGCCGCCCGACTCGCGTCATCGTGCTCATGGGCGGCGCCGATTTTTGGTGCAACGGCATGCACCTGCACTGCATCGAAGCGGCCGATAGCGCTGCCGACGAATCGTGGGCGAACATCAACGCGATCGATGACCTCGCGCGCGAGATTCTGACCACCGACACGCATCTGACCATCGCGGCGCTTCGAGGGAACGCTGCGGCCGGTGGAGTCTTCCTGGCGCTCGCTGCGGATCGCGTGCTCGCGCGCAGCGGAATCGTCCTCAACCCGCATTACCGCAATATGGGTAATCTCTACGGGTCCGAGTACTGGACTTACCTGCTCCCAAGGCGGGTCGGAGCCGAGCAGGCACGCGCGCTCATGGCCCGGCGCCTCCCGCTCGGGGCGAGCGAAGCCCGCGCGCTCGGTTTGATCGACGAGCAGGCGGGGCCCGATGGCGGAGCGTTCCGCGCCTTGGTCGAGGCGCGCGCCAAGGATCTCGCCGATCCGTCGCGCTTCGCTTCCCAGCTTGCCGAGAAATGCGCAGCACGGGCGCGCGATGAGAGCGTTCGCAGCCTCGCGGACTATCGCGCCGACGAGCTCGAGCACATGCGCATGAATTTCTACGGCTTCGATCCCAGCTATCACATCGCCCGACACCGCTTCGTCTACCGATCTCCACATGCCTGGACACCCCTGCATCTGGCGGCGCATCGGCGCTTGGGCTTCCGGCACAGGGTTGCCGAACCATGAGCGTCGGCCTCTTGCAGGTGGCCTCTAGCGACACGGCTACGGCACGCCGCTGGCGGATCGCCGGACGTGTGCAGGGCGTCGGCTTTCGCCCCTTCGTCTATCGACTCGCGCACGAGCACGCACTCAGCGGTTGGGTGCGCAACAGCGGCGGCGAAGTGGAAGTGCATGCCGAGGGTTCGGAAGAGTCGCTGCGCGCTTTCGGCGAGGCGCTTCTCTCTCGCGCCCCGCCGGCTGCTCGCCCGCGTCTTCTCGGTGCGCGGCGGGTGGCGCGGGAGTGGTTCGAGGAGTTCTCCGTGCGCGCGAGCGCCGCCGGCGCTCAGTCCCACGTGCACTTGCCGCCGGACCTCTTCGCGTGCGAGGACTGCCTGGCGGAGGTCGCGGATCCGCGCGCGCGCCGCTTCCGCTACCCGTTCATCAACTGCACGCAGTGCGGTCCGCGCTACACGCTGATCCGCTCGCTCCCCTACGATCGGGCCAATACGAGCATGGATCGATTTGCGCTGTGCCCGCAGTGCGCCGCCGAGTATGCCGATCCGCTCGATCGGCGCTTCCATGCCGAGCCGCTCGCCTGCGACGTCTGCGGTCCGATGCTGCGCTGGCGGGCCGCGGGAAGCGCGATTGCGGGGAATGCACAAGCTCTCGCCGCCACGGTCGCCGCCCTGCGCGCCGGCCGGATCATTGCCGTGCGCGGCATCGGGGGCTATCACCTTTGCTGCGATGCTGCGGATGAAGCGGCGGTCTTGCGGCTGCGCGCGCGCAAAGGGAGGCCCGCGAAACCGCTTGCGGTCATGGTGCCCTGGGGCGGCCATGACGGGCTTGGCTACGCCCGAGCACTCACGCCGCTGACGGCGAAGGAGGGGGCGGCGCTGCGTGAGGTGACCCGACCCATCGTGCTCGTGCGGCGGCCGGCCGGCGGCGCACTCGCGGCCTCGATCGCGCCGGATCTTCAGGAGCTCGGGCTCATGCTGCCCTACAGTCCGCTGCATCACCTGCTGCTCGAAGACTTCGGCGGCGCGCTGGTGGCGACTTCCGGAAACTTGAGCGGCGAGCCGGTGCTCACAGAGCCTGAGGAAGCCGAGCGGCGGCTGGCGCACGTCGCCGAGGGCTTCCTGCACCACGACCGTCCCATCCTCCGTCCCGCAGACGATCCGGTGGTGCGGATCAGCGCCGGAGTGCTGCGGCCCGTGCGCTTAGGTCGAGGCACGGCGCCGCTCGAGCTCGACTTGCCCACGCCGGTGAGCGTGCCGACACTCGCCGTCGGTGCGTATTTGAAAAATACCGTCGCACTCGCCTGGGGTCATCGAGCCGTGGTGTCCCCGCATATCGGCGAGCTCGAGAGCCCGCGCGCGCAGCTCATCTTCTCCCAGGTTGTGCATGACCTGCAGCAGCTCTACGGCGTGCGCGCCGCGCGCATCGCGCACGATGCGCACAGCGGTTTTCCGAGCACACGCTGGGCACGCAGCACTCGATTGCCCACCCATGCCGTCTGGCACCACCATGCGCATGCAGCGGCGGTCGCAGGGGAGTTCCCGAGCGAAGCCCCGCTCCTTTGCTTCACATGGGACGGGGTGGGAGCCGGCGCTGACGGCACGCTCTGGGGCGGAGAAGCGCTACTCGGGCGACCGGGCTCGTGGACGCGGGTGGCGAGCTTCCGGCCCTTTCGCCTACCGGGTGGCGAGCGCACGGCGCGCGAGGGCTGGCGCATCGCCCTCGCGCTCTGCTGGGAATCGGGCGAGCGCTGGCCCGATGGGGCCGAGTTCGACACGCCCCTGCTGCGTCGAGCCTTCGACGCCGGATTGAATGCGCCCGTCACCACTGCTGTCGGTCGCTTGTTCGATGCAGCGGCCGCCTTCGTCGGAGTGCGGCTCAAAACCAGCTACGAAGGTGAGGCGCCGATGTGCCTCGAGGCGCTCTGCGATGACGGAGGCGCCGCCATGAGGCTGCCGCTCGCACGCGATCCCGCCGGAATCTGGCGCTCCGACTGGGCGCCGCTCATCCGCGCGATGCTCGATGGCGCTCGCACGAGCGCTGCGCGCGCCGCGCTCTTTCACGCGAGCCTTGCGCAAGCCCTGTGCGATCAGGCCACTGCGGTTCGCGAGGAGAGCGGCGTCGAGCGCGTCGGGCTCGCGGGAGGCGTGTTCCAGAACCTTGTCCTGACCGAAGAGGTGCAAAGGCTCCTGACGCACGCGGGCTTCGAGGTCGTGATTCCCGAGCGGCTACCCGTCAACGATGCCGCCATCAGCTTTGGCCAGCTGGTGGAAGCGGCGGCTGTGCGGGGAGCCTCCTGAGCGAGCGCAACGAGACGAGCGATATCGAGCATGCCACCTACACGTACGCTTCGGGACACTCACATCAGCCTGGCACACGGCAACGGCGGGCGCCTGATGCGCGATCTCATCGATGAGCTGTTCGCGGCGTCGCTCAAGAATCCGCATCTTGACACCGGTGTCGATGCAGTCGGTTTGCCCGTCCCCTCCGATGCCGAGCTCGTCGTCACGACCGATGGCTTCACCGTACAACCCCTGGAATTTCCCGGCGGAAACATCGGCTCGCTCACCGTGCATGGCACGGTGAACGATCTTGCGGTAAGCGGTGCGACGCCGCGGTTCATGACGCTCAGCGCGTTTCTCGAGGAGGGTCTAGAGCTCGCGCTGCTGCGCCGTGTGATCAAGAGCCTGGCCGATGCTGCGCGCGATTGCGGCGTGGCGGTCGTGGCGGGAGACACGAAGGTCGTCGGGCGCGGCGAGTGCGACGGGATCTATCTTTCTGCGACCGGTATCGGCTTTCGACCTCCGAGTCTCGCCTTGGGTGCCGAGCGGGCTCGGGCCGGTGATCGGATCCTCGTGAGCGGCCCGATCGGAGATCATGGCGCGGCGGTCATGCTCGCGCGGCAGGAGTTTGGACTGCGCGGCGATCTCGAGTCCGACGCGGCGAGCGTGCTGCCGCAGGCACAGGCCCTGATGCGGGCGCCGGGTTTGCGCTTCATGCGTGATCCGACGCGCGGCGGCCTCGCTACCGTGGCGCACGAGCTTGCGCGCGCCACGGGCTTGGCCGTGCGCCTCGACGAACGTAGCATTCCCGTCAACGATGCGGTGCAATCGGTATGCGAGCTTCTCGGCTTCGATCCGCTGTTTCTCGCCTGCGAAGGCCGGGTGGTGTCGGTGGTGGCTCCCGAGTCCGCCGATACCGCCCTCGATTTGCTGCGCACGGTGGCACCGCAGGCGGCCATGATCGGAGAGCTGAGTATCGGTTCGCCGCAGGTGATCCTCGAGACCGCATTCGGCGGGCAGCGCACGCTCGATGAGCTCGAGGACGACCCTCTGCCGCGCATTTGCTGAGGCGAGGTCAGACTGCGAGCCAGGCAGTCGCTCCCATGAGTGCGATGAGAATGACACTGGTGCGGTTCTTGAGGGCAAACACGAGTGGGTCGTCGGTCATGCCGCCGCGGTGCGCCGTCAGCCACATGTGGCTGATCCAGTAGAGCAAGAGTATGCAGGTGAGCCAGATGAATTCGGCGCGTCTGTAAAACAGGGTAACGGTCTGGCTGGTCATGTACATGGCGAGCACGAGGGCGGACAGAGCGCCGCAGGTGGTACCGAGCGCCACGATGAACCCGTGGTCCTGCAGCCGGTATCCGCGGGCATGGGTCAGCTCTCCGTCACGAAGCCTCAAGAGAGCAAGCTCGGCGTAGCGCTTCACTAGAGCGAGACTGAAAAAGAGGAACACGCAGAAGGCCAAGAGGTGCGGCGATGGGCGGATATGGACCGCGAAACCGCCCTCGATGACTCGCAACGCGTAGCCGCTCGCCAGGATCAGCGAATCGAGAAGAACCACGTTCTTGAGCCGCAAGGTGTACCCGCTCATCAAGGCGAGATAAAGAAGGAGGGTCGCTGCGGCGTGCATGCCGAGCGGCCGGACGAGGAGGGCAGCGCCTGCAAGGAGCGGCGCCACGAGCGCAAGGGCCAAGGACCGGGGAACCGTGCCGGAGGCGATGGGACGAGATTGCTTGTGCGGGTGCAGCCGATCCGCCGGCGCATCCCAAACATCGTTGATCAGGTAAATGCTCGAGGCGCATAGGCCGAAGGCGAAGAAGGCGCGGGTAGCGTTCGCGAGCAGCGTCACCTCGCCCAGCCGATGCGCCGCGGCGAGAGGCACGAAGACGAGCGCATTTTTCAACCACTGATAGGGTCGCAGGCTCAGCAAGACTCCCCTCACCACCGAGCCTGCGCTCTCCTCCGGCTGAGGCTCTGAGGAGCAAGAATCGCTGACGGGACCGATCATTTGAAAATTATCCCATGGGCCAAACTCCGCGTCATTCCATAGGAAGCTGCGGCAATCCCGCAGTGCCGGCCACGGGAGGCTGTACGATGATTCGCAAGATGCGCGACATGTGGCGGTGAGTCATGGCTGAGCGACCGGCAGTCATTCGAAAGGAAGTCGGCAAGTGGGCAGTCGAGCCGCACCTCAAGGACTACGAGCGAACGGTCGGGGAGTTTTCCTGGGAAGCCATTGCCGGCGAGCTCGGACGTGGGCCGGGAACGGCGCTCAACATGGCGTGGCTCGCGGTGGACCGATGGGCGCGCACGCCGCGAGCGAATCGTACGGCGCTGCGCGCCATCGGCCGGGAGGGTCATGTCACCGAGATCACCTATGGCAATCTCGCGACACAAGCGGCCAAGTTTGCCGACGTCCTCCAAACCCTGGGCGTCGGGCGAGGCGAGCGGGTGTTCTTGCTGCTCGGACGCACGCCCGAGCTTTACGTCGCGGCGCTCGGCGCACTGCGCTATGGGGCCGTGGTCTCGCCGCTGTTCTCGGCCTTCGGTCCCGAGCCGCTGCGCACGCGGTTGACGCTGGGTGATGCGCGTGTCCTAGTGACGACCGATTCGCTGTTTCGGCGGCGAGCTCAAGGGATCGTTTCCCAAGTGCCCTCACTCAAGCACATCCTCGTGCTGACCGAGGGCGAAGGCGTCGCTCCGCCGGGCACCCTCGATTATCGAGCGCTGATGTCGCGAGCCAGCGCCGAGGGAGCGGCTGCGGCAACGGCTCCCGAGGATCCGGCGCTCTTGCACTTCACCAGCGGCACCACGGGGCGGCCGAAGGGCGCGCTGCATGTGCACGCTGCCGCGCTGATGCATTACATGACCGGCAAATACGCCCTCGATCTTCACTCCGAGGACATCTTCTGGTGCACGGCGGACCCCGGTTGGGTCACGGGCACCTCCTATGGCATTTTGGCGCCGCTCCTGCATGGGGTCACGAGCGTCGTCGACGAAGCGGATTTCGACGCGGAGCGCTGGTATCGGATTCTGAGCGAGCAGAGGGTGACCGTCTGGTACACGGCGCCCACCGCGATCCGCATGTTGATGAAGGCGGGCGCCGAGCCCGCCCGGCGGCATCCGCGTCCGGCGCTGCGCTTCACCGCGAGCGTCGGCGAGCCCTTGAATCCCGAGGCGGTGTGGTGGGGCCTCGAGACGCTCGGTTTCCCGATTCACGACAACTGGTGGCAAACAGAAACCGGTGGAATCGTCATCGGCAATTGCCTATCCCAGGACATCAAGCCTGGTTCCATGGGCCGCCCGCTTCCCGGGTTGCGCACGGCGATCGTGCGGCGCGAGGGCGACCGCGTCGAAGTGATCGATACCCCCGATGTCGAAGGCGAGCTCGCGATTGCTCCGGGTTGGCCCTCGATGTTTCGTGGCTATCTGCACGAGGAGGAGCGCTATCGCAAGTGCTTCGCGGGTGGCTGGTATTTGTCCGGAGACCTGGCGCGCCGGGATGCCGACGGATATTACTGGTTCGTCGGGCGCGCCGACGACGTGATCAAATCCTCGGGCCACCTCATCGGTCCCTTCGAGGTGGAGAGTGTGCTGATGGAGGACCCGGCCGTCGCCGAGGCAGGGGTGATCGGCGTACCCGATCCGATGGCCGGCGAAATGGTGAAGGCGTTCGTGTCGCTCAAGACGGGATTCACCGCGGGCGAGGAGCTGCGCAACCGGCTGCTCGCGCTCGCACGCAAACGCTTGGGTGCTGCGATTGCGCCGAAGCAGATCGATTTTGTCGCAACGCTCCCGCGGACCCGCAGCGGCAAGATCATGCGCCGGCTCCTCAAGGCGCGTGAGCTCGGTCTGCCCGAAGGGGACACCTCGATGCTCGAGGGCGGATCGTGAGCCCCGTGCCATACACGCGCGAACAGGCGCTCGAGCTGGTGCGGCAGATGCTTCGCATCCGTCGCTTCGAGGAGAGTTGTGCACAGCTCTACGGCGAGATGAAGATTCGCGGTTTCTTGCACCTTTACATCGGCGAGGAGGCGGTCGCCGTGGGCACCATCACGGTACTGAAGCCTGAGGATGCCATTGTCGCCACCTATCGCGAGCACGGGCACGCACTCGTGCGCGGCATACCGGCGCGCACGATCATGGCCGAGATGTTCGGCAAGTCGACCGGCTGCTGTCGCGGGCGCGGCGGCTCGATGCACTTGTTCGATGCGAAGAGCCGGTTCTATGGCGGCAATGCCATCGTCGGCGGTAGCCTGCCGATCGCCGCAGGGCTCGCCCTCGCCGACAAGCTCCTGGGCCGGCCGCAGGTTACTTGCTGCTTCTTTGGTGACGGCGCCGTCGCCGAAGGGGTCTTTCACGAGACGATGAACTTGGCCGCGCTCTGGCAGCTGCCCGTGCTGTTTTGCTGCGAGAACAATCTGTATGCGATGGGCACGGCGCTCGATCGCTACGAGTCGCAGACGAACCTTTGCACAAAAGCCGCGAGCTATCGGATGGCGACCCAGCAGATTGACGGGATGGACGTCGTGGCCGTGCACGAGGCGGCCAAGGCCGCCGCGGATGAGGTGCGTGCCGGGCGAGGTCCTCTCTTTCTCGAATTCCGTACCTTTCGCTATCGCGCTCACTCCATGTTCGATCCGGACTTGTATCGCAACAAGCAAGAGATCGAGGAGTGGAAGAAGAGGGGCCCGCTGCACAGCTTCACCGGCCGCTTGAAATCGCAGGGCCTGATGAGCGAGGCGGACTTCGAGCGGCTCGACGCCGAGGTGAGCGAGGAGCTGAAAGATGCGGTCGCCTTTGCCGAGGCCTCGCCCTTCGAGCCGGTGGAGACTCTCTATCAGGATGTGTGCGCGCCGGTGGCCGCGAGCGCATGAGCGAGCGGCTCACCTATCGCGAGGGGATGCGCCAGGCGCTGCGCGAAGCGCTGTTGCGCGATCCGCGGGTATTCTTGATGGGCGAGGACGTGGGGATGTACGGCGGCAGCTACGCGGTGAGCAAGGGGCTGCTCGCGGAATTCGGGCCGGAGCGCATTCGTGATACCCCGCTGTCCGAGCTCGGCTTCGTGGGTGCAGGGATCGGCGCCGCACTCGGCGGGCTCAAGCCGATCGTCGAGATCATGACCGTCAATTTCAGCTTGCTCGCGCTCGATCAGATCGTGAATACGGCGGCCGCGCTTCGTCACATGTCGGGCGGACAGTTCCATGTGCCGCTCGTCGTGCGCATGGCGACCGGCGCCGGGCGACAGCTCGCTGCCCAGCACTCGCACAGCCTCGAGGGTTGGTACGCGCACGTGCCGGGGCTCAGAGTCCTGGCGCCGGCGACGGTCGAGGACGCGCGCGGAATGCTCTGGCCGGCTCTCGAGAACCCGGATCCGGTGATCATTTTCGAGCACGCGCAGCTTTACAACGTGGAGGCGACGGTCGAGGAGGGCGCCGGCGCGGATATCGTCCATAGCCGCATTCGCAGGCCCGGCCGGGACCTGACGCTCATCACCTTCGGCGGCTCCTTGACGGCCACGCTCGCGGCGGCCGAGGGGCTGGCGGGCGCCGGCATCGACGCCGAGGTGATCGACCTGCGAGTGCTTCGCCCGCTCGATGAGACCACCCTCCTCGAATCGGTGCGTCGCACTCATCGGGTGCTCGTGGTCGAGGAGGAGTGGCGCAGCGGCAGCCTTGCGGCGGAGATCATGACGCGCATCATGGAACAGGCGTTCTTCGATCTCGACACGCCGCCGCAGCGTGTCTGCAGCGCCGAAGTGCCGATTCCCTACGCAAAGCATCTCGAGGAGGCGGCCTTGCCGCAGCCGTCCACGATCATCGCGGTCGCCAAGCGCATGCTCGGTAGGGGCTCCGCATGATCGAGATCAAGCTTCCCTCGCTCGGTGCCGACATGGATCAAGGTACGCTCCTCGAATGGCGCGTCAAGCCGGGTGATGCGGTCAAGAAGGGCGATATTCTGGCGGTCATCGACACCACCAAAGCGGCACTCGATGTCGAGTGTTGGCAGTCGGGCGAGATACTCGACCTGCTGTTGAAACCCGGACAGACGGTGGCGGTGGGCACGCCGATGCTGAGGCTTCTCGAGCCGGGGGAGGGTGCGGCTGCCGCGCGCGCCGCGGCGCCTCTGCCGGCCGAGACCCCCGTGGCGCCGATTAGTGCCGCGCCGGCCGCAGCACCGCCAACCGCTGCGGCCGCCGCCGAGCCCAAGGGGACAGCGGCGCCTGCGGCACCGAGCGCGCGGCGGCCAGTGTCACCGGCGGCGCGACGCCGCTCAGCCGAGCTCGGCGTGTCGCTCGAGTCGGTCGTGGGGAGCGGGCCCAATGGGGTCGTGACACTGAAGGACGTCGAGGATGCGGCCGCACACAGGCTCGGCACCGAGGCTCGCAGTAGCGAAGCCGCGCGCGATCGCAGCGCCGAGATACGTCGCACCATCGCCGCCGCGATGAGCCGCTCCAAGCGTGAGGTCCCGCACTATTATCTCTCCGACGAGGTGCCGCTCGGCGCGGCCAGCGACTGGCTGCGCCGCGCTAATCAGGAAAGGCCGATCACCGATCGGCTCCTCATGGCGGCGCTCTATGTCCGGGCGCTTGCGCGAGCCGCGCAGCGGCACCCCGACATGAACGGCGTCTACGTTGAGAACGCTTATCGCCCGAGCGCCTCGGTGCACGTCGGGATGGCCATTTCGTTACGTGGGGGCGGCCTCATCGCCCCGGCCATCCACTCGGCCGAGCAAAAGTCGCTCGAGCAGATCATGCGCTCGCTGACCGATCTCGTCGCGCGCGCGCGCGCCGGCAAGCTCCGCCGTGACGAGTTCGCGGATCCGACCATCACGCTCACCAACTTGGGCGACCAGAGCGTGACGGCGGTGTACGGCGTCATTTATGCGCCGCAGGTGGCTCTCGTCGGCTTCGGCCAAGTCCGGGAACGCGCCTGGGTCATCGAAGGTCGAGTCGTGCCGATGCCGGCCGTGACGCTCACGCTTTCCGCGGATCATCGCGTGAGCGATGGGCATGCGGGGGCGCGCTTCCTCGCGGCGATCGGGGCGGAGCTCCAGCATCCTGAGAAGCTATGAGGTTGATACCGTGGATGACAACGCACTTCGAACGGACATCATCGCTCTGTTGCAGCGAATTGCGCCCGAGATCGACGGCGATACGCTGGATCCGAAGTCGGCCCTGCGCGATCAGGTCGATCTCGATTCGGTCGATTTCTTGAATTTCTTGATTTCCCTTCACGAAAAGTTCCGGGTGGAGATTCCAGAAGCGGACTACGAGAAGTTGCGCAGCCTCGACGACATTGCGAGCTACGTCGCTGCGCGCGCAGCGCCCTCATGACTCGAGTCGCAGATCGCGCCCTCGGCGCAGAGCCGCATACGTACTTTCCGTCGGTGGCTACGCTAACTGCGCATGGTGTTACGCGCGACCTTGATCGAGCATCGTCAACGAGACGAGGCCTGTAACCGATAAACCATAAGGAGTAGTGCGATGAAAACAAAAATCGCAGGGCTCGCAGTAGCGGCTGTCGGCTGTGTATGCCTGGGCAGCATGGCGGCTGCTCAGCCACCCCAAGAGCTCACCGTGCAAGCGACCCGAGTCCTCGCGGCCAAGACCGTTTCTCACAACAGGGCGACTGGCGCCCCGATCGTCGATGTATCGCTCAGCTACGGCATCAAGGTCGACGACCTGGATCTTGCCTCTCATTACGGTCCCATCGAGCTCGAAAAACGAATCCGCGATGCGGCAATGGCCGCCTGCAAAGAAATCGGAGCCAAATATCCGAATTCGACGCCGAACGATGACGATTGCGCCGCGAGTGCGACGAATAAGGCGATGGTCAAGGCGCATGAAATGGAGGCCGCGGCCAAGGGCGCAGCGAAGTGATTCGGCAGCGAAGTGATTCGCTGACGTAGCGCTTGCTGCCGGCATCGGCTCACCGCAAGTGGTGAGCGGGGCTCAAGATCGCCGCGCGATCAATTCGCGCGGCGCGAGCTTTTGCGGCCCGCTTGAGCCATTGCCCAGCAATCGTCTCGACTCGTTCCCTCGGTCGATCCGTCAAAGCTTCAGCGCATCATGAAGACCGGCAGGTCGGCATGCTCGAGAAGCGACTGGGTGACGCCGCCGAAGATCAACTCGCGCAGCCGGCTATGTCCGAAACCGCCCACCACGAGCATCTCGGCGTGCAGCTCGGCCGCCGCCTTTGCGAGCTCGAAAGTGAGGCTCTTCGAGCGGTTGGCGATGACGAGAAGCTCGGCCGCAATGCCATCCCATCGGAGCTGGCTCGCGAGATGCTTGAGCGTCTGTGCGGCGCGCGCCTCCTCATCGACATCGACGATGCTGAGCAGGATCACCTTCTTCGCCTTCGCCAAGAGAGGATGAGCGGCCCCCAAGGCTCGGGCTGCCTCCGGCGTCTCCTTCCAGCCGACGACGATCGTTCCCATGGCCGTCTTCGGAGGAGTCTCCGGAGCGATGAGGATCGGCCGGCCGCAACCGACGAGCAGGTCCTCCATGAGCATCTTGGGCATGTAGTCGACATGATAGGGTCGGCTGAGCACGACCAGATCGCGATGTCGAGCATGCGCCAGCAGCCGTTGCTCGGCATGGTCCCCTTCTTCGAGCCAGCAAGCGGAGAGCGTTTCGGAGGGTCTCGGCACGTCGTGGATTTCGATGGAGTGCTTGGCGCAAAACGACTTGAAGTGCGCAGCGGCATTCGAGGCGAGCTCACGGTTCCTTTGTTCCAAAAAGTCGAGCGCCTCCGGCAAGGCGCCGCCCATGCAGAAATCGACGTGTGGCGCGCGCACGGCAGCATCGGTCGCCGAGAGGCGAACGTGGTAGAAGTCGAGATGCGCTCCCAGAGGCCGCGCAACAGCGAGCGCGGTGGCAAATACCGCATCATCGCTCGCACTTCCGCTCGTCGGGACGAAGATTGACTTGATCACGTGGTACTGCCCTCGGGTCTTTTCGGATCCGCGCGCCAGCCGCCGGCTATTGTGCTCGAGCGCCGTGCAGTCCTCAATAAGGGGTTCTCCCGATGTTGGCGCCATCACCGGGAGTGCGCCCGATCGGATCTCGTGCGCGCCTAGCGCTGCCAGAGAATATGCGCGGCCTCCAATGGCGCGAGGACGCCCGGGTGTGCCGGAACGATGCGTAGCGTGTAGTCGCCGGCGGCACGAGTTGCCGGGACGCTCGCGACAAAAATCGCCATCCCTGGTTCACCCGTTGCCCCGTCCCGGCTCATTGCCTGAAGGAAGGGGCGCCCATCGCCCAACGGCTCGGCGTAGAGCTCCACGCGCACCGCCGAGGCGAGAGCGCCCAGGTGTACGCGTGCCGTGAAGTGGTGCCGGTCGCCCTGGGAGTCGACCGTGACCGGTCCGAAGGAGAGGGCGCTCCAGCCTTGATCGAGCGCCCGCTGCCAGGCACTGATCTCCGAGCCCATCGCGCCGCGGTTCTGCGCCCTCACGCGGTAGGAGGCGGCCGCAGGCAAGTAAGCCTGCTCCAGGTAGTCACGCACACTGCGGTTGGCGGAATAAACCGGCGTCAGACTCGCCATGCTTTCGCGTACCCGTGCAACCCAGGCCCGCGGGATGCCGTTGTGGTCGCGAGCGTAGAACTCGGGAATGACGTGAGTTTCCAGTAAATCATAGAGCTGGGCGGCCTCGA
>DATHCO010000156.1:0-8898 GCA_035319505.1 Steroidobacteraceae bacterium | reverse complement strand
GATCCGATCCAAAGGTCCGAGCACGGCGCGCTTGGCCGGAACGAAGCAGCCGACATGCGCGAGAATGACGATGAGCGCGGCCTGGCGCATGTAGGTGCTCTTGCCCCCCATGTTCGGACCGGTGATGATCAGCATGCGCCGCGACTCGTCCAGGCGCAGATCGTTCGGGATGAAAGGCTCGCGGCTCGCACGCTCGACCACCGGATGCCGGCCGCCTTCGATCAACAGCACGGGCTCGTCCACGAGCTCGGGCTCGGCACAATCGAGCGCGGTCGCGCGCTCGGCGAAGCAGGCGAGCACGTCGAGCTCGGCGACCGCGCCGCTCGTCGATTGCAGCGCCGGCAGCCGCCCAATCAAGAGCTCCAATAGGCCCTCGTACAATTCTCTCTCGCGTGCAAGGGCGCGCTCGCGCGCCCCGAGTACCCTGTCCTCGAACGCTTTGAGCTCGGGCGTGATGAAGCGCTCCGCCGATTTCACGGTTTGACGCCGCTGATAGTCCTTGGGGACCGATTCGGCCTGCGATCGGCTCACCTCGATGTAAAAGCCCTGGACCCGGTTGAATCCGAGCCTCAAGCTCGAGAGACCGCTGCGGGCGCGCTCGCGACGCTCCAGCTCCGCGAGGAAAGCCTCGGTGTTGCTCCCGAGCACGCGCAGCTCGTCGAGCTCGGCGTCGTAGCCCGATGCGATCACGCCGCCGTCGCGCACGAAATGCGGTGGTGACTCGACCAGTGCGCGCACGAGCAGCGCGTACTCCTCGCCGTGATCGCCGAGCTCGGCGAGGAGCCGGTCGAGGAGCGGGCAGGGGGTTTGGGCTCGCAACGCAGCGAGCGCCCGTTGGAGCATCGGCAGGCGCTGCAAAGCGACACGCAACTGAGCGAGGTCTCGCGGCCGCGCCGAGCGCAGGGCGATGCGCGCGAGAATGCGCTCGAGGTCCCCGATCCCGCGCAGTGCCTCGGCGACCGGCAGCTGGCGCGAGGCATCGCTCAGTGCCGCAACCGCCCGATAGCGGGCCTCGAGCGTCGCGCGGTCGCGCAGCGGGCGGTGCAACCAGCGCCGAAGCATCCGCGCTCCCATGGGAGTGGCGGTATGGTCGAAGACGCCTGCCAGGGTGAGCTCGGGCTTGCCGGCAAGACTCTCGTCGAGCTCCAGATTGCGGCGCGTCGCGGGGTCCATGATCAGCGCGCCGTCGTGCTCCTCGGTGGCGAGCGATCGCAGATGCGGCAGCGCCGCTTTCTGTGTCTCGCGCACATAATTGAGGAGCGCCCCCGCGGCGCCGACCGCGAGGGGCTTGTCGGCACAGCCGAAACCCGCGAGGTCGCGGGTTTGAAACTGCTCGGCGAGCGCTCGACTCGCCGATTCGGGATCGAAATGCCATGGGGGACGCGGTTTCCATGGGCGATCGGGTGGGTGCGATTGCACCTCGGTGCCATCGGGCGCCAGGAGCTCCGCGGGACGCAGCCGCTCGAGCTCCGCTTCGAGGGCCGCGCGACTCGCAACTTCCATGACGCTGAAGCGGCCCGCCGACAGATCGAGCCATGCGAGTCCGAAGCGGCCGCTCGCTCCACACACGCTCGCGAGCACATTGTCGCGGCGCTCGTCGAGCAGCGCCTCATCGGTGAGCGTCCCGGGCGTCACGATTCTCACGACCTCGCGCTCCATCGGGCCCTTGAGCTTGGCCGGATCGCCGCGTTGCTCGCAGATGGCGACTGACTCTCCCTTGCGTACGAGCCTCGCGAGGTACGCATCGAGCGTGACCGCGGGCACGCCCGCCATGGGAATGGGAGCGCCGGCGGATGCGCCACGCTGGGTGAGCGCAATGTCGAGCAGTTGCGCCGCACGGCGCGCATCCTCGTAGAACATCTCGTAGAAATCGCCCATCCGATAGAACAACAGGACGTTCGGGTATTGCGCCTTGATGCGCAGGTACTGCTGCATCATCGGCGTGTGATCCTCGAGCAGGGCGCTTCGGCGGAGGGCGGGTGCCTCGGTGTTCATTGGCGACATTTTCCACGTCTCGTGCACGAATCGCACGCCCTGTATGGCCGTGCACCCATTTGACTCACGGCGGCATTCTTGATAATTCGAGGGCGAATGCAGGGGAACACTCAAGAACTGACGCGCCTCGCGCTACGGCTGGGGCGGCGCCTCTTTAGCGACGGGCAGAGCCTTGCCACTGCCGAGTCGTGCACCGGCGGTTGGATCGCGAAGGCGGTCACCGACATCGCCGGCAGCTCAAAATGGTTCCGCGAGGGGTTCGTGACGTACAGCAACGAGGCGAAGGTTCAAAGGCTCGGCGTACCGCCTGCGCTGCTCGAGCGCGAGGGAGCCGTGAGCAGGGCCGTTGCGCGCGCGATGGCGCGAGGAGCCCTCGAGCGGACCGGCGCGCAAGTCGCGGTCGCGGTGACCGGAATCGCGGGTCCCGATGGCGCCGTACCCGGGAAGCCCGTCGGTACGGTGTGGATCTGCTGGGCAAGGCGACGAGGACCGCGAACGACCATGACCGCGGTGCGCAAGCGCTTTCGCGGCGATCGGGAGGCCGTACGGCGCAAGACCGTGCGGGCCGCCCTGAGCGGCCTGCTGCGACGCTGACGGGCCTTGAGCGATGGGCGAGCTCGTGCGGGCATTCTTCGCGGCGCTGCCTGATGAGAGGACACGCGAACGCATCGCATCACTTAGCGAGGCACTCGATCTCGATAAGGGGTCGCGGCGCACGCCTTTAGAGAACCTGCACATGACCGTGGCATTCGTCGGAGAGCTCGCGCCGGAGCAAATCGCGTTGCTGCGCGAGCTCGGCGCCAAGCAGCGTGCGCAGCAATTCGTGCTGCGCCTCGACACGTACGAGTACTGGGCGGTCCCGAAGATCGTGGTGGCGCTCGCGAGTGAACTGCCGGCGGCGCTTCAGGCGCTTCGCGCGGGACTCCGCGACGGTCTTGCGCGCAGCGGTCTGGCACTCGACCCGAAACCCTTTCGTCCGCATCTCACGCTTGCGAAGAAGGTACTGCAAGCTCCCGAATTGCAAGCGATGTCCGAAGTGGCCTGGAGGGTGCGGGGGTTCCAGCTGATGCGCTCGGTCCAAGCGGCGAGAGGCTCCGTCTATACAGTGCTCGACACCTGGCCACTACTGGATGAATCGGCAGAGCATCGATGAAATCGGTGGCACATCGATGAAACTTCGTGGTTTCGACGCATATGAGATGAGCGGCGGGCGCCGAATATGAAATAATATCCGCTCATTTCGTAAGGGTTCCCCATGGAAGAGAATCGCAAAAAGGCTCTCGCCGCTGCGCTGAGCCAGATCGAGAAGCAATTCGGTAAAGGGTCCGTGATGCGGTTGGGTGATGCCGGCGCGACCTATGAAGTGGAGGTCATTCCGACCGGCTCCCTGGGCCTCGACATTGCGCTCGGTGTGGGCGGCATCCCGCGCGGCAGGGTGATCGAGATTTTCGGCCCCGAATCTTCGGGAAAGACGACGCTCACGCTCGCGATCATCGCCTCGGCGCAGCGAAACGGGGGCACCGCCGCATTCGTCGATGCCGAGCATGCGCTCGATCCCGTCTACGCCGAGAAACTCGGCGTAAAAGTGAACGACCTCTTGGTATCGCAGCCCGACACCGGCGAGCAAGCGCTCGAGATCACCGACATGCTGGTGCGCTCCGGCGCCGTCGACGTCGTGGTCGTCGACTCGGTTGCGGCGCTCACGCCCAAGGCCGAGATCGAGGGCGAGATGGGCGACCAGCACATGGGGCTTCAGGCACGGCTCATGTCGCAGGCCCTGCGCAAGCTCACCGGCAACATCAAGCGATCGAACACGGTGGTGATTTTCATCAACCAGATTCGCATGAAGATCGGCGTCATGTTCGGCAACCCAGAAACCACCACCGGCGGCAACGCGCTCAAATTCTATGCCTCGGTGCGCATGGACATCCGCCGCATCGGCGCGATCAAGAACGGCGAGGAAGTGGTGGGCTCGATGACACGCGTCAAGGTCGTCAAGAACAAGGTGGCACCACCGTTTCGCGAGACCGAGTTCGAGATCATGTACGGCACGGGCATCTCCAAGGAGGGCGAGCTGATCGAGCTCGGCGTGCTCCACAATCTGGTGGAGAAATCCGGCTCTTGGTACAGTTACAAGGGTGAGCGCATCGGACAAGGCAAGGACAACGCCCGCGTTTTCTTGCAGCAACATCCGGACGTCGCGGCGGACATCGAGGGACAGCTTCGGGCCAAGCTGATCCCGGAAAAAGTCACGATGAACCGCGGCGGCGACGCGAAAGAGGCGTAGCATCTCCGGCAGGCAGGGCGCAGCGCCGCTCGATCCACGCGCGGCGCGGGTCGCGGCCCTCGATGCGCTCGCGCGGCGCGACCACGCTTCCTCGGACCTGCGCCGGAAACTCCTCGGCAAGGGCTTCGATTCGCTCATCGTCGATCCGCTGATCGAGGAGCTGCGCACGCAGAAGCTTCTCGACGATCGGCGTTACCTGGAGAATTTCGTGACCTATCATGCTGAGCGCGGCCACGGCCCCAACCGAGTGAGAGCCGATTTGCGCAAGCTCGGGGTCGGCGGCGCGGAAGCCGACGCGGCGCTCGACGCCTATCCCAACTGGATGGCTCAGCTCGAGCGGGCGCGGCGCAAGAAGTTTGGCACTTCGCCCGCGAGCAATTACCCTGATCGAGAGCGCCAAGCTCGATTCCTGGCGTACCGTGGCTTTACCGGCCCGCAGATTCGGGCCGCCTTGGGATTCGACACCGACTTGGACGAGGACACGCAAGACGGCATATGAAACGCGACGCAAAACTCAAGATGATGACGAGCTCGGAGATTCGCGCGAGCTTTTTGGAATTTTTTCGTAAGAACGGTCACGCCGTCGTGCCCTCGAGCTCCCTGGTCCCGGGCAATGACCCGACGCTGCTGTTCACCAACGCCGGAATGGTGCAGTTCAAGGATGTCTTTCTGGGCAAGGAGTCGCGCGAGTACTCGCGAGCGGCGAGCGCGCAGCGCTGCGTGCGCGCCGGCGGCAAGCACAACGATCTCGAGAACGTGGGCTACACCGCGCGCCATCACACCTTCTTCGAGATGCTCGGCAATTTCAGCTTCGGCGACTACTTCAAGCGCGAAGCCATTCATTTCGCGTGGAACTTCGTCACCGGCACGCTGGGTATCCCGAAGGACCGGCTCTGGGTGAGCGTGTTCACCGAGGACGAAGAGGCCGCGCGCATCTGGACGGAGGAAATCGGAATGGGCCCCACGCGCTGCGCGCGGATGGGGGAGCAATCGAATTTCTGGTCGATGGGCGAAACCGGGCCCTGCGGCCCCTGCACCGAGATCTTCTACGATCATGGCCCGGAAGTTGCGGGTGGCCCGCCCGGATCCGCCGAGCAAGACGGCGATCGCTATGTGGAGATCTGGAATCTCGTGTTCATGCAATACGACCGCTCGGCGGAAGGGCTCTTGGTCCCGCTTCCCAAGCCCTCCGTCGACACCGGCATGGGTCTCGAGCGGATCGCCGCGGTCATGCAGGGGGTGCATAGCAACTACGACATCGACTTGTTCAGGGCTCTAATTCGTGCAGCGGCGGAACTCACCGGTACGAAGGATCTCGCCTCCTCGAGTCTGCGCGTGATCGCCGATCACATCCGCGCGAGCACTTTTCTGATCGTCGACGGCGTCGTGCCTTCGAACGAAGGCCGCGGGTACGTTTTGCGACGCATCATCCGGCGCGCGATCCGACACGGCTACAAGCTGGGGCAGACACAGCCGTTCTTTCACAAGCTGGTGCCGACACTCGTGCGGGAGATGGGCTCCTACTACGGCGAATTGGCGAGCGGCGAGGCGCGCGCGGTGCAACTTCTCGCGCAGGAGGAAAGCCGGTTCGCCGAGACCCTGGCGACAGGCATGGCGCTCCTCGATGCCGAAACCGCCAAGCTGAAATCAAAGGTAATTCCAGGGAAAACCGTGTTTCGGCTGTACGATACATATGGATTCCCGGTCGACCTCACCGCCGATGTGGCTCGAGAGCGCGGCCTCACCATCGACAGCGAAGGCTTCGAAGCGGAGATGGCGGTGCAGCGCGATCGCGGACGCGCCGCGAGCAAGTTCACCGTGGACCTGCGCGACTCGGTACGACTTTCCGGCAGGAGCGAGTTTTGCGGGTACGATCGATTAGAGGGTCGTGGCCGTGTGAGCGCGCTGATCTTCGACGGCGCCGTCGTCGATGTCTTGCGCAGCGGCCAAGAGGGTCATGTGGTGCTCGACCAGACGCCGTTTTATGCCGAAAGCGGTGGCCAGGTCGGAGACACCGGGCTTCTGATCGGTGCAAACGCGCGCTTCATGGTGCGCGACACGAAGAAAATAGGCTCCTCCATCGCCCATATCGGCCTCATGGAGACAGGCGAACTGCGCTCCGGCGATGAGGTGGAGGCGCAGGTCGATGGCGCGCGTCGCACGGCGATCGCGCTCAACCACTCGGCGACTCATCTGCTGCATGCCGCGCTGCGGGAGGTGCTGGGGAAGCATGTCCAGCAGAAGGGCTCGCTCGTGGCACCCGAGCGCTTGCGGTTTGATTTCTCTCACAACCAGGCGCTCACGGCCGAGGAATTGAGGCGAGTCGAGGAACGGGTGAACGCCGTGATTCGCCGCAACGAGCCCGCGCAAATTCGGGTAATGGCGCTCGACGATGCGGTCGCGGCAGGCGCGATGTCGCTGTTCGGCGAAAAGTATGAGAGCGACGTCCGCGTGCTATCGTTCGGCGATTTTTCGATGGAACTCTGCGGTGGCACTCACGTCGAACGAACCGGAGACATCGGGTTCTTCAAGATCCTCACTGAAACCGGTGTCGCAGCGGGAGTGCGACGGCTCGAGGCCGTGACGGGGCAGACCGCCCACGAGTGGGTTCTCGACCTGGATCGAGTCATGCGCGATATCGCGGGTATGATGCGCGGCAGCCGCGAGGATGTGGATGAGAAGGTGCGCGAGCTCGTCGAGCGCTCGAAGCGGCTGGAGAAAGAAGTCCAGCAACTCAAGGCGAGACTCGCCAGCGGACAGGGAGAGGATGTCTCTGCCCAGGCAAGGGCCGTCGGCGGCGTTAAGGTTTTAGCTGCACGTATTGAGGGTGCGGATGCTAAGGCTTTGCGGGATTCCGTCGATCGCCTCAAGCAGAAGCTCGGTTCGTCGGTGATCGTGCTCGCGACCGTCGAGGACGGAAAGGTCGTTCTCGTGGCCGGGGTCTCAAAGGACCTCGTGGCACGATTGAAGGCGGGCGAGATCGCGGGAGCCGTCGCCGCCCAGGTCGGCGGACGCGGGGGCGGGCGAGCCGACTTCGCGCAGGCCGGGGGCACGCAGCCCGAGAATCTCGGGGCGGCGCTTGCTAGCGTGGAAAGCCTGGTTCGCAGCCGCCTCGCTAATTGAACGGTTTGTTTATTTCGGGATAAAGTCCGAGACTTGTATCCGGGAATTCTTGTATTCTTAATATGTGGTCGACTGACGGGGAAATTCTCGCGTCCTGCGACGGCTGGTCTCGAAAATCGGCGAGCGCTTGACGGCGATGCGGTCTCGGCAGAGGTATCGGACCGCTTGGGGCCCGCGGTAATTGCTCGGCAGATTGAGGAGCACGGATTATGTTGATATTGACAAGACGCGTCGGTGAAACGGTGATGATCGGCCATGACGTCACGGTCACGGTCCTGGGCGTGAAAGGCAACCAAGTGCGTATTGGCGTCAACGCCCCCAAGGATGTCGCGGTTCACCGCGAGGAGATCTACGAGCGCATCAAGCGCGAAGAGGACCACGACGAGAGACCGTCGGATCCGGTCGAGAATCTCATCGATCGCGCCTGATCGCTCGCCGACCGCGGATGAGCGGGGCGATAGGGATTGGCGCGCGCAGACCACAATAGAACACGGGCAGCGCCTTCAGGCGCGCAACGTTCGCTGCTTTACCTGGACTCCTCGGCGCGGGTATGATCCCGCGCTCCTTGGTTGGGTGCTCGTTGCCCGATCCGGAGAGGTGGCCGAGTGGTCGAAGGCGCGCCCCTGCTAAGGGCGTATGGGTCAAAAGCCCATCGAGGGTTCGAATCCCTCCCTCTCCGCCAGTAGGTTTTGAATTGCTAAGCGCTCACTAGAGCGCTTGGATTAGCGGAGAGCTCGTGGGGGGGGGGTGGGAGACGCCGGGAGCGTTAGCGACGGCGGTCCCGAGCGTGAGCGAGGGACGAGCGGCCGATGAGGCCGCGAGCAATCCCTCCCTCTCCGCCAGTAGAAATGCGCCCGTAGCTCAGTTGGATAGAGCGCCTGGCTACGAACCAGGAGGTCGGGAGTTCGAATCTCTCCGGGCGCGCCAGTGAAATGAAAAAGGGGCTGAGCGCCCCTTTTTCATTTCACGCGACACGCTGAGTTTTGTGCCCGACCTCCGTAGGAGGTCGTGGAGTTCGACAACTCGGCCGCGAGGCCGAGTTGGACGCCGGAGCGAAGCGACGGCGGTCCCGAGCGTCCCGTGAGGGATGAGGCGCGCAGCGCCGAGCAATCTCTCCGGGCGCGCCATATCAATCAAATACCTAGGCTCGCCCCACATCCGGCACATCGACGCTGAGTGACTGAAAAGTGACCAGATTGACCGCAATCCTGGCGGCAAAAACATCATCGTTCGAGACTTGGTGATCGCGATGGGCGGATGCCGCGTCCGTCCTCCGGCGTGCGTGTCCACTCCACGAATCGGCGCCGCTCCTCGACAACAACGGCCTGCAAGTCAGCGTTCTCGACGACGATTCCGAGGCGTGTCGCCATGCGCGCGGCGCGCTCTTTGAATTCCTCACTCCCCGTGATCTCAATCCGGCCGCCGAACTTCTGGGCCGCGACGCGCAGAGCCGCTTCCAGGACGTCCTGGCTCTTGTTACTCATGACAATGCG
>DATHCO010000155.1:0-18822 GCA_035319505.1 Steroidobacteraceae bacterium | reverse complement strand
ATCTGCGAGCGATCGCAAATCATCCGGGCGCACTCCGTGCGCATCGAAGCTGCGGCGGTACGAGGGATTGTGCGCATAGGCGTGGTTCAGCGTCCAGCGCAGCCGCTCGAGCTGCAACGCCTCGAGCTCGGCGCGTCCCATGGCGAGGGCCGGCTCGCTCGATAGCCCCTCGGGGTCAACTGGCATGGTCCGGCACCTCGTGAACGCTCACCATCGTCAAGACCTCGTAGGAGGCGACGGTCTCGCCCCGCTCGTTGGTGATCTGCGTATCCCAGCCCACTTCGCCCCACCCCTTGTCGGCCCGCAGATTCTTGCGCGCGCAGGTGAGGCGCACTTTGATCCGATCCTTGGGCTTGACCGGCTTCACGAAGCGTAGCTCGTTCAGTCCGTAGTTGCCGAGCACCGGCCCGTAATCGGGATCGACGAACAGGCCCGCCGCGGCGGAGATCAAGAAATACCCGTGCGCGACCCGGCCGCCGAAGAGGGGGTTGCGTGCCGCCTGCGTATCGCTCATGTGCGCGTAGAACTTGTCGCCCGAGAGCTGCGCGAAGCGCTCGATATCCTCCGACGTCACCTCACGCTCGGCGGACTTGAAGGTGTCGCCCAATTTGAGCTCGTTGAACGCGATTCGAAAGGGATGCCGTCCTGGATCGTGCTCGCGACTGCCGCGCACCCACCGCTCGCCCACCGCGGTAATCGTATCCGGCGTGCCCTGCACGGCCGTGCGCTGCATGTAGTGCAGCACGCCGCGAATGCCGCCGAGCTCCTCTCCTCCGCCGGCCCGTCCCGGGCCGCCGTGCACCAGGGGGGCGAGTGGCGAGCCGTGGCCGGTGGACTCCTTGGCGCACTCTGCGTTCACCACGAGGATTCGACCGTGATAGGGAGCGAGACCGAGCACCAGCCGCGCGGCGAGCGCCTCATCGGCCGAGAACACCGATGCCGCCAAGCTTCCCCCGCCGGAGCGCGCGAGCGCAATCGCTTCCTCCGTGCTGCGGTAGGGAACCACCGTGCAGACCGGCCCGAAGGCTTCCACCTCGTGCACGGCGCGCGCGGCTGCGGGGTTGCGGCACCTGAGCAGGAGCGGCGGCACGAACGCGCCGCGCTCGCGATCGGCACCCCGGACATCGAAGGCGCGCGGGTTGCCGACGACGATATCGGACTCAGGGCGTAGCTCCTCGACTCGCGCCAGCACGTCTGCGCGCTGCGCGAGGCTCACCAAGGGCCCCATGCGCACGCCCTCGCTGCGCGGATCGCCCACGACGATCTTGGAGAGCCGGCTCTCGAGGGCGCCGATCACCTCCTCGGCCACTTCGGCCGGAACGAGCGCTTTGCGAATGGCGGTGCACTTCTGGCCCGCTTTGACCGTCATCTCGCGTGCGACCTCGCGGACGAAGAGATCGAATTCGGCCGTTCCGGGCGCAGCGTCCGATGCGAGGATGCTGGAATTGAGCGAGTCGGTCTCCGCGATGAACGGGACCGCGTGTCGGATCACGGCGGGGTGCACGCGCAGCTTCGCCGCCGTCGTTGCGGAGCCGGTGAAGGACACGAGGTCCTGACAGGTGAGGTGATCGAACAGATCCCCGAGACTTCCGCACACGAGCTGCAGCGCGCCCGCGGGCAGGAGCTCTGACTCGATGATCCGGCGCGCGACGAGCTCGGCGAGATAGGCGGTCGTGGTCGCGGGCTTCACGATGACCGGCACGCCCGCGAGGATCGCCGGCGCCAGTTTCTCGAGCATGCCCCACACCGGGAAATTGAACGCGTTGATGTGCACGGCCGCGCCCTCGCGCGGCACATAGATGTGCTGGCCGACGAAGGCGCCTGATTTCGACAGGCCCTCGACGGCGCCGTCCAGGTGGATCCGGCCGTTCGCGAGCTCCCGGGCGCCCTTGCTCGCAAAGGCGAACACCGTGCCGATGCCGCCCTCGATGTCGATCCAGGAATCATCGCGGGTCGCGCCCGTCCGGTAGGAGAGCGCATAGAATTCCTCCTTGAGGTCGAGCAGGCGTTTGGCGAGCCCCTTGAGCGCTGCGGCGCGCTCGTGAAAGGTCATGGCGCGAAGTGCCGGGCCGCCTTGCGCGCGTGCATGGGCGAGCGCCGCGCCGAAGTCGATGCCGCCGGAGGGGGCCTCCGCGATCACTTCACCGGTCGATGCGTCGCGCAGCACCACCCCCTGACCGCCGCCCGACTGCCACCGTCCGGACACGTAGCTTTGCAATTTCATGCAGCACCCTGCCTTTGCGTGCGTCGATCGCTCACCGCGCTCACGGTAGTGAGTCTCACACGACCCGTTCGATGACCATCGCGATGCCCTGCCCGACGCCGATGCACATGGTGGCGAGGGCACACCGCCCGCCGCTGCGCTCGAGCTGATGGAGCGCGGTGGTGAGCAGACGGGCGCCGCTCGCGCCCAGCGGGTGACCGAGCGCGATGGCCCCGCCTTGCGCGTTGACGTGCGCGGCGTCCTCCGCCAGCCCCAGCTCGCGCAGCACCGCGAGCGCCTGCGCGGCGAATGCCTCGTTGAGCTCGATGAGATCGAGGTCGGGGAGCCCCAAGCCGAGTCGGGCGAGGAGCTTGCGCGTGGCCGGCACCGGGCCCATCCCCATGATGCGCGGGGCCACGCCCGCCACCGCGCTTCCCGCGATGCGCGCACGTGCCTTCAAGCCGTAGCGCTTGACGGCGGCCGCTCCCGCAAGCAGCAAGGCGCACGCGCCATCATTCACGCCGGAGGAGTTGCCCGCGGTCACCGTTCCGCCCGCGCGAAACGGCGTCGGGAGTTTCGCGAGCGCCTCGAGGCTGGTCTCCCGCGGATGCTCATCGGCGCCGACGAGGGTCACCTCGCCGCGCTTCCCGGCGACCGGCACTGCCACGATTTCCCTGGCGAGATACCCCGCCGCCTGTGCGGCCAGGGCGCGCTGCTGACTGCGCAGGGCGAATCGGTCCTGATCGGCGCGCGAGACGCGAAATTCCTCGGCGACGTTCTCGCCCGTTTCGGGCATCGAGTCCACGCCGTATTGCTGCTTGAGCAGCGCGTTGACGAATCGCCAACCGATGGTCGTGTCGAACATCTGGACATCGCGCGCAAAGGGCGTCGCGCCCTTCGACACGACGTAGGGCGCGCGGCTCATGCTCTCGACGCCGCCTGCGAGTACGACCTCCGCCTCGCCCAGGCGAATCAGGCGCGCGGCGCTCGCCACCGCATCGAGGCCCGAGCCACACAGGCGGTTGAGCGTGGCGCCCGGCACCTCGACCGGAAGCCCCGCGAGGAGCGCGGCCATGCGCGCGACGTTACGATTGTCCTCGCCCGCCTGATTGGCGCAGCCGAGGATGACATCGTCCACGGCCTTTGGATCGAGGTCCTTGTTTCGGCGGATGAGCTCGCGCAGCACGACGGCCGCGAGGTCGTCGGGACGCACGGAGGAGAGTGTGCCGCCGTAGCGACCGATGGGCGTACGGATGGCGTCGCAGATGAATGCCTCGGTCATCGGATCCTCGTCGTCAGCTACCGGAAGGGGTTCGAAGGCGCGCACAGCGGCCGCGAAAATGCGCGCGCGGCTCGCCTGAAGCGTCGCTCACCGCCACATCGTAGATTCCGTGGCGCGCGCTGCGCGAGGTCTCGCGCGCGCTGGCGATCAGCCGCTCGCCGAGACCGACCGGGGCGAGGAACTCGATGCTGGCGCCGGCGGCCACCATGGGCTCGCCCCGCGAATTACAAGCATACGCGAGCGCCGTGTCGGCGAGCGCAAACAGAAACCCCCCGTGGCAGATGCCGTGCGCGTTGAGCATGTCGGGACGCACCGTCATGGCGATACGGACGTTCCCCGGCACGACCTCGAGCACCTCGATGCCGAGTGACTGCGCGGCGACGTCTGCGGCGTACATCGTATCGATCGCGCGGCGGGCGCGCGCCACGGCATCGTCGATGGGTGAAGCGGTCAACGTCTCCATCCTCACCGCCCTTTGAAATTCGGCGCGCGCTTCTCGGTGAACGCGGCGACGCCTTCGGCATAGTCGGCGGAGCGGCCGAGCTCGCGCTGCAGATCCCGCTCGAGATCGAGTTGCTCGGGCAGGCTCCTCTGCCAGGCCGAGCGGATCGCGGCCTTGGTCGCGGCGAGGCCCCGCGTCGGCGCGACGGCCAGCCTGAGCGCGAGGGCCTCGACCGTCGCGGCGAGCTCTGCATCCTCGACACATTGCCAGATCATTCCCCAGGCCGCCGCTTGCTCTGCGGACAATTTGTCGCCGAGCAACGCGAGACCGAGCGCGCGCGCCGTACCCACGAGCCGCGGCAGGCTCCAGGTCCCGCCCGAGTCCGGTACCAGGCCGAGCTTGCTGAAGGCCTCCACGAAGCTCGCGGAGCGCGCGGCGATCACGATATCGCAGGCGAGCGCGATATTGGCTCCGGCGCCCGCGGCGACTCCGTTGACCGCCGCGATGATCGGCAGGGGCAGCTCGTGCAACGTGAGGATCAGCGGATTGTAGTTTTTCTCGATCGAGTCGCCGAGATCGACGCCCTGAGCGCCGGGCGCAACGGCTCGGTCGGCGAGATCCTGGCCAGCGCAAAAGCCGCGTCCCGCTCCCGTCAAGACGAGCACTCGGGCCGCGCTCGCCTTCACGCTCGCGAGCGCGTGCCGCAGCTCCTCGTGCATGCGGAGGTTGAAACTATTGAGCTTGTCCGGCCGGTTGAGCGTGATGCGCGCGATGCCTCGATCGAGGCCGTACAGGATCGTCTCATACGACATGGGAGCGCTCCGCGGGTCGACTTTGCTTACTTCTCGTCATAGCTCAACTCGAGCGTCGGCGTGGTGGGTCGAGCCTGGCAGCACAGCACGAATCCGGCCGCGGTCTCCCAGGGCTCGAGCGCGATATTGTGCGCCATCACGGCGGCGCCGCCGACGATCTTCGCACGGCAGGTGGCGCAGATCCCCGAGCGGCACGAGAACGGCAGCTCGAGACCGGCGTGTTCCCCGGCCTCGAGCACCGAGGCATCCTCTGCGGCCATGGTAAAGCTTCGCCGCCGGCCGTCCATGAGGACCGAGATCGTCGCGAGCACCTCGCGCACCGGTGCCTGGGGGCCGCTCCCCGGCGCGCCCGGCGAGCTCCGCGTCGCCTGCGGTCGGGTGGCGCCCGAAGGTGCATCGGCGGTCCTCGCCTCGCGGCCCTGCGCGATATCGCGCTCGGGCGAGCTCGCCGGCGAGCTCGTGGTGAAGCGCTCGAAGCGAACCGGCGCAGCCCCGTTCAGGCGTTTGATCGCGCCGCGCACCTCATCGACCATCCCGCCCGGGCCGCATACGAAGTACTCATCCGCGGAGGCGATCTCGACGATATCACCGGCGAGCGCCTCGACCTTGGCCGCATCGATTCGGCCGTTGAGGAGCGCGGTGTGCTGGGGCTCGCGACTCATCACGAAGTAGAGCGAAAATCGGCCCATGTAACGATTCTTGAGCGCGAGGATGTCCTCGAGGAACATGGTCCGCGCCATCGTGCGATTGCCATAAATCAGGGTGAAGCGGCTGTGGGGCTCGCGGGCGAGGATGTCGATGGCGAGCGAGAGCACGGGAGTGATGCCGCTGCCCGCGGCGAAGGCCACGTACGAGCGAGTGCGCCCGGGATCGATGGCGGTGCGAAATCGTCCGAGCGGCCTGCCCACCTCGAGCGTGTCGCCGGGCCGAACGCGCCCGGTGAGCTCGCGCGACATGCGCCCGCCGAACTGCGCGCGCACGCCGAGGCGCAAGGTCGAGCCGCCGGGCGCAGTCACGATCGAGTAGGTTCGTCGCTCCTCGCGGCCATCGATGACCCGGCGCACGGTGAGGTACTGCCCCGCGTCGTGCTTGAACTCATCGCGGAGCGATGCGGGAATGGCGAGCGTGAGGCAGGCTGCATCCTCGGCGATGCGCTCGACCGACTTCACCTCGAGCCGATGAAAGCTCAGTGCGCCTGCCACGGTACGCCGCGATCCGACCGCTGACTCATCTGGCGACTCCATCAAATGCACTTGAATACTTCGAACGGTTCCAGGCACGCGCGGCAGCGGTGCAGCGCCTTGCAGGGCGTCGATCCGAATTCACTCAAGCATTCCGTATCGAGCGAGCGGCAGCGCGGGCACGCGAGCTGCCTGGCCTGCAACGAAGGAGCGGCAGGCTCGGGCGGCACGATGCCGTATTCGTGGAGCTTGCGCCGCCCTTCCGAGCTGATCCAGTCGCTCGTCCACGCGGGCGCGAGCACCGCGCTGATCGAGAAGGCTCCGATCTCGGCCTCGATGAGCGCCCGCTCCGCCCGCTGGCGGATGTAGTCGGTCGCCGGGCACCCCGTATAGGTGGGCGAGAGCCCCACCTCGAGCGTGCCGTCGGGCCGCGACCGGACGAAGCGGATGACGCCGAGGTCGCCGAGGGTGAGCGGGGGCAACTCCGGATCCGCGATCGAGGCAAGAGCGCGCCATGCCGCCTCGATGCGTGCATCGGCGGGGGCGGCGCTCACCAGCGGGCACCGGGATGAGAGCGCTGCAGGTATTGCATCTCCGCGAGCACGTACCCCAAATGCTCGCTGTGCTCGCCGCGCTTGCCGAACCAGCTAAAGGGGCGCTCGGGCGGTCGCTCGAGCGTCGCCTCGGCGAGTACCTCATCGAGGCGCTTCGACCAAGCGACCCGCAGCTCCGCAAGCGGCGGGGCGATGCCGCAATCGGCCATCTCTCGATCGAGCTCATCCTCCTCGACGAGCTCCACGGTGTAGGGCCACAGGCGCTCGAGTGCGGACTGCACTCGCGCGTGGCTTTCCTCGGTGCCGTCGCCCAAGCGAATCAACCAGTTCGAGCTGTAGCGCCAGTGATAGCGAGTCTCCTTGAGCGCCTTCTCGGCGATCGCGGCGAGGCGCTCATCGGCCGAGCTCCTCAAGCGATCGTAGAGCTCGAGCTGAAACGCATCGATGAGCACCTGGCGCACGATGGTGTCGCCGAAATCCCCGTTCGGCTGCTCCACGAGCGTGGGATTGAGGTACTCCTCCTGCTGGCGCAGGAAGGCGATGTCGTCTTCGCCGCGGCCCCGATCCTCGAGCTCGGCTGCATAGGCGAGGAGGAGCCGCGCCTGGCCGATCAAGTCGAGCGCGATATTGGCAAGGCCCAGATCCTCCTCGAGCGCCGGTGCGTGCCCCACCCACTCGCCCAATCTCTGGCCGAGGATGAGAGAGAGATCTCCGAGTCTCAGCACGTAGCGAATGAGGAGCGGCGTCAAGGTCTTGGCCGAGGCGATCACAGTGTCTTGACCTCCTCGGGAATGTCGTAAAAGGTCGGATGGCGGTAGATCTTGTCGCGCGCCGGCGCGAACAGCGCCTCCGCCTCCTCGGGATCGGAGGCGGTGATGCTCGCGGAAGGGACGACCCAGATGCTCACGCCTTCCTCGCGCCGCGTGTAGAGATCGCGCGCGTGCTCGATTGCCATGCGCGCATCGGTCGCATGCAGGCTTCCGACGTGCTTGTGATCGAGTCCACCTCGCGCGCGAATGAAGATCTCATAAAGCGGCCATTCTCGCCGGTCGATCGCGGGTTCCATGGGGGTTCCTTGAGGGTTCATGAGGGTCGGAAACTTGCGCGGCCTTAGGCCGCGCGGGTAGCGGCGCGGCGGCGCTGCTTCTCGGCGTACGCGGCAGCCGCCTCTCGCACCCAGGCGCCTTCGGCGTGAGCACGGCGGCGCGCCGCCAGGCGCTCGGCATTGCAGGGCCCGAAGCCTTTCAGCACGCGCTCGAATTCGCTCCAGTCGATCGTTCCGAACTCGTGACGCTGTGTTTCCTCGTTCCAGCGAAGCTGCGGATCGGGCACGGTCAGCCCGAGAAATCTCCCCTGGGGCACCGTGAAGTCGACGAATTTCTGCCGCAGCTCATCGTTCGAGAAGCGCTTGATCCTCCAGCGCTGCGAGTCGCTGGAGTGGACGGAGGCGGCATCCGGTGGGCCGAACATCATGAGCGCGGGCCACCACCAGCGATTGAGCGCCTCCTGCGCCATCTGCTTCTGCGCGGGGGTGCCGCGGCACAGGGTGAGCATGATGTCGAAACCCTGTCGCTGGTGGAAGCTCTCCTCGCGGCAGATTCGCACCATCGCGCGCGCATACGGCGCGTAGGAGCAGCGGCAGAGCGGGATCTGGTTCATGATCGCGGCACCGTCCACCAGCCAGCCGATCGCGCCGATGTCGGCCCAGGTCGGCGTCGGGTAGTTGAAGATGCTCGAATACTTGGCTTTGCCCGAGAGCAATTGATCGATCAATTGATCGCGGCTCACGCCGAGGGTCTCGGCGGCGCCGTACAGATAGGCGCCGTGACCGCCTTCGTCTTGCACCTTCGCGATCAGGATCGACTTGCGCTTCAAGGTCGGCGCGCGCGTGATCCAGTTTCCCTCCGGCAGCATGCCGACGATCTCGGAATGAGCGTGCTGCGAGATCTGGCGAATGAGCGTTGCGCGGTAGCGTGCGGGCATCCAGTCCTTGGGCTCGATTTTTTCCTCACGATCGATGCGCGCCTGGAAGCGCCGCTCGAGCGAGGCCTCATCGAGCGGGGCGACCGGATCCGCACCGTGAGCATCGAGCGCCTGGGTGTACATGAGAGCCTCCCACCTGCGTTCATCGTCGAGACTGCATATTGATCGTGACACAAAAGATAACAATAATCAATCTTTTTTGTGTCATTTGTTGGAGACCGTATTAGACTGCGCAGCATCATGACTGAGTCCGCCGCGACCGCCGCCGCCCGGCTCGTAGCGCGCTTTCGCAAGCAGCGCCCGCTGCGCGCTGGATCGCTGATCGTCACGATCTTCGGTGACTCGATCGTGCCGCGCGGCGGCGCGATTGCGCTCGGAAGCCTGATTCGCCTCGCCGCCCCGTTCGGCTTGAGCGAGCGCCTGGTCCGCACCGCCACCGCGCGGCTCGCTCACGAGGGCTGGGTCGAGGCGCGCCGCGTGGGCAAGCGCAGCGAATACCGGCTGTCGGACGGCGGCCGCGAGCGCTTTGCCGAGGCCACTCGCCGCATCTACGGCGAGCCCGCGGCCAGCTGGTCGGGGCGCTGGACGCTCCTCGTCCTGCCTGCCCTCCCAGCCGCCGAGCGGCATCGCCTGAGAAAGGAGCTCGCGTGGCAGGGCTTTGGCGAGCTCGCGAGCGGCGTGTTCCTGCATCCGGACGTGCCCGCCCCCGGCCTTGGGAGTCGGGTCGGCGAGGCACGATTACCCGCCCGCAGCCTGGTCTTCGACGCCCGGCTCGACTCCCCGCCGGCACCGGCGACGCTCGTGGATCTCGGCTGGGACCTCAAGGACCTCGCGAGGCGCTACCAGCGATTCGTGGAGCGCTTCGAGCGCATCGAAGAGGCGCTCGCGGTCCGTCCCGATCCCGAGACGGGCTTCATCCTGCGCACCCTGCTGATTCACGAGTATCGGCGCCTGCACCTGCGCGATCCGCTCCTGCCCCAGCGATTGCTACCGGCGGACTGGCCCGGCATTCGTGCCGCCTCCCTGAGTCGAGAGATTTATGGAAAGGTTCTTTCGGCCTCGGAGCTGCACTTGTCGGCGGTGGCCGCTCAGCTCGGGGGGACGCTCCCGCCCGCGGATCCTTCGATCAAGGAGCGTTTCGGGGGCCTGGTGAGCGGTTTGCCCTGAAATCTCACTCGCCCCGCAGCCGCACCGCCGGGAAGTACGACCCGAGGAGCCGCCGGTCCCACCAGAGGCCCTTGGCCTTTTCGTTGCGATCGGCATAGGTGTAGTCGTAGAACTGTGCACGCACGTATACGGGCGGCCTGTCCGGAAAGGGATTGCGCTCGAGAAGCGCGGTCACCGCCTGCCGATTTTGCAGCACGCTCTCGAGGAAGCGCGCGAACCACGGCAGGCGGCGCGGATCATCGAGGGCGGCGAACCACATTTGCCAGTCCAGGCGAGGCTGATGGGGGATGTTCCAGCGCGGGCGGCGCGCCCGATCGCCCGGCTTGTAGCGGAATTCGTACTCGCGCCACTCGATGCCGTCATTCGAGCCCTCGATCACGATCTCCTCGCGCTGCGTCGTCATGACCGCGAAGAGCCCATAGCTCGACACGATGTGCAGCGGCTCGATCAGCCGATCGATGGCCTGCGCCACGGCAGGCGGGCGGCCACCGAAGCGCTCGTCCATCTCGACGAGGCTGCAAAACACGAGAAGCATCGCCAATGCGCCCACGCCGACTCTCACGGCTCTGCGGGGCGGGCGCATCGTCCGCAGCAGCAGGAGACGGATCAACCGCCGTGGCGCGAGCTTTCCGAGAGCCGCATCGTCGAACAGCAGCAGACACATCAACATCGTCTGCAGATTGAACCAGTTGTAATTGCCGGTGATGAGAATGCAGCTTTGCAAAAGAACGATGCCGAATGCCGCGCAAAAGCGCAGCCGGCGCGGGCAGAAGATGAGGAAGGGCAGGATGAGCTCGATGAAAAACGTCATGCCGGTCGAGAATTTCAGCAGGGCCGGCGGTAAAAGCGCGGCGTACCAGGCGAGGGGCGTCGGCAGCGGCTGAGTGAGAAAGTGATAGGACAGCGCCGACAGGTTCCACCAATTGGGATCACCGCTCAGGAGCTTCACCACGCCCGACATGAACATGAAACGGAACAACAGCCAGCGCAGCAGCCAAATGCCGGGCAGCGTCGCGAAGCTCAGGATGAGCGCGAGAAATCCGGTCTCGAGCAGGTAGGTGTCCCACTGATAGGTCATGAAGGTCTGCCCGCCGTACAGGAGCGACAGATAGAGCACGTGGAGCAGAATCAGGGAGAGGCGCGGCAGGAGGTTGAAGACCAGAAGGAGCGAGAGTCCCGCTCCGCTCCAGCACACGGCCTGGATCGTCAGGTCGCTCGCGCTCCACCAGAACACCATCGGCATCTGCAAGAAGCGCTCGACGCCCCCGCTACGATTGAAGGCATCGACGATCTCGGCGAGCGGCAGGATGCCGTGGCTGCCGATCAGCCCGAGCGCCTGCACGCCAAAGGAGACGAAGGCCGACAGGTAGATCAGCGCGAACCCGCGCAGGAACAGAAACGCGACGAGATCGTAGCGCGGCGGTCGATAGCCCTTGCCCCACAGAAGCAGGCTCACACGGTAGAAGGCCGGGCGGTGCGCGGCGATGAAGGCGTAGGCGAGCTCGGCAAGGAACGCAAAGCCCGGGAGCTTTCGATAGAGTGCGAGCCAGAACCCCTTGCCGCGCGCGTGGCTCAAGGTGAGGAAGCTCGCTTCGGCGGCGCTCGCCCGCGCGCCGTCGCTCGCAATGTACTGCACGGCGCGTTGAAACTCGGCGAGCGAGATCTGCGGATATTGGGCCGTCACCTCCTGGAAGGGACGGTACTGGACCCGATCGCCCGTGAGCGCTTGCCAATATCGCGCCCAGTAGAGGCAGAAACCGCAATCACCGTCGTAGAGAAGAAGCGGCCGCGTCGCTTGAGCCTGCGATTCAGCGGACGATGCTGCAGGCCGCGGCACATCGGCCGACGGCTCCGAGTCGGCGGATTCGGGTGATTTCTCCACGAGCGTAATCTAAATCAGATCGCATCGCTCGTGTGGCGCTCGTTGGCGCGATCAGGGTTCGCTCCACTCCTCGAGCGTCTTGACGACGTGCGCCAGGAATGCGTTCGCCTGGAATGCATCGAGCGCCCGATGATCGATGCTCAGCGTGAGGTAGCACATCGAGCGAATCGCGATCGCCTCGGTCCCTGCCGTCTCCACCACGACGACCCGACGCTCGACCTTGCCCACGCCGAGAATCGCCACTTGCGGCTGATTGATGACGATCGGCGCGGCGAGGAGGCTCCCGCCGACGCCGTGGTTTGAGATCGTGAACGTTCCGCCTCGAACCTCCTCGGGGGCGAGCTTGCCGGCGCGCGCGGCGGCGACGAGCCGGTTCAATCGCTCGGCAATCTCGGCGAGCGAAAGCCGTTGAGCCCGATGGATCACCGGCACGATGAGCCCCTCGTTACCGAGGGCGGTGCCCACACCGATATTGGCATCCGCGTGCAGCTCGAGCGCATCCTCGTGGAAGGTCGCATTGACCGACGGATGCGCACGCAGCGCACGGACACAGGCGGCGACAAAGTAGGCGGTCAGGGTCAAGTGCGCGCCTCGCCGCTCGTACTCGGCGGCATGAGCCGCGCGGTGTGCCCGCACGCGACTCAAATCCGCCTCGAAGAGTGTCGTCACATGAGGCGCCTGGGCGAGGCTTTTGACCATGTGCTCGGCGATGCGTCGCCGGATGGGCGTGTGCGGGATTCGCGTGGAACCGACGGGCAGCGCATCGGGCTGGGCGGGGCCGGCGCCCTTGCGTCGCGCCGCGCTCTCACTCAAGTGCCGCTGGATGTCCTCTCGGGTGATGCGCCCCTTGCGCCCCGTGCCTTCGACGTCGGCGGCCGTGAGCGCGTGCTCGTTCAAGAGCCTGCGCACCGCAGGGCTCAGGAGCTCTCGCGCATCCTCCGCGCAGGTCGTCCTCGCGCGCTCCGCTGCAGCGGCGGCCGGTGGGGGCGTGACATCCTGCGCTTCGGCTTCGCCGATCCGCACGCGCGCCAACACCTGTCCCGGCTCGACTTCCTCGTTGGGCTGCTTGAGGATCTCGCAGATCTCGCCGCTCGCCGGCGAGGGCACTTCGACCGTGACCTTGTCGGTTTCGAGCTCCAAGAGCGGCTCATCCTTGCGGATGGCATCGCCGGCGCTCTTGCACCAGCGCAGAATGGTGGCCTTGGTGCCTTCCTCGTTCGCCGGGGCAATGACGTCCGCGATGCCGCCGCTCATGCGGCGGCGCCTGGGCGCAAGCATTGATGATCGCGGCTCGGGGGATTACGCGGGGGATTACGCAGGATAGGCCCCTCTAGACGGCAATCAGATCGCGCATCGCAGAGGCAATTCGATCGACGCTCGGCAGCACCGCCTCGAGCAGCACCGGACTGTGCGGGCTCGGCACATCGGGCATCGCGAGCCGTTCGACGGGCGCATCGAGATCGAAGAAAGCCTCCTTGGCGAGCACGGCGGCGATCTCCGCCCCGAAGCCGGCGGTGATCGTATCCTCGTGCACGATCAGGCAGCGTCCGGTCTTGCGCACCGATGCAATCGTCGCCGCTCGGTCCCACGGTGAGAGAGTGCGCAGATCCAAGAGGTCGGCGCAGAGTTCCGTGCGGTGGAGCGCGAGCTCGCAGCGCTCGACCATCGCACCCCAGCTCACCACGGTGAGCGCGTTGCCCGTGGCGAGGAGGCTCGCCTTGCCGAATTCGACGATGAAGTCGTTCCCCGGGTAGGCGCGGCGCGCCCAGCTCCCGTCGAGCAGCGATCGATGCTCGAAGAATATGGTCGGATCGTTCCCCCGCAGCGCCGCGCGCAGCAGGCCGACGGCATCCTGGGCGTTCGATGGCATGGCCACTCGCCAGCCGAGACCGTGGATCCACTCCACTTCGTTCGATTGACTGTGCCAGGGATCACCGCACTTGAAGAATCCGCCCGGAATTCGCACCACCATCGGCGCTGCGAAGCGGTTGGCGGTGCGCCAGCGCATCGAGCCGCAATCGTTCAGTTGCTCGGCGGCGGGATCGGCGTACTTGCGGAACTGGATCTCCGGCACCGGCATCAATCCGGCCGCGGCCATCCCGACGGCGCGGCCGATGATGCCTTCCTCCGACAGGCTCGTATCGAACACGCGCTCGGCGCCGAACTTCTCCTGGAGGCCCATCGTGACGGCGTGCACGCCACCTTTTCGACCGACGTCCTCACCGAACAAGACGACCCGCGGGTTCACCTCGAGCTCATGCTCGAGCGTGCGGCGCACGGCGGTCACGAGATTGATGCGCGGACCCTGGGGATTTGCCTCGAGGGAGCCCGCCCGCGGCTCGAGTCCTTCCGCCCATAGGCCGCCCTGGGCTTGGACCTCGGCGCGCGTGCCGTCGAATTCCGTGAACACATAGCGGCGCGCGCGCTGCGGATCGGGAGCGCTGCGCTCCTCGACGCGCGCCCGCGCAGCCGCCACCTCGGCGCCCGCATCCCTCACGAGCGCGTCCCATTCCTCGGCGCAGAGAAACGCAGGCACGATCTGTGCGCGGAGCCTCGCCCACGGATCTCGCGCGCGCTCGGCCGCGATAGCCGCCGCTCCCTTGTACATCTGGGTATCCTGGCCTGAATGCCCGGAAAGGCGCGGCACGACGAGTCGCAGCAGCGTCGGCCCCTCGCCTGCGCGCGCGCGGCTCACCGCATCGCGGATCAAGCCCGCGGCCGCAAGCGGATCGGACCCGTCGCCATCGAGCACGTTGAGACCACGAAATGCGCTCAAGTTACGCGCGATGTTTCCGCCCGGGGTCTGCAGGCGCGAGGGTACGGAAATCCCATAGCCGTTGTCCTCGATGAAGAACAGCACCGGCAGGCGCTCGGTCGTTGCGATGTTGAGCGCGGACCAAAATCCATTGGTCGCGGTGGAGGCATCCCCGCCGTGAGCGACCGCGATGCTGCCGGCGTAGCGCTGCTCGCTAAGGATACGCTGCCGGTAGCGCAGCGCCTGGGCCCAGCCGACCGCGGGTGTGTACTGCGTGCCGACCCCGCCGCACACCGGCAGGGCGCAAGGCCCCTCGCGCCGCGGCAGGTTGAACACCACGCCGATGTCGCGGCCCTCGCTCATGCTCCCCGCGCGCATCATCGTGGAGGCGAGCGCTTCATCGACCGTGAGCCCCAAGCTGAGCATGAGCGGGCGAGAGCGGTAGTAGCCCCCGACCGCATCGCGCGCGCCGGTGAGCTCCGCGCCGAGCAGCACCTGCGTGACATCGTGGCCGCGCGCGGAGAACTGATAGAGCACTTTGCGCTGCGGCACCAAAATCGACTCCTCGAGATCATCGAGGGCCCGCGAGATCGCCACGTGTCGGACCACGCCGCGCCAGCCCGCGGCATCGTGCGGCGCCGCCGGCGCGAGGTTCGCAGAGCTGGCTGCCATGCGCGGAGCCTAACCCCAAGCGCGGGAGAAAATCGCCAAATTAGCTCTGAAGTAGCACTATTTTTAGCAGATAGCTCCAAATTTTATTTATTATTAGGGATAATCGCTAATTGGGCTTACGGCGGAGCTTCCCCATGGATCTCGATCGCTTCGATGCACGCATTCTCGCCGAGCTGCAACGCGAGGGCCGCCTGCCCGTGGTGGAGCTCGCAGAGCTCATCGGCCTATCGCCCACTCCCTGCGCACGGCGCATCAAGGCGCTCGAGTCGGGCGGCGTGATCGAGGGCTATGCGGCGCTGTTGAATCCGGCTCGCGTCGGGCTCGCGGTGCAGGCCATCGTTCACGTCAAGCTGACCGAGCATACGGATGAGACGGTCGCGCGGTTCGAGCGCGAGATCGCGCTGCTCGAGGAGGTCACGAGTTGCTTTGCCACCACCGGACCCTATGATTTCATACTGCAAGTGTTCGGCAAGGATCTCGACTCGTTGAGCTCGGTCATTTTGAAGAAGCTCTTGCGCATCCCGCATGTCCGCGACGTGCAGTCGAGCGTCGTGCTCGCAACGGTCAAGCGCTCGACGCGCGTTCCGCTGAGCCATCTGCACGGCCAGGTGGGTCGCCATGAGCTCGGCTGACATCATCGTGATTGGCGCCGGTATCGCCGGTGCCTCGGTCGCCGCGCATCTCGCCGAGACCCAGCGCGTGGTGCTGGTCGAGCGGGAGAGCCGTCCCGGTTATCACTCCACCGGCCGTTCGGCGGCACTATTCACCGAGATTTACGGCAACTCCTCGATCCGCGCGCTGACGCGTGCGAGCCGTGCATTCCTCCTCGAGCCTCCGGCCGGTTTCACCGAAGAGCGATTGACCCGCCCGCGCGGCTGCCTCTACATCGCGACCGAGGCGCAGCTCGGGACATTGCAGGCATTCGCGAGAGAGAGCGACATCGCCCGCGCGACGCGCAGGCTCACCGCGCCGGAGGCGAAGGCACTCGTGCCGATTTTGCGCGACGAATACCTCGCCGGCGCGCTCCTCGAGACGGACTGTGCGGACATCGACGTGCATGGCTTGCACCAGGGGTATCTGCGCCTGCTTCGCAGACGCAACGGTCGCATCTTGAACGATGCGCCCGTGCAGGCGATCTGCGACGAGCGCGGCGGCTGGAGCGTCGACGCCGGCGTGGAAACGCTCACCGCGCGCCTCATCGTGAATGCGGCCGGCGCCTGGGCCGATGAGGTTGCGGCGCTCGCCGGTATCGGCCGAGTCGGCCTCGTGCCTTGCCGCCGCACGGTGGTGGTCGTCGATCCGCCTCCCGGCGTGCCGGTGGGCGGCTGGCCTTTCGTCGGCGACATCGATCAGCGCTTCTATTTCAAGCCGGATGCGGGCTCGCTGTTTCTTTCGCCGGCCGACGAGACGCCCGTGGCGCCGTCCGACGCGCAACCGGACGAGTGGGACATCGCCGTGGCGATCGAGCGATTCGAGTCGGCGACGACGCTCGAGGTCACGCGCCTCAAGGCGCGCTGGGCGGGACTTCGCACGTTCGCTCCCGACCGCACGCCCGTCGTCGGTTTCTCGCCCGAGCATCGCGGTTTTTTTTGGCTCGCCGGACAGGGTGGCTACGGCATACAAACCGCGCCCGCTCTCTCGCGGGCCGCCGCCGCGCTGGTACTGGAATTGCCGATCCCGAAGGACCTCATCGAGAACGGCGTTCGAGCAGAGGAGTTGTCGCCCGCGCGCTTCGCTGGGCGCCCGACCGAGTAGGCGAGCCGCCGTCGCCCCGCGCGCCTCAACCGATCAGATGCGCCGCCACTCCGACACGCCGCCCGGCTTGTCCTCGAGGACGATGCCCTCGCCTGCGAGCAGGTCGCGGATACGGTCGGACTCTCGGAAGTTCTTCGCGGCTCGCGCCTCGCGTCGCAGGGCAAGCAGCTCCTCGATCTGCTCATCGCTGAGACTCTTGCCTCGCGCATCGGCGGCCGAGGCGGGGTTCGGACGTTTCAGATACTCCTCCGGAGATTGCTGCAAGATCCCGAGCGCTTTGCCCATGGCTCGCAGCGAGCGCGCCGCTGCGAGCACTCTCGCCGATTCCCCCGACGCCTTGGCGCTGTTCAGCTCGCGCGCCACTCCCTGCATCACAGCCATCGCCTCGGGGGTATTGAAATCATCCTCCATCGCCGCGTGGAACCTCGCGAGCGCCTCCTCCTCGCCTTCGCCACCCGCGCCGCCCGCCTCGGCACCGTCCGTAGCGGCAACGCCCTTCAGCGCCCGATAGAGCCCGAGCAGCGTCTCATCGGCCTGCGCGAGCTGGACCGCCGAGTAGTTGATCGGCCCGCGGTAGTGACTGCTCAGCAAGAAGAAGCGCAAGACCTCGGGGTCACGCAAGCTCCCGAGCACGTCGCGCACGGTAAAGAAGTTGCCGAGCGACTTGGACATCTTCTCGTCGTCGATGTTGACGAACCCGTTGTGCATCCAGACGCGCACGAAGGGCGTCCCGCAGGCCGCACAGGATTGCGCGATCTCGTTCTCGTGATGGGGAAATTTCAAGTCCATTCCGCCGCCATGCAGGTCGAAATAGTCCCCGAGCAGACTCGTGGACATCGCCGAGCACTCGATGTGCCATCCCGGCCGGCCCGGACCCCATGGCGACTCCCACGACGGCTCGCCCCGCTTTGCATGCTTCCAGAGCACGAAGTCGAGCGGATCGTGCTTGAACTCGTCGACTTGCACGCGCGCGCCTGCGCGTGATTCGTCGATCTTGCGGCCCGAGAGCGCGCCGTAACTCGGGAATTTGCGCACCGCATACATGACGTCCCCGTTCGCGGCGCGATAAGCATAACCCTTGTCGATCAGGGTCTGCGTCATCGCAATGATCTCTCGAATGTAATCGGTGGCTCGCGGCTCGGCATCCGGTACCGAGAGCCCGAGACGCGCGCAGTCCTCGTGCATCGCCGCCGTGAAGCGGCGCGCGAGCTCGGACCAGCCCTCACCCGTGTCGGCGGCGCGTTGAATGATCTTGTCGTCGATGTCGGTGATGTTGCGGACGTAGGTGACATCGAAGCCGCGCGAGCGCAAGTAGCGTTGCACGAGGTCGAACACGGTCAACATGCGCGCATGGCCGACGTGAATGTAGTCGTAGACGGTGATGCCGCACACGTACATGCGAACCTGGTTGGACCGCAGGGGCTTGAACGGCTCCTTCCTACCGGAGAGCGAATTATGAATTTCGAGCATACGTTTCGAGCCGCTCGCGGGCGGTTTGCATCGGCATCAATTTGAGGAGCGGTGCGAGCTCGGGCCCATGCGCACAGCCGGTGAGCGCGACCCTCAGGGGCATGTAGAGCTCTGCGCCGCCGCGTCCGGTGCGCTCCTTGAGGATCCTGGAGAGCAGGTGCAAGTCCGCACCGGACTCATCGAGCGCGGCGGCGGCGGCGGCAAAGAACTCCCTGCCCGCGGCGGTGATGACGCGCTGCTCGTCGGGGCCGATGGGCGGCAGCTCCCCGCGCACCACCGCCACCCACGGCTCGGCATCCTTCGGCAGCACCACGTTGTGCCGCACGAGCTCCGCGAACGCGGTGGATTCGGGCAAGCCGAGCCACGCGGCGATGTCCGAGGCCGACATGCGCTGCAGCGTCTCCTTCTGCCAGTGCAGGAGCTGCGACTCCTCGAAGCGCGCCGCCGCCCGGCCGAGGTGCTCGGGTCGAAAATGCGCCGGCATATCCGCCTCCGCGAGCCAGCGATCGACATCGCTGGTGTGCCCCAGTCGGAACAGGTAGTTCACGAGCGCATCGGCGAGGAAGCCGCGCTCGCGAAATTCCTGCACGCTGGTGCTGCCGTGACGCTTGGACAGCGGCGTGCCGTCCGCACCCACGAGGAGCCCCACGTGACCGTAGGCGGG
>DATHCO010000154.1:0-29321 GCA_035319505.1 Steroidobacteraceae bacterium | reverse complement strand
CGTTCATGCTCGCGAGCAGCGCGTCGCGGGTGAGGAAGTGGCGGGCGCGCCGGAACAGGTTCTCGATGATTCGCCGCGGCAGCGGATTGGTCGCTACCACGAACTCCAGCGACTCCTGGAGATAGGGATTGCGATCGAGATCGAGCCGCGCGCCGACCTCGACCAGGAAGTCGATGATCTCGGCGAGCTTCGTGTCGTAGAGCGGCGGCATCTCGGAGCGCGGTGTGATGAGCGCGTCCAGATCGATCGCCGGGGTCGCAAAATCGACACCGAGATCGCGTGAGGTGTGGCGAACCGCATCGCCGCTCACGAGCTTCCCGCGGATGAAATGATTGACTCGGATCGCCTTGGGCTGCGCCTCACCGGCAGACTTCGTCTGTGGGGCGAGAGTTTTGTCGATGGCACTCATGATAGGCCTCTCACGTAGGCATCCACGGTACCCGCGCAGCCGATCTTGTCATCGCCTTCGAGATCGGCATAGCGGACGATATTGTCACGGATCGAGGGACCCTTGGCTCCGCACCTGCAGGGACTCAGGTCCAGCGAGATCTTGTCACCGCTGATCACCCCGTTCCAGCGTCCATCGAGCGCGAGGTCAAAGAAGGCGGCTCGGCCCTCGATCTCGCCCTCGTCGTGCGGCAGCAGCGCATCGCCTTCCTTGTTCAGGATGAATGGGATCATCCACGGCGGCACGTGATAGCGCCCACCTCTCTGGCAGCGCGGCATGCCGGAGTTGAGCTCCTGCATGCTGTAGTTCTGGAAATTCCGGTGAGCTGGAATGTTGAAGGTCTGGTGCACGAATTGCTGATAGTCGGGCGGCAGTAGCGCACGCTTCAAGCCCCCGCCGACATAGATGCAGTTGTCCGGATGAAAGTCCTTGGCGCTGTAGCCCCGATCGCGGACGAGCTTCGCTACCTGGTAGAGCGCATTCCACAGGCCCGAGATGTAGAGCTTGTCGGCGCGCGCCGCGATGAGGGCCTCGGCTGCCGTGACCATGGCCTCATCGAGTGCCGCCTGGCGCGCCTTGGACGTTGCCTCGAACTCCGCGACGTCCCCGGGCCGGGCCGTGCCGTCGGCCATCGCCTTGCGCAGCACCACGAGCTTGGTGAGCTGGCCCACGGTGATCGGTGGAACCGGCAAGCGGAAAGGCTTGAAGCGCGGATCGGCGAACGCGCCTGCCTGCGCCTCGGCGATCGTCACGTTCTTCGGGACATGCGCGATCGGCGCCACGCCGAACATTCGACGATCGCGCTCCGGCTTGACGCCCGATCCCCACGAAAATACGCCGACCGTATCGACGCGCGACCACGCCATGTCGGTGCCTGACGCGATGAGCATGGCCGACTTGCCGGTCGTTCCGCTCGAGCAGGAGATGTAATGACCTTTCGCCTCGAGCCGTCCAATCCAGTCGTCGATGTCCTTGATGTCGGAGGTCTCGATCGGGGCGATCGGGTAAGGGGAAATGGTGCCGAGCCACTTGCCGAGGCGGTCCCACTTCTGCTCCGTCAGAAAGCTTTCGGGATAGCTCTTGTAGGCGGTGTGCGGAAAGAGCAGCGGCACCATGTCCTCTCTCGAGCGGATCTCGCCGATGCCGGCTTCCTTCGCGCGATGGGCGAGGAGCTTGATCCGACCCTTGCGCTCCTGGAAGCGCTCGTTCATCGCCTCGATCTGCGCCTGGCGCAGCTCCGAGTAGGGAATCTCGAAGCGCTGCGGCGCATCGACCAGCCTCATCAGGCGCTCAACGGCCACTCCCATCGCTCTCTCCTGTCAGTCGAGGGTCAGCGCGCTCGATCGCGCTGCGCTATAATGGCACCTCATGCGTTTCATTATTGCGCGCTCCGGCGCAAAGTGCAAGGACTTCGTCGAGCGCCTGGAAATGGGCTCGGAGGCTGCTTCACCGGCGGGGCGGGGTCTGGCTCACAGGCCGGCAGAGCCCGGCTCAAAGGCCTGCGAGCGAGACCTGCACCTTGGTTTCGGTGTTCGGGCCGCGCAGTGCCTCGAGTGCGCCCGGCAGCTCATCGAGCGACACCACCGAGCTGATCAGCCTCTTCGGGTCCGCACGACCGGCCAGCAGCGTGTCGGCGACGAATTCGAAGTCGCGCAGCGAATAACCCACCGGAAAGCTGAGCCGCACGCCCTTGTAGGCGGCAAGGGCCGGAACCAGCGTATCCGGGGAGGTACAAAAGCCGAGCGAGAGCACCTGGCCCAGCACCCCGGCGTGCTGGATGGCGCGCGACAGAAGACCCGTGGCTCCGACGCATTCGAACACGATGTCGGGCGATCGCCCCAGCTCCTCGATCACCTCCTCGACCTCGTGATCGCTCGCCGGGATGAAGGCATCGGCACCCATCTCGAGGGCGAGGGCGGCGCGCCGCGGCGAGCGCGACAGCGCGACGATGCGGCCGGCGCCGAGCCTTCTCGCCCAGAACAAGGTCGCGAGCGCCACCGAGCCGCCGCCCAGGACGAGAACACGATCGCCGGGCCGGATTGCCGCCATGCGTACACCGTAGAGCCCCACCGCGAACGGCTCGATCAATGCACCGTCGGCGAGCGAAAACGTGCTCGGGAGCTTCACCGCGACCTCGGTGGGAACGCACAGGTACTCGCCGAATCCTCCCATCACGCCGCCGCGGTGGTGGCAGAGCACGAGGTTTCCCTGTGCACACGCGTCGCAGCGGCCGCAGCCGAGCGAGGGCAGCGCCGTGATCCGCTCGCCGACCTTGAATCCCTCGACCCGAGATCCGACCTCGACGATCTCACCGGCGTATTCATGGCCCGGCACGCAGCCCACGGGATAGGCCCACCTGTGCCCCGCGGTCATGTGCACATCGGTGCCGCAGATGCCACAGCGCTGCACCTGGATGATGACGTCGTTAGGTCCGGGTTTCGGGTCATCCAGGGTTTCGATCGACAGCGGCTTTCCCGCGCCGCGGAAGACGGCGGCCTTCATGAGTTCCCCGAGCCGCCTACTTGGGTGGCGGCGGATGCGGCGGGCCCGAGTCCATAGCGCTCGATATAGGCCGCGAAAGGCTCGCGGACCTCTTCCTCGGTGAGACCGAAATCGGCGACGTCATAGTGGTGTTTGCCGTGGCGCAGCTCCGGCGCCGCCGCCACGCGCCGCGCCATGGCGGCCTCGACCTTGGGCGCGAGGTCGATTTCCAAGAACGCGTAGATGCACCGGATCACCGTCATCGGAGCGCGATGAAACTCGCCGTGCAGAACGTCGATGATCTGCCCGCGATGGGCGCGGCGCACGAGCTCGGCATCGCGCACGGCCTTCGCCCACTTGGCGGTCTCGCGATGGCCCATGAGGTGGGCGCGCAATTGCGTCCGGCCCTCCTCCATCAACGGATGGTTCTTCATGAGCACCGCGCAGAGCGAGGGAATGGCCTGGGCAGGATCGCGGTGCGTCTGAATCACCATGGCATCCGGAAACACCTCGAACAGGAGGTCGAGATTCGCGATGTGCCCGGGATTCTTGAGCAGCCATCGCCTCTCGGGCTCGTTGCCGCCGATGAGTTGCAGCACGCGGCGGAAATACCCGTAGGCCGGCCGCTCGCTTTGCGTCTGCCACCAGGCATCATAGGAAGGCGCCGACCAGGTCACGGTCCAGAGATTGGAGACAAAGCTCTGGCGCAGCACGAAGCAGCATTCGTCCACCTCTTCGGCTGCCATGTCGTGGGCGACACGCTGTGTGGGCACGGCCGCAAAGCGCCGGTTGAGCCGCTCGACGGCCTCGAGAAACCGCGGGTGGCTCGGCCACGTCTCGCGCGGCGGGCGCGGCATCGGCGCGCCGCTGAGCCATCCCTCGAGCCCCTGGAACTGCGGGTCGACCGCCATCAGCTTGTGGAGCGCGGTGGTCCCGGTGCGCGGAATGCCCGTGATGACGACCGGTCGCGCGATCGGGTGTCGATCGAACCCGGGATTTTGAGCCATGGAGCGCAGCGCGCGTGCGCGCGCCGACAAGGCGGAGATGACCTCTCCCCACGCGATCCTGCGACCTCGCTCGGAGAAGCGCGGGTCGAAATCCATCGACTCGAGCAATACGCGAAGTCCCGTGCGGTAATCGGCTCCTCCGAAGTCGTCGGATCCGACCTCACGCGACACGAGCGTGTGCAGCTCGTCGAACGCACTCGCGAACCTCTCGGGGGGAGCGAATCGCTCTTCCACCGCTCGAGCTCCCGTTACCAGCGGCGCCGGCGCTGGGCCGCGCGCACGCGCTCTCGGATCTCGACCGCGCGCTCATCGCGGGTCACGGTCGGTGTATCGGGCGGTAAATGCTCGCGCAGCCTCGCGAGCGGCACCCGCTTGATCGTCGGGGTGGGGTGGCTATCGCAGTCGTACCAGCGTCCGTAAATCGTCCCCTGCTTGAAGCCGCCGGGATCGAGCCAGTTCGGCACGCCGGGGTCTTCCAGCGAGAGCACCGCACGGAGCTTGCCGTCCGAGCTCGGTTTCGCGGTCGCCCCGTTGATGCTGCTCAGGCGATAGACGTATTCGACCGCATTGAAGTAAGGATCGTTCACCTGAAAATTCCAATAAGGCCTCACCTTGGGCAGCTCGGTCTCGATGATGAGCGCCTCGCCCTCCTCGATCTCGAAGACCGCGGGAAGGTAGACCTGCTTGGACATGCCGGCGTAGCGCACCGATTCGAAGGCGTTGACGCCCACCCGCTGCTTGATGCCATTTTGCATCAGGAAAAAGAACTTGGTGACCCGCGCCGGGAACTTGGCCATCTCCCGGATGCGCTCGAGGATCTGCTCGGGCTCGAGGCGCGGCTTCAGAGGCACGCGATCCAGACACTCGATCGAGAGCACCGGATCGCGCTCCTTCGCCCAGTCGAGGCTCCGTAAACGCACCATCATGAGGTTCGCCTGCGGGGCGATCGGCGCCCAGTTGCCGCGATAGCCCTCGGGGCGCTTCACGCTGAACAGCACTTCGAACTCCCCGTCCGGACCGATCTCGATGTCGTGATCGTCGAGATCATGGGCGCCGCTGATCTCGGACATGTCATCGACGAGCCCCGACTTGCCGCGTTGCGTGGTGAAGATGAGCCGGGCCACCGTGCCCCGATTGCCGGCGACTCGATACCGCAGGTCACCGCGGATGGGGGTGTAGTAGTAGATATCGTCGGGGTTCGGTTGACAGCGATAGACCGGATTCCACAGCGGCGAGAAGTCGGGATGCTCGGCATCGGCGTGGAAGTACGGGAAGTACGAGTAGGACAGATTCATCATGATTTGCTGATAGATGTCCGCTCGATATCGCGGATCGTTCGGTCGCCAGGTGTTCGACAGCTCCCGGACGGCCTTCTCCAAATCGGTCAGATACTCGAGGATGGTCGGGCCGATTTCGATGCTCATGGAATCTCCCGGCTCGGTGATTGGCTCGGTACTCGATAGTGCTCACTATCTTAGGTGCGCGGTGAGGAGTGCGCAAGCGAGCGCGGATCCTGCGGCGCCACCCAGGACGGCGGCTCGGCGACGCGGCGCGATTACACCGTGATCGCGCGCCGGCAAAATTCCCAGGTTTCCGCGGCCAACTGCACCCGCTTTGCCCAATCCGGGTGCTCGGTCTTCTGGGTCAAGAGCTCCGTGTGCGCGGTCGTGGAGACCAGGTTATAGACCAGAGCGGCCAGGCGTTTCGGCTCACAACGCCTGACCGACCCCGCCTCCATGCCATCGGACAGCTGCTGCGCAATCAACGTGAGCAAAGGGCTCAGCGCGGCCTGCAGGTCATCGGGGCACGACTCCGCCAAGCGAAGGTGTTCGCGGCTCATCGCGGCACCGAGGCGATCCGCGCCGGCACGGTGGGCGCCGGCGGCCTGCTGGCCGGCCTGGTCTAGGTCACTCAGCGATCTCGTTCCGAGCACCAGGCAGGTGACGATCAGGCGAAGTCGCTCCAGGGGATCGGTGAGTGTGCGGACCTCCTCGCCGTAATGGTTAGTCGCGAGGCGAATGGTTTCCTCGAACACCGCGAGTACCAGCTCATCCTTGTCCGCAAAGCGCTCATAGAAGGCACGTCGCGACAAGCCGGTTTTGGTGAGCACCGCTCGAATCGTCAGTCCCTCGAGTCCCTTCTCCTCGAGCAGCTGATAGGCTGCCTCGACGATCTGGCGGCTGCGCTCCAGGATTTGCTCGCGATGGGCTGCGAGCACCCGATGCGTGGAGCGCTCTTCCCAGCGAGCATGCGTGTTTGAGAACGCAGTTCTCATATGCGACCGACGCCCTGCACACTTCTCAAAAACTCATTGACTTTTATATCACGGCCGAAGTACATAGGCGAGAACATTGTTCTCCAATGAGCCTGAATCGCATGGCGTTTGTGACCTACATCGAGCACGATGGCACCCCGCACACGGTGGAGGTGGCGAACGGCAATTCCGTCATGCAAGGCGCGATCAACCATACGATCAGGGGCATCGTCGCGGAATGCGGCGGCGCACTTGCCTGCGCGACCTGCCACTGCTATGTGGACGAGGCGTGGATCGAGCGGGTGGGCTCGCCTTCGGAGGCCGAATCGCAGATGCTCGACGCCACCGCGGCCGACAGACAGCGCGGCAGTCGACTCAGCTGTCAAATCACCGTGACCGCTGAGCTCGACGGTCTGATCGTTCGGCTGCCCGAGAGACAGTTCTAGGAGCGCCACGATGGCTGCCACACAGGATTCGGCCAAGCCCGCGATACCCTCGCATGTGCCCCCGGAGCTGGTGCGCCCGATCGGCCTCACCGAAGGTCCGGAGTTTCTCGCGGCGCCACACGCCTTCATGGCGGCCCTGCACGACACACACCCGCCGATCTTCTTCAGCACGAGCGAGCACGCGAGCAACGCGTGGATGCTGATCAATTACGAGGATGTTTTTTTCGTGCTGAGACATCCCGAGATCTTCACCACGGCAGGGGCGACGCCCTTCCCCCGCGATCCCAACGACTACTTTTACATGATCCCGCTCGAGATCGACCCGCCGCACCACCGCAAGTATCGCGCCATGATCGATCCGATGGTCTCCCCGAAAGCCGTGGCGGGGATGGAGGATCCCATCCGTCGGCTGGCCAATCAGCTGATCGACCAGTTCATCGCCCGGGGGGAGTGCGAGTTCACGACCGAGTTCGGTCGACCGCTGCCGGTGTCGGTATTTTTGGGCCTGATGGGGTTGCCTCAGGAGATGCGCGATACGTTCGTCGGCTGGGCGATGGGTCTGCTGCATTCGCAGGATCGCAACATTGCCGAGCGCTGCATGCGCGAGACGGTCGCGTATCTCAAGACCGCGATCGAGGACAAGAAGCGCAAGCCCGACGACAGCGTCTTGAGCGCCATCGTGCACGGCAAAGCGGACGGCGAGCCGTTGACCCCGAAGGAGGTCTTCGGATTCACGTTCTTCCTCTTCATCGCAGGCCTCGATACCGTGTTCGCGACACTCAACAACGTCTTCCTGTGGCTTGCGCAAAATCCCGACCGGCGCCGGGAGATCATCGCCAACCCCGACAATATCGCTGCGACCGTGGAGGAGCTCTTGCGCGTGTTCTCGGTGACCTTCTCCGGTCGCACGCTCACTCGGGACTACGAGATGCGCGGCGTGAAGTTCAAGAAAGGCGACAAGATCACCTCCATCTTGCCGGCCGCCAACTACGATCCGGCCGCTTTCGAAAATCCGAAGGAGGTCAATTTTCACCGCCCGCGCAAGCCCAACCTGGCGTTTGCAGGCGGCGTCCACAGCTGCATGGGCGCACACCTGGCTCGGCTGGAAATGAAGATCTCGATCACGGAGTTCCTCGCCCGCATTCCCGACTTTCGACTGAAGGAAGGCACCCGGATCGAGTACTGGCCCGGTGGCGTCGTCGGTCCGAAAACGGTGCCCCTTAAGTGGTGATCGACGGTCGGCCGCGCTAGCCGTCGAGACCTTCCGCAAAACCCGTCACCGTCCCGATCACCGTGCGGTCCATACCGACGTGAGCGCGTACTCTGACAGATACTTGGTGGAGCTCCAGCCGCCGTCGACGACGATCACCTGACCGTTGATGAAGCTGCCGCCGGGCGAGCACAGAAACGCGATCGTGCTCGCGATGTCGTCGACCGTGCCCATCCGATGATGCGGCGTCATCTCGACATTCATCCGGCGGAATTTCTCGTCCTGCATGCGGCCCTCGGTCATCGGCGTCGGAACGACGCCGGGCGCGACCGCGTTGCAACGGATTCCGGCGGCACCGTATTGGCAGGCGATATGCGACGTGAGCCCCGTCAACCCGGCCTTGGCCGCCGAGTAGGCACCGCCGCGCATGCCGCCCACGACAGCGAAGGTCGAGCTCACGTTGATGATCGCAGAGCCCTGCTTCATGTGCGGCAGCACCTCGCGCGAGAGGCGAAACGGCGCACGCAGCATCAGGTTGAGAAACAAATCGAGAGTCTGATCGTCCGTCTCATGCAGAGGCTTGGGGCGCCCGATCCCTGCGTTGTTGATCAGAAAATCGATCCGACCCCAGCGCGACAGCGCGAGGTCCACGATGCGCTTCGGCGCTGGGTCTTCGGTGACGTCGACCGCGAGCGTTGCGACGCGCGTGGCGTCGCCGATCGTTTCGGCCAGATGCGCGAGCTTGGCCTCGTCCCTCCCCACCCCGAGCACCGACATGCCCATATCCGAGAGCTTGATGGCGGTAGCGAGACCGATACCGCTGCCTGCGCCCGTGATGATTGCCGCTTGCATTTCAATAGCCCCGCATGTCCCGTCCGGTCCCGCCTAACCCTGCCCTATTCGTCCGCCCGGCAGTGTAGCGCGGCGGCCCGGGCGCGGTCTCTCACGACTTGCGGCCGCGTCGAAACGCAGCCATGCGCTCGCGGTGATCGGGAGCCCAACCCGGATAGCGGTAGTGCTCGTGGGCCAGACCTTGCGCGAGGGACATCCCGTCGGTCTCGATCAAGAGCTGCTTCGTGGCCGCATTCGTGAACCAGCTATTCGCGAGGATTTCGGCCACGAAGCCTTTGACCAGCTCGCCGAGCTCACCGGCCGGCGCGAGCAAATCCACGAGTCCCATCTCCTTCGCTTCGACCGCGCTCACCTCGCGACTCGTGAGCATCATCCGCTTGGCTTGAGGCAGCCCCACCCGGCGCGGTAGCCGCTGCGTCATGCCCCAGGCTCCGACCAGGCCCCACTTGCCGTGCGTGTCCGCGAACCGTGCGCTCGTATCCGCCAGGATGAAATCGCAGGCGAGCGCGAGCTCGAGGCCTCCCGTGAAGCAGACCCCATGCACCGCGGCGACCACCGGGAGCTTGAGCAGCGCCAATCGCTCGATGATGCGCGCTTTGTAGCCGAGCGGCTTATCCGTGGCTTCTCCCAGAGTATTGAGATCGGCGCCTGCGCAGAATGCGCGGCCCTCCCCGCGAAGAACCACGCAGCCCACCTTCCCGGCTTCGTTCTCGAGCGCGGCGACGTGCGCCTCGAGCGCCTCGAAGGCAGCGGTGTCGAGCGCATTGAGCTTATCGGGCCGACTGAGGGTGAGCGTGCAAACCCCGCCGGCATCGTGGCGAATCACACTTTCAGGCATGGTTCCCGCACCTCTCGCATGGCCGCGAGTGCCGCCTCCGACATGTCGGGTGTGGAGCAGGCTGCCACATACTCGGCCTGAAGCCGGTGCACGAGCTCCGCCACCGTCGGAATATCATGGATGAGACCGACGCCCTGGCCGGCGCTCCAGATATCCCGCCATGGCTTGATCCCCGGCGGCAAATGATCCGTTCCACGACTCGCGCGCGGCGCAAGCTGCTCCGGGTCCAAGCCGATCGAGCGGATCGATGCCTTGAGCCAGCTCGCGGGCACTCCGTTGATGCCGCTCGTATAACATACATCAGCCGATGTCCCCGCCACCAGCATCGCCTTGTACGCATCGGGAGCCAGGGATTCACGAGTGGCGATGAATCGGGTGCCGAGATAGGAAAGATCGGCGCCGAGGATTTCGGCGGCGCGAATCGTCGCACCGTTCGACACGGCGCCCGCGAGCACCACGGTCCCGCCGAACATCGCGCGAATCTGCGGGATGAATGCCAGATGGCTGATGGTGCCTGAATGCCCCCCGCCTCCTGCGCCGATGGCGACGATGCCATCCACGCGCGCGGCGATCGCTTTCTCCGCGAAGCGAAGTGTCGTCGCGTCGTGAAAATGCAAGAGCCCGGCCTCGTGCACCAGCGGCGCCATCGAGGTCGGATCGCCGACGGAGGTGATCACGATACTCGCGCCAAAGCGCTTGCACAGCCTAAGATGCGCACGCATCTCCTCGGGTGCGAAGTGAGTCGAGATATTGACGGCGAGAGGCCCGATCTTGCGCCGAGGATTTTCCTCGCGAAAGCGCTCGAGCGTTTCGCACACCGAGGCGAGCTGTCGCTCGAGCTCCTCGATGTCGCGACAATGATTGCGCGTCAACGAGCCGATCAATCCGGCCTTGCAGGCCTCGATGGCGAGCGCGACTCCGCTGCAGAGGAACATGGGCGCGGCCACCGCCGGCAGGGTCAATCGATCGCGAATTTCCGGCGGCAACGACATGTCATCTGTCCACGTGAGAAGGATGCTGCGATGGCGGTCTGACACCCCCGGTGCCGAGTCATTGTATCCATACGCCTCCGCGGCGGCATAATGTTCTCATCGTGACCTCGAGGAGCTGACCATGGCCGCACAGTTCGGACCCGAATCGACCGCCGACCAGGTGCTCGAGGGCATCGATCTTCGGGGCCGGCAGATTTTGGTGACGGGCACCTCGGCCGGTCTCGGCGTCGAGACCGCGCGTGCGCTCGTATCTCGCGGCGCCCAGGTGGTGGGGGCGGTGCGCGACCTGCCCAAGGCCGAGCGCGCCACCGCGTCGATGCGCGCGCAGGTGGCCCGTGGCGGCCGCTTCGAGCTCGTGTCGCTCGATCTGGCATCGCTCGCGAGCGTGCGAGCGTGCGCCGATGCCTTGGTGGCCGCCGGTAAGCGCTTCGACGTCATCATCGCCAACGCCGGCGTCATGGCATGCCCTCGAGGCAAGACCGCCGACGGCTTCGAGACGCAATTCGGTACCAATCACCTGGGCCACTTCGTGCTGATCAATCGACTGCTGCCCTTGCTCGGGCGCGGATCGCGAGTCATCTGCCTGTCCTCGGCGGGACACCGCTTCTCCGACGTCGACCTCGACGATCCGAGCTTCGAGCGCACGCCCTACGTCGAGTTCGTCGCCTATGGCCGATCGAAGACCGCGAATGCGCTGTTCGTCGTGGAACTCGACCGCCGGCATCGGGGCGAGGGAATCCGTGCGGCCGCCGTGCATCCGGGCGCCATCGAGACCGAGCTGGGCCGCAGCGTCACCCCCGAGGTCATGCAGCAACTCACGCGCTTCGGTAGCGCATCGAGTCAGGCGACGGGTCCCGCCAACTTTCGCTGGAAGTCCGTTGCGCAAGGGGCCGCGACCTCCGTCTGGTGCGCCGCCGTCGCAGACGCCGAAGCGATCGGCGGGCGCTATTGCGAGGATTGTCATGTCGCCGAGATCGTGCCCGGGTCCGACACGGCCCGACGCAACGGCGTGCGCGCCTACGCGATCGATCCGGAGCGCGCCCGGGCGCTGTGGGCGAAGAGCGAGCAGATGGTCGGTGAGCGCTTCTGAGGTTCGCAAGAGCGGCGGTCAGTGCAGCCGATACACCTCGTCCGCCGTACCACTGAAGAGCTTCGTCTTCTCGTCTTCCGAAAAGGCCGCCGTGATGCGCTTGAAGCTGTTCCAGATTGCCCCGTAGCTACAGGCGGTATCAGCGGGAAAGTTGCTTTCGAACATCGAGCGTGCCGGACCGAACGCCTCGATGGAAGTCTCGATGAAGGTCGCCACTCGGAGGCCAGCTCGGTGGAACGCGCGCTACCGCGCTCGCCGATCGGCGCCTGCAGATTCATCCCAAGGCCGCCGAGCTTGATGCGCACGTTGGGACGGCGCGCCAGCTCGACGATCCCCCGGCGCCAGGTGGCGAAAACCTCGGCGTTGCTCTGTGGGTCGCCGAGCACCGGGGTCCCGAGGTGATCGAGGATGATCGTGACGTCGGGACAGGCGGATGCCAGATCGGCAAGCTCCGCGAGCTGGGGATGCAGGCACCAGACGTCCAATGTCAGGTCGAAGCGGCTCAGCGCTCGCACGCCGGCGCGGAAGCCTGCATCCATCATGAGGCCCTTGAGCGAGGGATCCGCCGGTCGTCCGAAAAGCTTCGTCTGAGCGTACGCCGTGGTCGTGCGGATGCCGCGCAGGCGCCCGTTCCCCGCTGCGATCTGCGCCTCGAGAACCCTCTCGACTCGCTCGCCCAATCGAAGATTCGCGGTCCCGACGATGGCGCTCGCGATGCGCGAGTCCCCGTATCGCCCGCTCGCGCTCATCGCCGCCATGCCGTTGGCGAACTCGGTCTCCCCGACGGGCCGCATCTCCTCGGGACCCTCCCTGCGGTACATGGCGTGGCACTCGACGTAGACCGTGCGGGTAACCCGGTGACCCGCCTCGTTGATCACCTGGACCATCTCCTGCAATAGGAAGGGCTTTGGCTCGGAGGCCGCTCCGGGAACCGGTCCGAAGTCCCACAGGTGATGATGCGGATCGACGGTGATTCGCTGCACGTCGATCGGCGGCTCTTCCGTATTATCTCTCTGCATGGTCGAGGTCATCCAGGTAATGTTCAAAGGCTTTCTCCAGACGCTCGAGGCGTCGAAGCAGCGTTGATTGTCGGTGCTCGCCCAATTCCTCGCAGCGCGCGCCATCGAGGAAGAGTCGCGTGCGATAGACGATTTGGCGGTCGAACTCCTCTTCCGGGGTCTTTCGCCAGGTCGCCCATTGGACCGAGCCTTCCACGACGAGAATCAGGAAAGCCGCCGCTGCTTCTGCGGCGTCCGCGATCTCGGGAGCATCCGGTCTCAACCGACGGCGAAACAGATCCGTCAGATAGGACAGAGTCGGTTGCGCCGTCCGATCCCAGAGATAGGCAGCGATCTCGGGCATTCGAAATAGCTCGGTATTGGCGACCCTCACCAGCCGCATGCCTGCAGGTTTCTTGAGATTGGTCACCCACATCCGTGCAACTCTGACGAGAGTCTCCTCCAGGTCGTCGCTTTCCGCCGCATGCAGCCGCTCGATCGGCACGATCCATTCCTCGATCGCGCGCTGCAGCGCCGCCTTGAAGAGAGCGGTCTTGTCGCCATAGCGTGCATAGATGGTGCGACGTGACATTCGCAAGGAGCTGGAGATCGCCTCGATGGTGGTGGCTTCGAAACCCTTCTCGAGAAAAAGGTCGAGCGCCTGATCGAGCAATTCCCGATTGCGACGCTCGGTTTGCTCTCGCGTCGGACGACCGGGACCTCTACCGGCTTTGCGCAGCGACCGGCGTCGCTTGCTCGTGAAGGCTGCCTCTGCGCTCATGGAATCAGCTTATACGCGTAGATTCGCGCTGTGAATCTCCTCATGCGCTCGCAGGAGGGCGGTCGGGCGCGCCCTCCGGACACGGGCCTAAAATGTGCTGATGCGTTCTTATTAATTTTTCGATCCTCGCAATGCAGCATCGAGCGGCCGGCCGGCCTCGCTGCATATCGGGCTAATTTTGTGCGGGAATATCCGTAGACCGCGCGATCACCTGCTCGCAGATTTCGTCTCCCCGGGGACGGTTGATGGGGCCCACACGATATGAGAATAGGATATGACATTACTATTGATTCGCGCTGGCGCACGAGATAGGCTTTTTACCGGAGCACGCGATCGCCGGGGGAGCACTTCGATGGCTTCAGCAACGCCCGCTGAATGGATTAAAAAGACCAAGCTTTTGCCGGAGCTCGACTTCGATAAGCTCAATATGCGCATCACGACTGACCGCTATACATCGCGCGAATACCAGGAGCGCGAGAGGCGACGGATCTGGATGAAGGTGTGGCAGATTGCCGGTCGCGCCGATGAGCTGCCCGAGGCGGGTGATTGGAAGGAATATCGAATTTTCGATCAGTCCTATGTGATCGTCCGGGGCACGGACGGAAAGATCCGTGGATTCGTCAATGCCTGCAGGCATCGCGGCAACGTGTTGTGCCAGGGCAAGGGGCACTCACCGCGGTTTCTCTGCCCCTACCATCTCTGGTCCTACGGGCTCGACGGACGCCTGCTTGCGGTCGGCCGTCCGGACCTCGTCGGTCCGATCGACAAGGCCGAGCACGGGCTGCTGGAAGTGCCGGTCGACTGCTGCGCCGGCTTCGTCTTCGTCAATCCGGATCCGAGCGCGGCGCCGTTGGCCGAATTTCTGCGCCAGGAGGTCATCGAAGGCCTGGCGCCGTACAAGCTCGACGAGATGATCCCCGTCGGCATGGATGTCCGTGAGAGCCTGCAGTGCAATTGGAAAGTGGTGATCGACGCTTTCTCGGAAGGCTATCACATCATCGGCGTCCATCCGCAGCTGCTGAGCGTGATCGACCTCGAGGCCGGGAACAGCAGGCACGGTTTCTACGGCGATCACGGGATGGCTGTCGCTCCCTTCGAAGTGAAGAACGTGCAGAGCTACAGTCTGGAGCAACAGGTCGAGGGCATCAGAGCACTGCCGGGAACATTCCCCACCGTGGCGGAAGTCCTGCCGCGTTTCGAGCAGCTCGTCGCCGCGTTCCGCAAGGACGAGAGGCTCGAGTTCCCGCAGGGAGTCGGCGTGCGCACCCTGCTGCAGCAAGCCACGCGCGACACCCTCACGGCGAAGGGGCTCGACGTGAGCGCTCTGTTGGACGATCAGATGAGCGACAGCCAAGGCTGGTTTCTCTTCCCGAATTTCTTCATGACCATCCGCGCGGGTGAGGCGACGACCGTCATGTCCTTTCCGCACCCCGACGGCGACCCCAACCGCTGCATTTGGCACGTAACGGCCTACCTGTGGCTGCCCCCGGCACTGCGGGCTCGGCATCGGGCCGAGCTGGTCGATGTCAGGGAACCCCACAGCTACCCCTATTTCCTGGCGCTACAACAAGATTACGAACAGATGCCGCGTCAGCAGAAGGGCCTGCGCAATCACACGCTCAAATACATGTCCCTGGCTCGGGAGGAAGTCAGCATCGCCCGTTTCCATTCCGTGGTGGATAGATATCTTGCAGGCGAAGCCGGGGAATCGACCTGATGCGATCGGCGAAATCCGGGGAACGCATCGATGAGGGCCTGTATCTTGCGGAGCTCGATTTCAGGCTGTTCCGAAACCGTGTCACGACGGAGCGCTACAGTTCGCGTGAATACCATGAGCACGAGCGCACACTGCTCTGGATGCGGGTTTGGCAAGTTGCCGGGCGTGCCGATGAGCTGCTGGCCGCAGGCGACTGGAAGGAATATCGAATCTTCGACCAATCCTATGTCATTGTCCGGGGTGATGACGGGAAGATACGCGGATTCGTCAATGCGTGCAGACACCGCGGTAACGTGTTGTGCACGGGCAAGGGTCATTCGAGTCGGCTCAGGTGCCCCTACCATCGTTGGCAATACGGTCTCGATGGACGATTGCTCGTCGTCCCCAGACCTGACTTCAAGGGCTCGATCGAGGAGTTCGTCGGCCCCAAGGATGAATACGGACTTCTGCAGGTGCCGGTCGAGAGTGTCGCGGGTTTCATCTTCCTCAATCCGGATCCCAGGGCGGCGCCGCTGGCCGAGTTCCTCGGGGAGATGGCCGATCTCCTGGCACCTTACCGTCTCGAGGAAATGGTTCCCGTGGGGTTGAATGTCCGCGAGAGCCTGGACTGCAACTGGAAGGTGGTCATGGACGCGTTCCAGGAGGGATACCATATTCAAGGCATTCATCCGGAGCTGGTCGCAGCGATGGATGAGTCCAAGGAACGCTACAGCTTCTTCGGCGATCATAGCGTCGCCACCGCTCCCTTCGGCGCGTCCAACCTGGCCTCGTTCGGACCTGAGCGGCAGGTCGAGGCGATACGGGAGCTGCCGCAGACCTTCCCCGGGGTGGCGGAAGTGCTGCCCCGTTTCGAGGAGCTGGTCGGTGCTCATCGCGACAAGGAAGGCAGCCTCGCTTTCCCCGAGGGCATCACCGCGCGCAGACTCCTTCAACAGGCGACGCGTGACACCTTGAGCGGTAAGGGCCTGGACGTGAGCGGGCTCACGGATAATCAGTTGAGCGACAACCAGTTCTATCTGGTTTTCCCGAATTTCTTTCTGACGATCCGCGCGGGAGAGGCCACATTCATCAGCGCCGTGCCACACCCCGACGGCGATCCGAACCGATGCATCTGGCACGTGGCCGGTTATCAATGGTTGCCTCCGGAACGGCGCTCGGAGCAACGAGCCGCGCTGATCGATGAGCCGAAAGACTTCAAGTACTTCCTGGCCCTGCAGCAGGATTACGAGCAAATGCAGCGCCAACAGAGGGGCCTGCGCAATCACGCGCTCGAATTTCTCGCTCTGTCGCGACAGGAAGTCCGTCTGGCCCATTTTCATTCAGTCCTAGATCGTTGGCTTGAAGAGAAGGCGAGATCATGAACATCATCACGGCCACCGCCACCATTGAAGAGCTCGGGCCGCTTTCCCGCATCGTCGTGCGCTATTGCGAGCTGATCGAGAGCCGCGCGAAGGCGAAGGGTTCGTCCGCGGCCGACTGGGTGCCTCTCGCCGAACTGGTCGCGGTCGAGGATTTCGAGCGCGTGGGCGCCTACCAGGAGGTCATGACTTGGGGCGAATATGTTCGCTTCCTCTCCGAGTGGGCCGGCGCCACGCGCTTCGAGACGACCGTACACCGGATCACGGAGGTGGGTCGGGTCGTATTCCAGGAGATAGAAGAGCGGCACTTCAAGGGTGAGGAGTTCATCAGGAAAAATGTCATCGCGGTGTACGAGTTCGACGAGGGGCACAAGATTCGTCACCTCGACATCTACGAGCAGGCTCGGGATACCGGCCGGTGGATCGTTACAGCCGCCCGAGCGTCGCTCGATCCGACCTCCGCATCGGAAATGTCATGAGCCGTGAGCAAAGCGCCCTGGCGACGCTCATCGCCAAAGAGGAAATTCGCGAGCTCGCCATGCTTTATTCGCGCGGCGTCGACCGCAAGGACGCGGCGCTCCTGCGCACGCTCTACACCGCCGATGCCACCGATACCCACGGCAACACCTTCGACGGCAGCGCCGAAGCCTATGTGCAGTTCCTCGAGCGCGCCTTCCCGCACATGCGCTACAGCGGCCATCACATCTGCAATCACCTGATCTCCGTGGACGGCGATCGAGGTGAAGGCGAGGTCTATGCCATCGCCTATCACGTCATCCCGGACGGCAAGGGCGGTTGGGTCGAGGACCTGATGTGCGTGCGCTACCTGGATCGCTATCGCCGCGAGGAGGACCGCTGGCGCTTCGCGCAGCGGGTCGTCACCTACGACATGCGCAGCCAGCGTCCGCTCGCCGCGCCCCCGGCTGCGGCACCGCCCGCTGACGATCCGAGCTTCACCGTGCTCAGGAGGCGCCTCTTCGCCCGCGGCCCGCGAGCGTAACCCGGCGAGCGTGGCTCAGAACCTTGCGATCACCTGCGGCAGATCGACCGTCGTGCGAATACCCGGCTCGGCCTCGCAGACCGTGATGACGGCATTCACCGCGCGGTGCGCGGTGAGGCCGGGCATCACCAGCGGGTAATCCTCGAGCGGCACCGGAAAGCGAATGCGGATATCCAGGGGCGTGTCGCCTTCGACGCGCACCCGCCAGCCGGTCTCCTCGAGCTCCCAGTCGGCATTGATGTTTTCGGTGCAGTACCAGTTCGCGCGAAAGCGCAGCAGCGGCTTGCCCTTGCGCACTCCGGTCACCGTGATGCGCAGCGCCGCCACTCTCCCCTTCTCGATCCTCCCGGCGGCGATCCGCGCCTCGCTGCGGGCAGTGGCCATCTCGCCCTTGACCTCGGTCGAGTCGAACGGCAGACCGATCGCATCGGCAATCTGACTCAAGGTTCCCGAAAAGTCGTGATGGACGTAGTCGAGCTTGTGCTGGTCAAACACACCGGGCACCGCGCCATAACCCAAGATGTTGAAGATCATGTCGGGCGAGTCGCGGCGGGACAAATTCGCGAACTCATCGATCGTGAGGCAATCGAGCCGTCGCTCCAGAGAGAGGAGCGGCAGGCTGAAGGCCTCCGTGATGAAGCCGGGGCTGGCACCGGTGCTGTAAATGGAGGCCTTTCCGGCCTGGCATGCCTCTTCCACCCGCCGGCGCACCGCCGGATCCATCGAGCGCGGATGATGGAATTCGCCGCGCGTCGTTACGATGTTCTTGCCCGAGGCGAGCAAGCGGCACACCTCGTCATAGTCGATGCCCTGCCTCATGTAGAGAACGCAGTCCGCGTCGAGTGCCACGATGCTGTCGACCGAGTTGGTGGCCGCGATCCCAACGGGCGCCAATCCGCACAGCGCACCGGCATCCTTACCCACTTTCTCGGGGGAGCTCACGTACAGCCCCGAGCTGCATGCGGGGATGCTCGATGACGGTGCGAAGCGAGCGTGTGCCGATATTACCGGTCGCCCATTGAATGACACGATAGGTCTTGGTGTCGCTCATGATCCTATCTTATCGCGTAGGATAGTCTCATGAGCAAGGTTCCGAGGCGTCAACTGGTTCAGGCAGCGGCCGCGAAGCTGCGCGACCTGATCCTCGCGCGCGAGGCGGGCGCTCAGATCGGCTCCCTCAGCGAAGTCGCTCAGCTGCTTGGCGTCGGAATCGTGACCGTCCAGCAAGCCGCTCGCATTCTCGAGCACGAGGGTCTGCTCGCGGTACGCCGCGGACCGGGTGGCGGCTATTACGGCACGCGACCCGACGAGGCGGCGCTCGAACGCGGCTTCGCCGCCTACCTGCGCGTGCATGGATTCGGACACCGCGAATCGCATCGCATGATATCGCTCCTCGATTGCGAGATCGTTCCGGCCGCGGCGCGCTGCACGGACGAGAGTCTCCGGCAGGCGATACGGGCGCTCATCGAGCGCCTGGACCGTTGCGAGTCGATCGATGAGCGTGTCGCGTTCGAGACCGATCTGCGCGATACGCTGCTGCGGATGGTGGCCTGGCCGCTCTTCGAGCTGCTGTGCCGCGTCACCTTGCGGCTCTACGTGCATACTCGCGCGCCGCTGGTGTTCGAAGGTGAGGATGCCATTGCCGAATGGAAGCGAGGCCGGCGGCGCATCTTGCAAGCGATCCTCGATCGCGACGATGAGCTCGCGCAGTTCGAGGCCGAGCGCTACCGTCGGCTCGTCCTCTCGCGACTTCGCGTGAAGGATGAGACCTATCGGCCCCCTGCGCACTGACGCCTCCCGGCGCGCCGATCTCGGGCGGCCCTCAGGGACGCAGCACCCAGCCGCCGTCCACGTGCAATACCTGCCCGGTGATCCAATCGCCCGCGGGCGAGCACAATAGCAGTAGAGCGCCCACCAGCTCGTCGGGTTGGCCGCGCACGCGCATCGCCACCGTTGCTTCCAGCATCTTGACGAAGGGAGACTCATCCGGCGTCAGCATCTTGCCCGCATCGCTCATGGTATTGCCCGGAGCGATGGCGTTGACATTGATCTTCTCGCGCCCGAGCTGGCGAGCGAGCGTCGTGGTGAGACCGACCAACGCCAGCTTGCCGACACCGTACACGGACAACGCCGGGAATGCGCCGCCGGAGACCTGGTTGATGATCTTGCCGCCGCCGCGCTTGCGCATCAGCGGAACGATCGCCTGCGCGCAGATCAGCGCGCCGGTGAGATTCACCTCGAGGATGCGATTCCACTGATCGATCGGGATATCGATCGCCGGCAGATAGCCGAGCTCGGCCATGAGGGCTGCATTGTTGACTAGGATGTCAACGCCACCGAATGCATCGGTGGCGGCCGTCGCCATGTGCTGCACCGAATCGGGCTTGGTGATATCCACGCCCACCGCGATCGCCTTGCCGCCGGCCGACACGATTTCATCACGGACGTTCTGTGCGCCCTCGGCTTTGATGTCCGCAACCACCACCGAGGCCCCTGCGTCAGCGAGGCCGAGCGCGTAGGCACGTCCGATGCTGTTGGCCCGCCCACCGGCGCCGGTGACGATGGCTACTTTCCTGTCAAGCCGAAAATGATCGAGCGAGAATGTCATGCGCGGGCCGCCTCCTTGAGCACGAATTCCAAAAATGGTGCGGCCACGTCGCGAAACGGCGCGAACGCGGGATCTGCGCCCAGTAACTCGCCGAGGAGCCGCACGTCCTTGGCGAGCAACTTCGCTCCGTGTCCGAATGCGGAAAGCGCAGGCATGCGAGCGCAGACTTCGAAGCCGTAGCTTCGGCCGCTGCTCGCCTTCACGATCTCGCAGAGCGCCGCCCGATCGAGACCGAGCGCCGCGCCGGCTTCGAGCCCGTGATGGGCGATGGCAAGATGGGCGGCCATCAGCGCGTTGTTGACGAGCTTCGCCATCTGGCCTGCGCCGACGCCGCCCACGCGGACGATGAGTCCGCCGAACGCCTCGAAGATCGGGCGCGCGGCGCTCACGGCCTGTTGTTCGCCGCCGACCATGACCGTGAGCGCTCGCGCCGCCGCGGCGGGTCCGCCGCCGCTCACGGGAGCATCGATGAGCGCGACTCGACGCAGGGCCGCTCGCTCGGCGAGCTCGATGACCGTGTTCGGGTGGACGGTCGAATGAACGGCGATGCGCCCACCCGGCCGCATCGCCGGAATGAGCGCTTCGCAGACTTGCCGAACGCCCGCATCATCCACGACGCAAACGCCGACGTGCTCCGCGCGCGCGCCCAATTCGCCGATGCCGGCCACCGCAATCGCCGGGGTATCTTTGAACGCCGCAAGGACCTCGGGGCGCCGAGCCCACAAGAGGAGCGGATATCCCGACTCGACGATCCGCCGTGCCATCGGGCCGCCCTGACTTCCCAAGCCGATGAAACCGACGGTGGTCATCCAGCCTAGCCCGCCGTGATCCCGCGATCGATGTTGATGCAGGCGCCGTGGTAGCTGCGGCCGGCATCGGATGCCAGAAACGCGATGAGGTCGGCCACATCGTCGACTTCGACCGTACCGCGCAGACCCGAGAAGCGCTTGATCAACGCGTAATCGACGCCCTCGGGCATCTTGATCGAATCGGCAATGTTGGTTGCCATGCCACCCGGTGCGACGGCGTTGAACCGAATGGGCTTGTGCACGTACTCCATCGCAAGCGCCTTGGTCATGTGAGTGAGACCCGCCTTGGTCGCGCAGTACGCGGCGGCATAGGCCTCGCCCACGTACGCGGCCGAGGACGTCACGTTGACCACAGCGCCCCCTGCCTGGAGCAAATGCGGGATCGCCGCCTGCATCAAGTAGAACGGCGCGCTCAGATTGACGGCAAGGGTGCGCTCGTAGTCCGCGGCAGACATCTCGTGGGCGTTGCACAGCACGATGATCCCGGCGACGTTGCAGAGCGCGTCGAGCCGGCCAAACTCGGTGACGGCCGCAGCGACGGCCCCGAGGCAGTTATCGCGCTCGGACAGATCTGTCACCTGAGCAAGCGCTCGCGCGCCGGCCGCGCGCAGCTGCGCGGCGGTTTCTTGAAGGCCCGCCGCATTCATGTCCACCACACAAAGATCGGCCCCGGCGCGCCCGAGCGCGAATGCCGTCGCGCGACCCAATCCGGAGGCTGCGCCCGTCACGAGCGCGGCCTTGCCTTTCATGCTGCTTGCCGTTGGCATCTCCTCAGCCTCGTTCACAACTATTGATACGGAAGCCCTTTGCTCACTCGCTCACCCATCTCGAGCACCACGGCCTGCAGGAAGGAGGCCTTGGGCCAACCGCCGTCGACGGCATACTGCAGCACGAATTCCTGCATCTCCTGAAGCGTCGCGTTGCCGCTCGCGAGCGCAGCATAGGTATGCGTGCGAATCGGCGTGGTCGCGGAGGAGTCCGCGACGCCGACCAGCGTGACCCAGCGCCGGGCGCGCTGGTCGAGTCCGGGGCGCATCCAGACTTCGCCGAAAACGAAGTTGAGGATTCCGCCCTCGAAGTAGGGGGTGACGGGCGCAGGCGCCGGGAACATCATGACAGATGAGAAGTTTGCGGCGCCCTCGGCCAGCCGCTGCTTCGGATCCCAGGGCTTGTCCCTGATCGGCGGATAATCGGCCGGCGCCAGACCGATTTCGCCGGCGACACGGGTCACGGCCGCATCGAACGAGACCCCGCGCGACCAGCCGCCATAAACGGCGAGTTGCAACGCCGCCTCCCGCAGCTCGGGAAGCGTGATCTCGCCCGTCGCCAGCGCTCCGCGAATATAGCCGTCCACCACATCCGGGCGGCCCCCTTCGCACACCGCAGCGCTGATCGAGATGAAATAGCGCGATCGAAGATCCAGCCCCGGTCGCGTCCAGACCTCCGCAAACACGTAATCGCGCCACGAGGCTTCCATCAGCGTGCGCGGCGCCGGCGCGCGCGCCCCGAGCAGCTCGGTCTGCTTCTCGGCTCCGATCCGAGTCCGTTCCGCCGGATCGAGCAAGCTCATGTCGAGCTCTGTGGCCGGGTCGAGCCCTGTGGCCAGGTCGGGCCGCTCGAGCGTTGTGCTCTGGTCGAGCCTGGGGGGTTGGCCAGGTTCATCCACACGTTCTTCACCTGCAAAAATTCGTGCAGCCCCTGCTCACCGCCGAGCCGCCCGTAGCCGCTCTGCTTCATGCCGCCGAATGGCGCGAAGGGTTGCATCCCTTCGCCTGAGCCGTTCACCTGCACCATGCCGGCCTGCATTTGGCTCGCGACGTAGTGCGCCCGTTGCAGATTCTGCGTGTGGATGTAGGCGCCGAGGCCGTAGCTCGTGCCGTTGGCGAGGGCTATCGCCTCCTCCTCGGTATCGAAGGGCGTCACCGCGAGCACCGGACCGAACACCTCGTGCTGCGCGAGTGCCGTGCGCTGGTCGACGTCGGCAATGATGGTGAGCGGCAGGTAGTAGCCGTCGGCATACTCATCGCCCAATCGCTTGCCGCCGAGCACCAAGCGCGCGCCATCTTGGTTGACGGCGGTGTCGATCACACCGAGGATGCGTTGCACCGAGGCCTCCGAAATGATCGGACCCATCATCGTGGCAGGATCGAGCGGATCCCCAACCTTGATGTGTGCGGCCGCGGCCTGGAGCATCTTCAGGTACTGCTCATAGATCGTCCGCTCCACGAGCAAGCGCGTGCCGTTCACGCAGCCCTGCCCGCTCACGCTGATGGCGCCCGACAAGCCGCGACGAGAGGCCTCTTGCAAATCGGCATCGGCGAACACGATCACCGCCGATTTGCCGCCGAGCTCGAGCCCGCAAGGCTTCAAGGTTTCGGCGGCAGCACGCAACACTTTTTTCGCGGTCGCGCCGCTCCCCACGAACTGAATCTTGTCGATGCCGGGATGTTTGACCATCGCCTCGCCGACATCCGCTCCACCGGCGAGCATGTTGACGACCCCGGCCGGGAATCCGGCTTCGAGGAACAACTCCCCCAGGCGCATGACCGTGAAGGGCGCGAGCTCGGGAGCTTTCACCACGATGCAGTTACCCGCGGCGAGTGCGGGTGTCATCACCATCGTCGCTGCAAACAGCGGCCCGTTCCACGGCACGATGGCGCCGATCACACCGTAGGGCTCATAGGCGACGTAGTTGTGCGCGGGCCCACTCCACGTGCTGATCGTTTCGCCCTGGATTTTGTCGGCCCAACCGCCGAAGTAGCGAAATTTTTGCGCATCCACGGCCGGGATGAACGAGGCCATCAGGGTCGGATAGCCATTTTCGAGCGTCGAGAGCTCCGCGAGCTCTTTCGCGTGCTGCTCGATCATGGCGGCCATCCTGAACATGAGATCGCGACGCTTATCCCCGGGCAGCGCACGCCATGTCGGGAACACCGCGCGCGCCGCTTGAACCGCCTCATCGACCTCTCGCCCTGAGGCAAGGCCGATCTCGCAAGTCGCGCGACCGTTCGCAGGATACACATGACGCTGCAGGATTCCCGAGCCGCGCTCGAGCAAGCGGTCGCCGATGATGACCGGATGCCGCGGAAGGGCTGCAGTATCGGGTGTTGTGAAGCTCATGGGCTGATCCTCGTTAGCACCGCAATAATGTATCGATATTACGGGGCGGATGTCGGTATGTCACGCCCGGTATGGTGCTCATGTGGTATTTATATGCACCTATTTCTGTTGAGGAGGAAGCGATGCCCGCGTGGGCTCTGCGCCGCTTGGAGAGCGGCCGCCACATGGGCAAGATCGTGATCTCATTCGATTGATCGACTCATGGACTTGAATCTTTCCGGCAAAGTCGTGGTGGTCACTGGCGCCACTGCCAACATCGGGCGCGCCATCGCGCTCGAGTTCGCCTCCGAGCGCGCGAAGCTCCTCGCCGTCGGACGCGATAGGCAAGCGGGCGAGCGCGTCGTCGGCGAAGCGCTCGCGCGCGGCGCGCACTGCGCCGTGTTTGTCCAAGCGGACCTGCTCGACCCGAAGTCGCCGGCCCGGGTCCTGGCGGCGGCTGAACCCTTAGGCCCGATCGCGATTCTCGTCAACAACGTCGGCGGGAACGTGGGCGCAGGATACTTCATCGATTCCGACCCGCAAAGTTGGCAGGCCGATCTCGACATCACGTTGCTGACGACGCTGCGAATGACCCACGCGGTGCTGCCGATCATGGTGGCGCAGCACGCGGGCCGCATCGTCAACATCGGCTCGACCGCCGGCCTGGTCGGCGATTACATGTTGCCGGTGTACTCGGCCGCCAAGAGCGCGGTGCATGGCTTCACGCGCGTGCTCGCCAAGGAAGTCGGTCAGCATGGCATCACCGTCAACTGCGTCGCCCCCTATGGCACCCTGTCCGATGATCCCGCAGCGTTCAGCCGAGGCAGCCGCTTTCACCCTGACAATGCCTTCTTCCGCAGGGCGTTCAGCGGCCTGAGCGAATCGGAAATGGCGAAGCGGCGGCGCACCGGACCGCTCGAGCGCAGCATGGCAAGGCCCGAAGAGGTCGCCGCGGCGGTGGTGTACCTGGCCTCGGACCGTGCTGCCTTCGTCACCGGCCAGGTGTTCCAGGTCGACGGTGGCACGCTGCTTTGAAAAGCGGCGTTTCCATAGGAGGGTGACGAGATGAAGGCACCGCACAGCAGCGATCCGGCCGCCGCGGACCCAGCGGACGGCATCTATCTTCCGGCGCGGTTCATTCCCACCCCGCGCTCGATCAGCCGAGAGGCGCAGGCGTTCCTGTCGCACTCCTCTCCCTTCGACGCGGACCTCGCACCCGGCTCCAAGGACGACAAGGCCGCCTGGCGCGCCCATGCCGAGAAAATCAATGAGGGCATCATCGCATTGACTGAAAGGAATGCCGAGCGCTATCCGGCGGAGGTGGTCACGCACTCGCTGTCGGCGTCGCTCCTCTACGAAGTGAGACCGCGAAATCTCTCGCCTCGGCGCGAGCAATGCGCCATTTTGTATCTGCACGGCGGCGGTTTCTTCGTGGGTGGGGGACGTGCCGCGGTGAATTCGGCCATGAAATTGGCCGGCTTGTCGCAGACCCGAGTGTTCTCGCTCGACTATCGCATGCTGCCCGATTTCCCGTTTCCGGCGCCTCTGGAGGATTCGGTCGAGGCCTATCGATTTCTATTGAAGGGCCATCGGCCGCAGAGCATCGCGCTCTTTGGCCCTTCCGCCGGCGGAAATCTCGCCCCCGCCGCGATCTTGAAGGCACGCGATCAAAGCCTGCCGCTTCCGGCCGCCTGCGCGGTGCACTCACCGGTCTCCGATCTGACCGAATCCGGTGATAGCTACTCGACCAATGACACCCTCGACATCGTACTCAAGCACCGGATGCCGTCCCTCCTCGAGCGCTATGCGAACGGCCATGACCTCTCCGATCCGCTGCTCTCGCCGATCTTTGCGGATTTCAGCAAGGGCTTCCCCCCGACGGTGCTGACCTCGGGCACTCGTGATTTGCTGCTATCGAGCACGGTGCTCCTGCACCGCTCGCTGCGGCGGGCCGGCATCCTAGCCGAGCTCCACGTCTTCGAGGCGATGACGCACGCCCCTTTCTTCGACGCGCCGGAGGAGCACGAGGTCGACCGCGAGCATGTCGAGTTCCTTCTCAGGCACATGAAGGGCGCTTAGCCGTCTTCGCGCGCGAGGACGGGGTAGGGTCGGATTGCCGCCGCGGCGGCGAATTCCCTCGAGCTCGCTCAGGGCGATTTCAGCGCCTCATCGCGGCTTGCAGCAGCGGCACGAGCTTCTCGCGCACGAGGATGGAATTGCCGTGCTCGGCGATCGAGGCAATCCGGCCGTTGCGGATGCGGAACATGAACATGTAGGTGTTGTGAAAATCCTCGCCGCTCTTGAGCTTGCCGCGTGCCTGCGCCTCGGCGGCGACCCGATCCTCTTCCGCGGTCAGCGAATCCACGGTGTAGCGGTATCCTGCCTCGAAGAGCGACTGCAGCACCTTTACGCCCGCCTGGAACCTGGCTTTGTCGGCCTTGCCCGCGGTGTTCGTCCAGATGCTCACATCATCGGTGAACAGCTCATCCTTGAGATCTCCCGCCGACAGAGCGGTGAAGAAGTCCCGGACCAGTTGGCTGTTGGATCGTTTCCCGCTCGCTTCCATGATCTCCTCCATTCATTGCACTCCGGCACGGACGAACCGGCCGCGCCCCCGTCGCCGATTCAATCTTTCAATGGATGCCCGAAGCGCGCAAGCGCTGCTTCACGCTTGCTCGGAATGTGCTCGCTCGGAAATAGCCCCGGCGCGGGCTTGGCCGTCTTGAGGAGCGCATTGGCCACCTGCACCAGGTGTACCTCGGTCGGCCCGTCCGCGACCGCAAGCATCGGGATACCCATCCACATCTTGGCGAGCGGCGTGTCGCGCGAGGTGCCGAGCGCGCCGTGCAGGTGGACCGCACGCTCGACGATGTTGTGATAGACCTTCGCCATCGCCACCTTGGCCATGCCGACGTGCGTGCGCGCCGCTCCGTGCGGCTCGTTGTCGATGATCCAGGCGGTCTTGAGCACCAGCAAGCGAAACTGCTCCAGCTCGATGGCGGACTCGGCAATCATGCCTTTGACGAACTGATGATCGGCGAGCAAGCGGCCCTGCGTGCGCCGCGACACGGCGCGCTCGAGCATCATCTCGAGCGCGCGACTGCACACACCGACGGTGCGCATCGCGTGGTGAATGCGTCCGCCGCCGAGCCGCGCCTGCGCGACCTTGAACGCCTCTCCGGGTTTGCCGAGCATCGCATCGAGCGGCACGCGCACGCGATCGTAGTGAATGTAGGCTTGCGTGCCTTCATCCTCCGCATCGTTCATGCCCGCGACATTGCGCTTGATCACGATGCCGGGCGTTTCCGCGGGCACGATGAACATCGACATGCGCTCGTGCGGCGCATTCTGCGGATTGGTCACCGCCATCACGATGAGAAACGCGGCATAGCGAGCGTTGGACGAATACCATTTTTCGCCCTCGATCACCCATTGGTCGCCCTCGCGCCACGCCTTGCAGGTGAACTCCTTGGGATCCGCACCCGCCTGCGGCTCCGTCATGGAAAAGCAGGAGACGATCTCCCCGTCGAGGAGCGGCTGCAAATAGCGCCTCTTCTGCTCGGCCGTGCCGTAGAGCGCGAGGATCTCGGCATTGCCCGTGTCGGGCGCGGCGCAGCCGAACACGGTGGGCGCCCATGAGCAGCGTCCGATGATCTCGTTCATCAAGGCGAGCTTGAGCTGCCCGTACCCTTTGCCGCCCAGCTCCGGCGGCAGATGACAGGCCCAGAGACCCTGCGCCTTCACCTGCGCTCGCAACGGGGCGATGAGCGAGCGCGCTTGGTGGTTCTTCGTGTCATACATCGCTCCCGCACTGGGAAAGAGGAGATCGAGCGGCTCGACTTCCTCGCGCACGAAGCGGCTCATCCAATCGAGCTTTTGCTGAAATTCCGGATCGACTCTGAAATCCATCGACGCCTCGCTCTCAACGGCCGGCCTCGAAGGTCGGGCGGCGGGCCGCGGCACGCGCCTGCGCGCAGCCGGCTCGCGTTCACGTGCACTCGCACCCGCGCGCGATGTCATTATAGGATACGAGGCTCAACGCCGGGAGCAGGTAATGAGCGAGACTCAAGCGCTTCGTGCGTCGGATAGCGGACGACGGCGCGTGAACAAGCCACGGCGCTTGCGCCGACCGGGCGCCGGCCGGCCCACGCGCGAGCAGGCGGAGCTGCGTCATGAGGAGCTGCTGGACCGCGCACTCGACCTCTTCCTCCGAAAAGGCTTCGAGGTGACGACCATCGAGGCCATTGCCGCCTCGCTCGGCATGGCGAAGCGCTCGGTGTACGCCCGTTATCGGAGCAAGGCTGCACTGTTCAAAGCGTCCGTGCAGCGTGCGATAGAGCAGTGGACCGTGCCGGTGGAGGCGCTGCGCGCGGCCGAGACCGACGATCTGGAGGCGACGTTGACGGCCGTCGCGCGCATCCGCATGGCGAATGCCACGAGCCCGGCGGGCCTGCGGCTGCTGCGCATCGTGAACGCGGAATCCTATCGATTTCCGGAAATCTTCACCCTGGCCTTCGAGCAGGGCACACGGCCGACGATCGACTTCCTGGCCGATTTGCTCCGTCGACATACGCAGGCCGGCACGGTGAGCATCGCCGAGCCTCGGATCGCGGCCACCGCCTTCTTGAGCATGGTCGTGGGAGGACCGCTGCGCGCCGTCGTGTGGGGAAAGGCGATCGAGCCGGCGGCGCTCGAAGAGCGCATCCGCTTCTGCGTGCGGCTGTTTCTGGACGGTGCCCGCCCGCGCTGATCGCCTGCGCTTCTCACCCGCGCTGGTCGCTATCCGATGGCTCGTGCCGATCGCCCGCGCTGACTAGGGCTGCGCGTGACGGGGCGGCTACGTGCGCTCGCGGGCGGGTTGCAATAACTCGGGGTGCCTCGCTTCGATCATACGGCGAAATCCGTCGCGCCAGTGCACCCGCGTGCGCCCGAGGATCCGGTGCATGTAGCTGACATCGGGCCACAGAGGCGTGTGCACGGCCGGCGTATACTCGAAGATCGGCCGAATCCCCACGAGCTCGCCCATGTAAGTGCAGTACTCCTCCGCACTGACGGTCTCGCTCCCCGCCCAATTGACGACGATCGGGGGAAGAGCCGCCACCTCCATCGCCCGGATGCCGAGATCAACGTAGTCGTCCTCATAAATCGGGTTGAAGTTGTTGGGCTTGTCCGGGTGAAGCCGTATCGGCTTTCCCTGTAACATCATCTCCAGCCGGTCCGCCGGTGCGCCGCCTTGCGGACCGTACGTCGAGCAGATGCGAATGATGGTGAGCGGGACCCCGAACTGCTCGGCGACCCACGTGCAGACGGCTTCGCCCGCGACCTTCGAGAAG
>DATHCO010000153.1:0-13684 GCA_035319505.1 Steroidobacteraceae bacterium | reverse complement strand
AGTCCTTTTATTTCTACCCGGTGTTCTCCACGCAGATCATGAACGAGGGATGGGCTTCTTACTGGCATGCGCGCCTATTGCGCGAGGCGGACTTCATACCCCAGGAGGTCTACCTCGATGCGATCAAGTGCCACTCGGATGTGGTCCGTCCCGTGGCGACGGGCGAGCAGGTCGCCCTCTCTATCAATCCCTATCACCTGGGCTTTACGCTCTGGGAAGATATCATCAAGAAATCCGGCATCGAGGCGGCACGGCGAATCATGCGCGAGGATGACGATTGCAGCTTCGTGCGCAATTACCTTACACGCGAGATCGCCACGGAGATGGGGTTGTTCCGCTACCATCGGCAGCAAAACGGCCCGATCAAGGTGGTGGCGGCGGACATCGACGAGCTGCACGAGAGCCTGCTGCTCGACAAATACAACTTCGGAGCGCCGCGAGTTGCGGTGGCGGAAGTACGCAACGACTCGACGATGGTGTTGCAACACGACAGCCAGCTCGACGGGCGGGGCCTGGATGCCGAGCGCGCGAGCAAAGTGCTCGGCTATATCAAGCGCGTGTGGCGCCGACCCGTGCTACTGCGCACCGTCGATGCGAACGCGAAGGCGGTCGAATTCTCCTCGGAGTCGGCGGCCTGAACCCCCCGAGCCGCCCCAATGCGGCGGATTGTTCTCTTCGAGAAAGGCCACCGTAGCCTCCAGCATCTGCAATCGGGTGGCGCTGCGCGATAGCCGGTGGTCTTCTTTCTTCAGGGTCACGAATTGGACCGCCTTGGAAGCCCAAAGGCGGGTCGGGCTGAGGCCTATTCCAGGCAGACCACGAGCTTGGCCGAATGAGCCCGCCAATTGATGGGGATGACGTAGGAGCGCGGGTAGGGCGGGGTCACTTTGTCGGAATCGTGCGCAACGACGGTCGGCACGGAGATCACGAAATGCTTGCCGAAGTCCCGACGCACGTTGCCCGAGATCGTGTTGGCCACCTCGCCGACCAGATCCTTGATGGTGTCCTCGCTCCAATCCGTTTCCTGCATGCGCATCAACAGCACCGTGAGCATTCCGCGCGGCGCGGTGAAATAGACGATGCCCTTGCGAGCACCGGAGATTCCGATGATGCCGGTGTATTCGTAGGTTCCGGGCTTGCCGTCGGTCACCAGATAGGGCGAGCCGACCGTCGCGGGCTGCTGTCCGGAGATCTCGAAGTAGTTGGTCGTGCCCTCGACGAACGTACGAATCTCGGCTTCCTTCAGCATCTCATGCCTCCCGCAGCAGCTCCTCCAGCGCCTCATTGAGCTGCCGATCGGTGAACGGCTTGCAGAGGAATCCGTTTGCGCCCTTCTCGATGGCCTCTACCGCCGTTGCCTTGTCGGCGAGGGCCGAGACCACCAGGATCAATACCTCCGGTTTGATGGCCACCAACTGCTCGACGCACTCGATGCCGTCCATCTCGGGCATCGTGAGATCCATGGTCACGACGTCGGGTTGCGTGCGGCGGAATAAATCGATTGCATCGCGTCCGTTGCCGGCCGCACCGACCACTTCCAAGCGGTCGATCTGCTGTGATCGCTCGATGCGGCGGCGGATGATGTTCGAATCATCGACGATCAAGAGCTTCAACGAATTTTTCTTCGCATTCGCGCTCATTTATGCAGCCACCGTATCGTCTGCCGTCTTGCGCGGGGTCGGTAACGTGAGCGTCACGCGGGTGAATCGGCCGGCCGCAGTGGCGACTCCCACTCGGCCGCCGGCCTGCCGCATGAGCTCCGCCATCAGGTTCATGCCGACGCCGCGGCCGGCGTCCTTGGTGGGGTTCTCCATGGTGGAGAATCCGGGCTGGAACAGCAACGACAGCGTCTGCTTCGCGTCGAGAGCGGCCGCTTGCTCCTGGGTGATGAAGCCCCTTTGCAGTGCGGCTTCCTTGATGCGCTCGGTTGCCAGACCTTGTCCGTCGTCCTCGATCACAAGCTTGTAACCCCCCTCCTCGATGCTCTTGAATTCCACGCGAACCACGCCCTGAGATCGCTTCCCCGCCGATGTCCGGGCCGCAGGCGCCTCGATGCCGTGCACGACGGCGTTACGCACGGCCTGAATGGCGACGTCCTTGATCAGCCGGCGGTAGTCCTCGGGCACGAGCTCGAGACCCCGGCACTGCACCCGGACCTCCTTGTCGTTCTCCCCCGCGATCCGTTCGGCGAGTTGCTGGAGCGACGCTCCCAGGCCCGAATCTCCCACGGTGCTCGCGACGGCCTGGCGATGCGCCGCGCCCTGGGTGTGCGTCTCACGCGCAGAATCCGGACGAGGGGCCTGGAGCTTCGCGAGTCTCGATACGAGCTCGCCGACCGACTGCAGATGCGTGAGCAGGTCGTCCAGCTTGATGACGAGCGGCAGGAAATCGTTGCCGGACAGCTCCGGCTTCTCCTTCAACGCCTTGAGGTCCTCCTCGAAGGAGTGCGCACGGCTCTCGATGGATGACAAGCCCAAGGCGGCCGCCTCGCCCTTGACGGAGTGCGCTTGGCGGAACAGGGTATCGAGCTTCTTGCGGAACATGCTCTCTTCGCGAGCGGGCTCCTTGAGCACCGCGTTGATCATCTTCATCGCCGCATTCGAGTCGCTCAGGAACGAGGCGAGATGAGCAGGATCGATGTGCAGAATCCCGAGCAGCGTATCGACCTGGGCCTGCGCCTGTTGCTGCGAGTGCTGCAGCTCCCGCGCGAGCTCCACTCGAGAGCTCACGTCGGACACCGACACCAGTACGCTGGCGATCTTGCCGTCGACGCGCACGCGATGAAACTGGAAGTCCAGATAGCGAGTATCGAACTTCCCGCCGCCGGTCCCCAAGTGAACCTCGACTTCTCCCAGCGGGTTGATCGACTTCACCAGCTTCTCGTTGGTGCGCTCCGACCAGAGTACCTTGACGAATTTGAGCGCGGTCGCGAGCGTCTTCGCCGACACGATGTCCCTGAGGAGCGCTTCGAAATGCAGTCCGGCGATGTCCTTGCGCTGGAACAAGGTCTCGAGTGCGCTCGAGTAGGCGGCGCCGATGATGAGATTCTCATCGAGCAGAAACAAGCCGTCTTTGACCGTTCGCAGGATGTCCAGGGTCTGCTGGCGCGCCTCCTTCAGGTTCGCATCCTGACGCAGGCGCGCTCTGAGCAGCCACACCGCGAGCAGCACAAGACCTGCGGCGATCAGCAGGCCCACCATCATGATCATTCGTAAATGTCTGGCCGACTGCGCATTGCCCGCCTGCAGCTCGCTGCCGATGGTGGCCAACTGATCGTCGACCGCGCCCAATGCATGGCGACTGGTCCGAATGGCCGCGGTCACGTCGTGCTCGAGCTGGCGCCCGCTGTCGTTGAGCGCCGTCCCGGCCGTCTCGCTGTCCGAGTAGGGCACGCCGTGGAAGTTGAGCACCAGATTCAGAGCGGCGCGCTCGCGGTCCCAGGCCTCGAGCAGCGCCCGAGCGTGCTTGCCGGCGATCGACTCGCCGGTGTCACCGCCCGCGCCGAACCAGCTCGCGGTGCGCGGGGCCGCCATGTTCGACAACGCGGCATCGAGCTTTTTCGTAGCATCCGCCAGCTGGTCTAAGGATTCCTGGATATAGCCGCGGTTGTTCAGCCGCTCCCGCAGTGTCTCCAGCGTGGCGCGGATCATGGTGGGATATCGCTGTTGCTCGGCGACCAATTTGAGCGCCGCCGAGCTCTCGACCAGTCCGCCCGCGAGCTCGATGCCCGGCACGATCACCGTTGCGACGAAGCTGACTCCGAGGATGACCACGAGCACGATGAGATTGTTGGGCGACAGCCTTGCGATGGAGAATCTCGAAGCACCCATGCGCACTCCTCAGCCCGCCAGCCGGAAATTCAAGAGTATCTTCGTCGAAACGGCGACGGCCTTGCCGCCCTCGACGACGGGCTCGTAGCGCAATCGCGAGACCGCCTTGATCGCGGCCTTGTCGAATATCCCCGGGGGATTCGATTGGACGATTCGAATATCGGTGACGGCGCCTTTCGGCGTCACGGTATAGGCAATTTCCACGGTTCCCTCGATCTTCTTCGTGAACGCGCTGTCCGGATAGTCGATGCTGAGCTTTCTCGTACGGGTGAGCGAGGTTTCGGAGACCTCCTGCGGCGCGTTGCTCGCGAACAGTTTCGCAGTGCGCAAGCGCTCGGCGAGCGCGTCCATCTCCGTGGAGGCGCCCAAACCGCTCGCGAGGCTCAACAGTCCCTCCGCCTGAGCGAACTGCGAGGCATCGAGCGCCTTGCGCGTCTCTGCGAGAATCTGTGTCTGTATCGCCTTCGCCAGCGGCGCGATTGCGCTACTTTGTGGATCTGCCGAGCGTAGCCGGTCGAGATAATAGAGAGCATTGTCGTTCTCGGGCTCGACGACGCTCCCCTCGGTGAGCCGCGCGCGCGCGAGATCGAGAAGACGTGACTGATCCGATTGCTCGCGTACCTGCTGCGTACGCGCCCCGCCGATATCGCGCTGCAGAGCTGCGACGGTGGAGGTCGGCGCACCGGCATTGCGCAGCTCGGCGACGATTCGGTCCGCATCCGTCAATCGTCGTTGATCGATGGCGCTGCGAGCGGCCAGTGTGAGGCGCCGCAGCAATTCGCGGTACTGCGACTGCAGATCGGTCGCGCTCGCCCCCGCGCGCCGCGCCTGATTGATGTAATACGCGGCGCTGTCATCCGCCGGCTCGACCAGCTCATCCTGTTGCAAGCGCGCATCGATGCGCTCGACGAGCTGCGCCACGCTCGATTCGGTGCGCTTGCGCCTCAAGTCCTCGCGTACTTGGTTGAGTTTTGCATCGCTCAATGATTTGGCCCGAGCCGCGTCGTCGATGAGCTGCGTGGCCCGATCGAAGTTCTGCGCGTCGATGGCCGCCTGAATTTCCGCAGGGCCGAGCTCGTCCCGCAACTTGGCGATTCGCTCATCGAGCCCGGGGAGCCTGGCGTCGCTCGGGTCGATGCTGCGAACCGTCTCCAGAGCCTGCAAGGCCGCGTCGAATTGCCGCGCGTCCAGCGCGGACTTCACTCTGGCGAGCAGCACCTCCTTGAGACGCTGCAGCCCCTGGCGCGCCTCGCCGCTGTCCGGATCGAGCACCAAGGCGCTTCGATAGAGTGCGAGAGCGCTGCCCTCGGCGGGCTCGATGAAGTGCCGGTCGCGCATCGCGCGCTGCGCCTGCTCGATGAGCGCGTCGACCTTCTCCTCGGCCGTTCCCGCTGGCTGCCCGCCTGGCGAAGCACTGTCGGAAACCGACGCGTGCCCTGCCTGAGCGGGCGAGGAATTCGGCCGCGCGCGGAAGTAGAAGAATCCGGCCGCCGAGACGATCAGCACGCCCGCCACGCAGAGGATGGTTGTGAGCGAAACACGCCTGAGCGCACCGCTCGGCGCCTCCCCGTCGACCGTGCGCTCCTCGGAATCGGCGGCATCGTCGACCAACAGCGCAAGGCGCGCGTTGACCTCGTCAAGAGCGCTCGAGAGCGCTGCCTCGAGGACGCCTGCATCGAACGGCATCGGCACGAAGGCGACGATTTGCCCGAGCTCGGCGGCCGAGGACCACTCGGCCGCGGCGGCGCCTTCGTCGAGCGCGAGGATGGCAAAGCGCGACGAATGAGCCTGCACTTGCGCAAGCATGCCACTCGGCTGCTCGCAACCCCTCGTATCCAGCAACACCACGGCCGGCTGATCCGGCTGCGTCACACTCAGAAATTCGTCGATCGAGTCGACTTGCTTCAGGATCAGCTTGCGCGGAAGATGCGCGCCGATCTGCGGCCATAGCTCGGCATCGCCGGTGATCAGAAACGCGTAGAGCCTCTGCGCCCGGGGCGATGCACTCGATGCGTGTGGCGACTGTGTGGTGGTAGTGGGCTGCTGGATGGCCGGCCTGCTCACGCTTCCCTCCTCTACCCGCGGCCGGTCAGGGCTTCCAACGCGGCGAGGAAGTGCGACGCGGAGGGATAGCGCTCGTCGGGGCTCTTTGCCATGAGGCGGTTGATCAGCGGCTGGTAGCGCGCGCACGATCCGGGCAAGACGGGCACGACACCGTTTCGATGACCCTCGAAGATCTCGGCCAAGGTATTGCCCAGGAACGGCAGCCGGCCGGCCAGCATCTCGTAGAAAAGAACCCCCATGCTGTAAAGGTCGCCTCGCTGATCGGGATCCTTGCCGTTGATCTGCTCGGGGCAGACGTAATACGGCGTGCCGGTCATCAGATCCGAGCGCGACAAATCAAGTCCGACGAGCTGCGCACGCGCCGAGCCGAAATCGATCAGCACGACCCGATTGTCGGTGGTCAGCATGAGGTTCGAGGGCTTGAGATCCCGATGCACGATGCCTGCCGCATGCACCACCTGCAACGCCGATGCGATCTGGCGGGTGTAGTGGATAGCATCGCCCTCGCTCAGCGGATTCTTGAGCCGCTCGCGCATGCTGCCGCAGGGAAAATACTCGAGAGCGAGATACAGATAGTCGGGCGTAATCCCGAAGTCGATTACGTCGGCGATCGAGCGGTGGTTCAGGCTCGAGAGAATCTCGCATTCGCGCGCGAACCTTTGTCGATCCTCCTCGGACACGCTGGCGAGCCCCTGAATGCTTTGCACCTTGAGGGCCACCGGTTGCGCCAAATCGTCGTTGCGCGCGAGATAGATGGTCGCGGCCGAGGAATGGGCGATCTTCTTCAACAGCCTATAGCCCGCTACCTCGGGATAGCCCGACGTCTCAAGCGAGGCTTGCGCCCATGATTTCGCCTTGCCCGAGGTGTTTACGACCGGCACGAGCAGCGGCTGCAAGGCCGCAGCGAACTCACCCAGATCGACCGAATGGATCGGCCAATAGTCGATCGCTCCGGCCTTGATCGCGCGTGCCGCCGAGCGCTCGTTGCCGTGGCGGGCGAAGACGAATATCGGCAAACGCGGCGCGCGTGCATGCAGCCGCGCGACGGCGGCGAGCGGGTCCGCGCCGCCATTGCGTTGCATGAACTCGACGATGAGCATCGCGCAGAGGTAGGAACCCAGTTGCTCGAGAGAGAGATTCTCGAGTCCCGAGCTGCTGACCGAGTCGGCATCGAGCGTCGAGGCGGCGCGTCGCACGACGCCGGCGAGCCTCAGGCGCAGCTCGAGATCGTCGTGTACGACCAGGCATCGTCGCCCCAGACGCGGGGCCGCGGCGCTCAGCTCCGGCGTGACCGCAGTGCTCGTCGTGGTCATGAGCTCGCGGCCCGCCGCGGCGGCTCGGCGTGCGATTCGGCAGCCGCCTGCTTTCGTGCTGCGTAGGGCAAGACAGCGCTCCCTCGAATTGACGTGGCGAAAGTCACAGCTTCGGCGCGGCGCGCACCGCGCCACGCGCTCACCGCAACATGTTGTATCCTCAAGGATTATTCAAAGAACTGGGCGGGTCTGAATCACATTTTCCGGATGCGCGCTGCGTGACCCTCGAGCGCACGTTAAGTCTCATCCGCAAACTGTGAGGCAAGTCGCACGCCGTAAAGCTGATTTCGCAGCGGGCAGGGGCGAAGGCTATCTGGAATCACTCGACATAACGCCAGAGGCTCCCCGAAACTTACCTCAAGCGACATGCGAATCGCGGGGAGAACCGGCATGTTCCAGCAGATTTTGCGGCCGATTGGCGGTCAGCTGTTTCCGTCGTTTCTGGTGGCGGGGCTTCCGATCGCAACCGTGCTGGTCGCCCTGGGAGTGCTGCGCCGACCGGCCTGGCAAGCCTCGCTCTTCGGGCTCATCGTGGGATTCGTCATCGCGGTCCTTGCCTGGCAATTCCCCGTCGCGACCGCGCTCGACAGCGTGGCGGCGGGGATCGTGTTCGCACTCTGGCCGGTGATGTGGATCGTGCTCAACGCCCTCCTCCTTTACAATGTCGCGGTCCTTTCCGGACGCTTCGACGCCTTCCGCGATTGGTTGCTCGGCTCGTTGCCGAACGATCGTCGAGTCATCCTCGTGGTGATCGGCTTTTGCTTCGGCTGCTTGTTGGAGGGGATCTCCGGCTTCGGGACACCCGTCGCGATCACCAGTGCGCTTTTGATCCTCATGGGCGTGCCTGCCCTGGAGGCGCTCACCTTCACCCTGATTTTCAACACCGCGCCCGTGGCCTTCGGCGCACTCGGCACCCCGATCACCGTGCTCGGCCAGGTCACCGATCTGCCCGCGGTCAAGCTCGGCGCCATGGTGGGACGCCAGCTTCCGTTCATCGCTCTGCTACTACCCTTCTACGTGATCGCGATTTACGGAGGTCCACGCTCGGTGCGCGCGCTGTGGCCGCTGCTCATCGTCACCGGGGGCAGCTTCGCGCTCGCGCAGTTTGTCGCGTCGAACTATCTCGATTACACGCTGACCGACGTGCTCGCGGCGCTGGCCTCCTTGCTCGTGACGCTGGCGTTCCTCCAGATGTGGTCGCCGGCGGTCGACCCGCGGTACGCCATCGAGAAAGCACCGGCGCGCGCGCAGGATGCGCCGCCGCCGATCTCGGGTTGGCAGGGATGGATCCCCTGGCTCGTCGTATCGACCGTGGTCATCCTCTGGACGCACTTCAAGATCGCGAATATCGAAGCGCAGACCATTCACTGGCCCGGCCTGCACAACGCGGTGTTCATCACGCTCTATACGAAGCCCTATGCGGCGAACTGGGTGTTCCAGCCCTTGGGCGTCGGCACCGCGATCCTTCTTTCGGCGATCATCACCGCCGCGCTCGTCGGCGTCGGGCCGGCGCGGTTCTTGGCCGCGGTCCTCACGAGCTGGCGTCAAAGTCGCCTCGCCGTCCTCACGGTCGCTCTGATCGTGGGCCTCGCCTACCTCATGAACTATTCGGGCATGAACTACACGCTGGGGCTGGGTGTAGCGTCGGCGGGCATTTTCTTTCCGATGCTCTCGGCGTTTCTGGGGTGGGTCGCGGTATTTCTCTCGGGAAGCGACACGTCGGGCAATGCGCTTTTCGGCAATCTGCAGGTTGTCGCCGCGAAGCAGCTCGATTTGAACCCGCTGCTCATCGCCGCCACCAACTCCTCGGGCGGCGTCATGGGAAAGATGATTTCGCCGCAGAATATCGCGACCGGCGTAGCGGTGACCGAGCTCAAGGGTCAGGAGGGACGCGTGCTCGCACGCACCTTCCTTCACAGCATCGCGCTCACGATCCTCTTGGGCGTCCTGGTAGTGCTGCAGCAGTACGTGGTCGAGTGGATGATCCCGTGAGCTGCGGTGCGTCGCGCACGAGTCAGCGGCCAGGTTGAGGGCGCCCGCGCGCACGGGCCTCGCGCCCTCTTACAGGGACTTGCGCAAGGAATCGATGACCGCGGGGATCGCGTGCTCGTTGAGCGGTGCCATGAGATGAGCGCCCTTGACGCCCGGAATCTGCGCGTATTCCTTCACGAGATCGACGCATATCGCACGGCCCTCGCCGAGCGGGTCGCCTGCCCTATCCAGCCGATCCACGATCCAATCCGGAATGATCGATCCGGGCAAATTGTTCTTGATCCAGCGCGCCGACTTGGCGGATGCAAGCGGCGCAACACCCACCAAGAGGGGCAGCCGGATTCCGCTCTCGGCGAGTCGCGCCACATAGCGGCGCAGGATACCGGAGTCCAAGCAAAACTGGGTCTGCACGAACTGTGCGCCCGCCTCCACTTTCTTTGCCAGGCTCGTCGGCACCCAGCCGGGCGGCGGATCGATCGGTGCATCCGCGACACCAACGAAAAAATGCGCCGATCCGCCTACCTTACGGCCGTGCGGGAGCTCACCTGCGTCCCGAATCGAGACGGCGGTGGCCGCGAGTCCGGCAGAGTCGAGATCGAAGACCGGCTTGGCTTCGGGCTGATCGCCCTTGGTCGGATCGTCTCCCCTGAGCACGAGGAGGTTCGAGATGCCGAGTGCGGCCGCGCCCAACAGCTGGCTTTGCAGCGCGATTCGGTTGCGGTCGCGGCAGGTCAACTGCAGGATGGGCTCGATCCCCAGCCGGAGCAGTGCGCTCGCTGCAATGGTGGATTCGAGGTGCGCACGCGCAGCGGCGCCATCGGTGACATTGACTGCGTCCGCGAGCCCCGCGAGTGGCGCGGCGCGCGCCAGCAACTCGCGAAGATCGCTCGAGCAAGGCGGGGTGATTTCGGCGGTGAGGGCGAATCGCCCGCAATGCAGTATCTCTCGCAATCGACTCCGGCCCGCTGCGGCGGGATGCAGCGTGGCGACTTCGGGTGCAGCGTGGCTCGAGCGATTCATGTTCATCCTTCGGGCCGTTGCGGGCGGTGGATCGATCGACCTCCTGCCGCGGGCAACAGAGGACACAGAATACACTGAATCGAGCGGATGACTCGCGACCTCGTGCACGGTTTGTCGACGACCCCTGCGCTGTTGACGGCGGCGCACGAGGTGCACGGGTCGAACTCATTTGCTAATGTCCCCAAAAGCTCCGTGACCTGGAGCCCTTCACGGAATAACCAGGAACATGATGCATCTCGACTGCGTCAGAAGTGAGTCGGTCAATGGAGAAGTCCTTACCCATGGAATCGCTGCGAACTGTTCTGGCCGTAGGCCTCTTGCTACCCTCGATTGTCGCCGGCACTCGCGCGCTCGCGGCGAGTGCGCCCGCCACGCGCGACGCCGCTGCGACCCCGCCCGTCGCTGCATCGTGCGAGTCCAGCCCCAAGGCTGCCTTCTGCAGCGCGGTTCGCGGGGTGCGTGCCGAAGGCTGGCTCGCGCAGACCCGCTCGGAGGTGATGGCGCAGCACGGAATGGTGGTCACGAGTCAACCTCTGGCGGCGCAGGCGGGTCTACAGATCCTGATGCGGGGCGGGAACGCGATCGACGCGGCGGTTGCGACCTCCGCCGTGCTCTCCATCGTGGAGCCGATGATGGTAGGCGTGGCCTCCGACCTGTTTGCAGTCATCTACGTGGCGAGCGAAGGCAAGGTGTATGTGTTGAACTCGAGTGGAGTCGCACCATCCGGGGCAACCGTGGCGCGCTTCAACCAGCTCGGCTACCGTGCCGATCCGCGCAACTGGGGACCGATGTCCGGGATGCCCATGTACGGGATCTTGCCGGTCACCGTCCCCGGCGCCGTGTGGGGTTGGCAGGCCGTGCAGAAGCGATTCGGCAAGCTCACCTTCAAGGAAGTGCTCGAGCCTGCCGCTCAGTATGCCGAGCGCGGATTTCCCGTATCGGAGCGCATCGCCGGCGATTGGCTCCTGCCCAAAGCACTACCCCTCAAGGGATGCTGCAATCGCTTAGATCCCGACTCGATCAGGACTTGGTACGTGGGTGGCAAGCCGCCGAAGCCCGGCCAGATCTTCAAAAATCCCGACCTCGCGCGCACCTTCAGGCTGCTCGAGAGCGTGGGGGCGGAGGCGTTCTACAAAGGCGAGATCGCCAAAGCCATCGTCGCGAAGTCAAAAAAGCTCGGCGGCACCATGACGCTCAAGGACCTCGCCGACTACCACGGAGAATGGGTCGAGCCTGCGCAAATCACCTATCACGGTCATGTGATTGTCGAGCTTCCGCCGCCGTCTCAGGCGTGGGCTGCCGATGAGATCTTGAGTATCTTGCAAGCCTGTGTGCCGCACTGGGTACCGGGCGAGACGCTCGCCTCGCTCGGACCGGCGAATCCCGAATACTGGCATCTCCTCGTCGAGGCCAAGAAACTCGCGTTCGCGGATCTCCTTCGCTTCAACGCCGATCCGCAGTTCGTCTCGGTGCCGCTCGGCGAATTGCTGAGCGACTCGCACAGCGCCTCGCTCTGCAGCCGCGTCGATCCGCAGCACGCATCCGTCCCCGCGCCGCTCGCGAATGTCCAGGTGCCCGGCGATACGATCGTGCTGTCGGCGGCCGACAGCGAGGGCAACATGGTCTCCTGGGTGAACAGCAACTACGCCGAGTTCGGCTCGGGGATCACCGTGCCGGGTTACGGATTCGTGCTGCACGACCGCGGCGCGTTGTTCAGCTTGGATCCACGCAGCCCCAATGTGATCGCGCCCCACAAGAGACCGTTCAATACGCTCTCCGCAGGCATGGTCATGCGCGAGGGCAAACCGCTGATGACCGTGACCCTGATGGGCGGCGAAATGCAGGCCCAGGGCCATGCGCAGCTCCTCGTCGACATTCTCGACTTGGGCGCCAACGTTCAAGCGGCTGCGGACATGGCACGCTTCAAGCACGACCAGATTCCGAACACCTTGAATCTCGAGACGCCGCTCTACGAGCTCGTCGGCGCTCGTCTCGCGGCCATGGGACACACGGTGACGCCGGTGAACGGCGCGGAGATGGGCGGCGTTCAGGTCATCATGGCCGTCCCGGGCGCTGCCGACCGCTCGACGCCCGGCGCGGGCGGGTATTATCGCGGCGGATCGGATTTTCGAAAGGACGGGCAGGCGGTCGGATGGTGAGGCGGCGGGAGTGCAGCACTTGAACGCGCGATCGACTCGCGAGCTTGCGCTGTTGAGCCTTAGAGGCGCCTCGGCGCTCATCCTGTCGAAGGACGTATCGCCGGTCGAGCTCACGCAGGCCTGCCTTGCGAGAATCGAGGCGCTGAATCCCTCGCTGAATGCATTCATCACGCAGAGTGCGGATAGCGCGTTGACTCAAGCTCGCACGGCAGAGGCGGAGGTGCTGCGCGGGATCTGGCGCGGGCCTCTCCACGGAATACCGGTGGCGCTCAAGGACATGATCGATGTCGCCGGGGTCCGGAGCACGGGCGCCTCGGCGCTCTTCGAGGAACGAATTGCCGAGGCGGATGCTGCGGTGGTGGAGCGTTTGCGAGCAGCCGGCGCGGTTTTCCTGGGGAAGCTCAACATGCAGGAGTTCGCGTACGGCGGGACTTCCGTACCGAGCTACTATGGCGCGGTTTTAAATCCCTGGAATCCAACGTGCATCGCGGGCGGCTCCTCCGGCGGCTCGGCGGCGGCCGTCGCCGCCGGCCTGTGCTATGCCGCGCTCGGCACCGATACTGGAGGGTCGGTCCGGGAGCCGGCCGCCTTTTGCGGCGTTGTGGGCCTCAAGGCGACGTATGGACGGGTGAGCAATCGCGGGATCATTCCACTCGCACCCTCGCTCGATCACGTGGGGCCACTCACGCGCACGGTCGAAGACTGTGCCATCGTGCTCGAGGCGATCGCGGGGTACGATGCGTCGGATGTGACGAGCGCGGAGCGGCCGCCGCTCGAGGAAAGCGGCGACGAGCTGCCCGCCGACACCGCCGAGCCTACTCGAGGGCTGCGCGACCTTCGAGGGCTGCGCATTGGAATCCCGCGCGAGTTCTACTATGCCGACCTGCACCCCGAGGTCGAGGCGGCGGTGAATGAGGCGCTCGATGTCCTCACGGCCCTCGGCGCCGAGACGCGCGATGTGGCGCTCGAGGTGAGCGCGGACCGAACGGTGTTTCGCGCCGAGGCCTTTGCCTATCACGCCGAGCACATCGCGAGGACTCCGGAGCTGTATCTTCCCGAAACGCTCGCCAAGCTTCGCATGGGCACAAGCATCGAGGCGCGCACCTATATCCGCGCGCGTCGCGAGCTCGAGGAGATCCGCCGCGGCATGGTGGAGCTGTTCTCGCGCATCGATGCGCTGGTGACGCCGACGGCACCCGTGCCGGCGCCGCTCCTGGCGGAGTATCCCAAGAGCTTCGCTGAAGTGCTCGCGCTCGAGGGCGGCTCGCTCCTCAAGAATACGCGGCCCTTCAACATGTACGGCGTT
>DATHCO010000152.1:0-21568 GCA_035319505.1 Steroidobacteraceae bacterium | reverse complement strand
ACATCGAATGACACCAGGATGGGGGTCGAATCGAAGGAGAATCCGGTCTTGCGATTGTACTCATTCGCGGTTCCGGTCACCGTGCCCAGGCCCGTGTTGTAGGTGATCGTCGTGCCGAACACGAACAGGTCGTCGTACCATGGGCTCTGGGTCACGTCGGTGTTACAGAGATCGCAGCCCTGCACGGGCAGGATCGGCCCGCCGTTGAAGGCCGTTATCCCGGGCGGCGTGTAGCGCGAGGAGCCGTTCGACTTCTCGGTTTGCGTGGTGTAGTTCGCGTCGATGATGAGATTTTCCACCGGTTGATAGCGGATGATCGCCCGTCCGCCGCCCACGTCGTCATCGTTCACCCCCTTCAGGAAGCCGAGCTCCTGGACCGGCTCTTGCACGTAGACGGGTTTCGCCGGCGGGGTCGTCGTATCGACGAGCTCGCTCACGCCCTCGCCGACACGGATCTGGTTGATGTAGCCGCTGTCGTAGATCTTCCATCCCACGAGGCGCAGCGCCAGCAGGCCATCGATGATCGGAAGGTTCATCGCGCCATTGAAGTTGTAATTGCCGCTCGCGTGCTGGGTCTCCGAGCCCTCCGCCGTCACGTAGCCGTCGAGCGTGTTGAGATCGGGCGACTTCGGGATGAAGCGAAGCGTGCCGCTCATCGAGCTCGCGCCATAGAGGGTCCCTTGCGGGCCGCGCAAGACCTCGATGCGGTCCATGTCGTAGAGGCGGATGTCGGACTCGAAGCCGCCGCCGTCATCGCTATTCGTGCCGCTGATCACCGCCTCGCCGTAGTACACCCCGGTGGTCGAGTCGCCGGTGGAGTTGATGCCGCGAATGACGTACTTCTTGTCGCCGGGACCTAAGTCCTGGATGGAGAAGCCGGGGATCTCGCCGGCGACGCTCATGATTCCCGAGGCGTCCAAGTTTTGCAGCATATCCCCGCTGATCGCCTGGATGGATGCGGGAATATCGAGGACCTTTTGCGAGTTCAGCTTAGTGGCGGTGACGACGATCTCTTCCAGCCCGGTGGAGCCCGCGCCCGTCGAGGCTTGAGCCCGCGCCGCCGGCGGCGCCTCGATCAGCCCGAGCACAAGGACCGCAGTCGCGCCGAGCAGCTGGATCGATCCTCCGCAAACCCGAAGACCCTTCGTAGCGCGCATCCCACACCCCCATGCGTTATTGTGCGAATACAATATGAGTTATCATATGAAATATCAACTGATTACCCTCGACTGTTGCAAGCCCGCCACGATCAGTGCCGCATATTGCGGCTCAGGCGCCGCATCAGGGTGAATGCGGCCGAGACCTCGCGCGGCGAGAACCCCGCGAGCAAGCGCTTTTCCCGGCGCCGCACCACGACGTTCAACGAGTCGAACAAGGCGCGTCCCTTGGCCGTGAGGTAGATTTCCGCGCAGCGCGCATCGTGGCGGCGAACCACGCGGCGCACGTACCCCTCCCTCACCATGTTCGTCAGCGCGCGGCTGAGCGCCGACTGGCGCATCATGGCTCCGTCGATGATCTGCGAGATCGTGATGCCGTCACCCATGGCGAGCACCGCCAGGATCCGCCACCGAGTGACGTTGATGCCCTCGGCCTTGAGCTTCTCGATGAGATCGGTGTTGAGCTGGTAGGCGAGCCGTGCGATGAGGTGCGGCAGGAAATCATCGAACAAATGGGCCTTCTTCCCTGGCGAGGCTCGTCGAGTGCGCGCGTCGTCCAGTCGAGCCATGATGCCTCAGAAGGGGTTCTGGTCGGTGAGGATCGGCGCAAGCTTTGTCGCGTCGATGTTGCCCCCCGAGACGATGCAGACGATGTTGCCCTGGCCCGCGAGGCCGGCCAGCGCGGCGGCCACGGAGGCGGCGCCGGCCGCCTCGGCAATGATGCGGTGGCGCAGCGCGAGCAATCGAATCGCCTCCACGATCTGCACGAACGACACCGAGACCGCCGCGTCCGCGACCGCGCGCACCAGAGGCCACATCTCCGCGAGTACCGTGCGGCTCCCCATTCCGTCCACGAAGCTCTGAAGATGCGGCACGACCACGGGTCGGCCGTGCTCGAGTGCCGCCGCGGCAGGGCAAGCCGCCTCGGACTCGACGATGATCATTCTCACCCGGGGGCGCAGGCGCCGCATCACCGAGCCGATGCCGCTCACGAGGCCGCCGCCGCCGAACGGTACGATCACGGCGTCGCAATCGGGCAGCTCCTCGAGGATCTCGAGGCCGATGGTTGCGTTGCCCGCGATCACCGCCTGCTCGGACACCGGGTGGATGAACACGCCCTCCTCGCCTGGAACGGCGCGCGTGGTGAGGGCGGTCCACCATGCGTCGAAGGGCAGCCGGATGACCGTCGCTCCGAGCTCGGTGAGCGCGTTCACCTTGGTGACGGCCGCCGCGTCCGGCACGACGGCGGTCGCGTGCACGCCCGCACGGCGAGCGGCGAACGCAAGACCCTGGCCGAAATTGCCGGCGCTCGCCGTGAGCACGCCGCGGCGCAGCCTCTCGCGGTCCATGGACTCGAGCGCATTCACGGCGGGCCGGATCTTGAATGATCCCAAGGGCTGCAGGTTCTCGAGCTTCAGAAAGACGCTGGCTCCGGCCACACCGGCGTTCAATTTCACGAGCGGCGTGCGCAGGGCGGAGCCGCGAATACGCTCGCGCGCGGCAGCCACTTCGGCGGCGCTCGGGAGCGCGAGCGCCCTCGGGTCCTCGCCCCGCTCGCCGGGGCCCGCTCGCGGATCAGAAGTCAACGACCTGACCCACGCCCGCGGCGCGCGCCCTCTCGAGCACGTAATGCGCCGCGGCCAGGTCCTGGGGCGCAATGCCCAAGGACTTGTAGAGTGTCACGTCTTGCGGTGAGCGGCGGCCGATCTTGGACCCGTTGGCCACTTCACCGATCTCGCCGAGGATGTGCGCCGGCGTGATCGCGCCCGCCTTGAGGGCGCGCAAGTATTCGCCGCCTTCGTTGATCGTGGAGTTGCGGCAGTCGACGAAGAACCGAGCCCTGAGGACCGCCGGCGTATCGATCTCCGCCGTGGAAGCGATGCTCGATCCGACCACGTTCAGATGCGTACCCGGAGAAAGCCATTCGCCGAGCAGGATCGGCTCCCGCGCCTTGGTCAAGGTGCAGACGATATCGGCGCCCGCCACCGCCTCGCGAACGCTCGCCGTCGTTTCGATCGCGACATGATGCTTGGCGCCCTCGACGTCGGCGAACGCCCTCGCCTTGTCGCGGTTGCGCGCCCAGACTCGAATACGCCGCAGCGGGCGTACGGTGAGCATCGCGGCGAGATGCCTGCGCGCCTGCTCGCCCGCTCCGAGCAGGGCCAAGTCGCCCGCCTCGGGCCGCGCCAGAAGCCGCGTCGCCAAGCCGCTCGCCGCGGCGGTACGAATCGCGGTGATTTCGGCGGCATCCACCAGCGCCACCGGACAACCGTGCTCGGGCTCGAACAGCAGCACCAAGCCCAAATGCGAGGAATGCTCGGGCGGCTTGTTGCGCGGCATGAGGCTCACGAGCTTGACACCGAAGCACTCCGGGTCGGCGAGATACCCCGGCATGTTTCCGAGCATCCCGCGGTCGCCCGGCATCGGCATGACCGAGCGCAGGGGCAAGACCACTCGCCCTTCCGACACCGCGATCATCGTCCGCTCCATGAGATCGACGCACGCCGCCATCGGCAGGAGACTGCGCACCTCGGCAGCGCGCACGACCCTAATCTGCATGTGGCGGACGGGGCCCGAACGGGCCGCGCAGATCCTTGAGCGCGGCGAGCAGCGTCTCCACGTCCTCACGGTTGTTGTAGAAGTGGAAGCTCGCGCGCACGTTATCGTCGCGGTAGGAGGTCACGATATCGCGCTTCATGAGCTCCGCGGTGAGCCGCGCGCTGTCGCGCGAGGGCACCGCCACGGTCGCACCGCGGCGAGCGTCCTCGCACGGCGTGACGCTCGGCCAGCCGATCTCCTGCAATCCGGCCATGCACTGGCGCGTGAGCGCGTAGACGCGCCGCTCGATCGCGCCGATGCCGACTCGAAGCAGCAGCTTGAGACCCGCCTCCGATGCGTAGCAGTTGACCACGGGCGGCGTTCCGGCCTCGAAACGGCGCGCGTTCGGCGCCGGGCGATTCGCGGTGATGTCCATCGCGGTGATCTCGGCCTGCGCGAACCAGCCGCTGTTCGTCGGCACCAGCGAGCGCACAATCGAATCGCGCGCATAGAGAAAGCCGATTCCCGCCGTCCCCAGAAGATACTTGAGCATGCCGCCCACCGCGAAATCGACGTCCAGCGACTTCACGTCGATGTCGAGCGAGCCCACCGATTGGTAGCAGTCGAGGAGCACGCGCGCGCCCTTGGCGCGCGCCAGGCGCACGATGCCCGGAATGTCGAGCTTCGCCCCGTTGCGAAAGCACACGTGAGTGACCGCGACGAGCTGCGTCCGCTCATCGATCGCCTGTTCGAACATCTGCGCCGGAATGTACCCGTCCGCCGCCCGCGGCACGTGCACCACGCGAGCGCCGCGCGGCTCCTGCGCGTGCCAGATCTGCGCATTCGTCGGGAACTCGAAATCGCTGACCACGACCTTGTTGCGCGGACCGGAGAAATCCAGCGCGCTCGCGAGCGCATTGAGTCCCGCCGACACCGAGGCGGTGACCGCGATCTCGTCCGGCGAGGCGCGCAGGAGCGTCGCCATCAGCGCGCGCACCGCTTCGTTCTTGGCCACCCACACGTCCCAGTTCGCGCCCACCGCGAGGCGATCGTCCATGTAGGCCTCGAACGCCGCCTTCACCTCCTTGGCGAGCGCGCAATAGGAACCGCTGTTCAGGTAGGTCTTGCGCTGCAGTAGCGGAAATTCCTTGCGCAGGGCGTCGAAGTCGGCTTCCATGAATCGCTCTTTGCGATATTCTGCGGGAGGAGGATTATATGCAATGTCATATAATCGTGCAATGATTGAGACCCGTAGGATCATCCACTAGGACGGGCGTCCGATGAAGGGAGAGGACATTTGCGAGAGGCGGTGAAGCCGATCGACATGACGCAGATCGAGGCCGCCCGCGCGCGCCTCGCGGATCTCGCCATCGCCTCCCCGCTTCTCGACTGCGATGCGGCGCGGGCCTTCGATGCAGGCGCGACGAGCAAGTCCATTCGCCTCAAGCTCGAGAATCTGCAGCCGATCGGCTCTTTCAAGATCCGCCCCATCGGCAATGCGGTGCTCGCGCGGGCGCGCGGCGATCTGAGCGAGGGCATCTACACGACGAGCTCGGGCAACAGTGCTCTCGGCGTGGCCTTCATGGCGCGCCGCCTCGGTATCCCCGCCACCGCGGTGGTGCCGCAGAATGCGCCTCGAGCGAAACTCGAGAGACTTCGCCGACTCGGAGCGCGTATCGACATGCGCTCGACCGACGAGTGGTGGCGCGCGATCGAGAGGGGTGCGCTCGAGGATCAAGCGGGCGTCTACATCGATGCCGTGCGCGACCCCTTAGCGCTCGCGGGCGATGCGACGCTCGCGCTCGAGATTCTTCGTGAGTGGCCGGATGTCGAGGCAATCCTCGTTCCGTTCGGCGGCGGCGGGCTAGCCTGCGGAATCGGCTGCGCGCTGCGCCTGCTGCGCCCCGACGTGAAGATCATCGCCTGCGAGCTCGAGAGCGCGCACCCGCTCGAGGCCGCGTTCGAAGCCGGTACACCGGTCGAGACGCCGCACGAGGCCGGCTTCGTGAGCGGCGTAGGATTCGGCTCGGTGTTGCCGGAGATGTGGCCGCTCGCCAAGGCCATGATCGACGCCGTCATCACGGTATCCCTCGCGCAGGTGGCCGATGCGATCAAGCTTCTGGCCGAGCGCAATCACGTCGTGGCCGAAGGGGCCGGCGCGCTGTCCGTGGCCGCGGCTCTCGCGGGGAAGTATGCCGAGCGGCGGGTGTGTGCGGTCGTCTCGGGCGGAAATCTCGACGCCCTCACCCTCGCCGCCATTCTCGAAGGACGCGTGCCGGCTTGACGGGTCTCGCCCGAACGCTGGGTAGCCTCGGGGGAACCGCACTTTTTTGCGGCCGCGTCGATGGGCTGCGTCTCGCAGAGCCGGCCCTCTCAGGGCACGTCGACTTTCTGCGGGGCCGTTGCCGTGGCGGAGCCCGGTAGAGGCAGCGCGACGGCGCTCGAGGCGCGGCGTGCCTTCACGATGACATACGCCGCCGACAGAAAGGCGATCCAGGGCACACCCACGATCCACGAGATGCGCCAGGTTTCCCTGTCGAGCGCCATCGTCACCATGATCGCGCAGAGCAGCGTCAAGCCGGCCATCTGCACCAACGGGAATCCGGGCATCCGTACGGGGAGGCTTGCCGCGCCGTGTCGGCGCCTGAAGGACAGATGGCTCACCAGGATGATGATCCACACGATGATCGCGTCGAACAACGCGACGCCGAACAGATAATTGTAGGCAAGCGGAGTGAGCTTCGAGACGCCGGCGGCCGCGAGAATGCAAGCGCCCGAGAGCATGATCGCCGTGATCGGCGTACCGTTCGCGCCGAGCCTTCCGAGAAAGCGTGGCGCGTAGCCCCCGCGCGACAGCGAGAACAGCATGCGCGAGCACAGGTATACGTTGGTGTTCATGCTCGAGAGCGCCGCGCTCAGCACGACGAAGTTCATGATGCCTGCGGCGTGACGGATGCCCGAGTGCGCGAAGATGCGCACGAAGGGGCTTTGGGTCACGACTGTGGCTCCGGTCTCGGTCCAGGGCACGAAGGTGACCACGATGGTGAGCGCCAGGATGTAGAACAGGAACAAGCGCAGCCCCATCGTGCGAAGCGCCGCCGGAATGGATCGCACCGGATCCCTGGCCTCACCCGAGGTGACCGCGATCACTTCGATGCCGTTGAACGAGAGAATCCCCAGAATCACCGCCATCCACACCCCGCCGAACCCGTGGGGCATGAAGCCGCCCGGGAGCCCGCTGAGATTGTGAAATCCGATGGGCGTGGTCCAGAGACCGAAGATGGTGGCGGTTCCGAGAATGATGAAGAACACGATCGCGACCACCTTGATGAGCGCGAACCAATACTCGATGGAACCGAAATTGTGGACCGACCGGGAATTGAAATAGAGCAGCACGAATGCGAAGCCCAGCGACCAGAGCCACACCGGTGAGCCGGGAAAGTAGAACCTCATGTACACCCCGGCCGCCACCGCTTCACCGCCGACGGCGATGACCTGCGCCATCCAGTAGGAGTAGCGTGCGATCCACCCCGCCCAGGGATTGAGGTAGATCTCCGCGTACGTGCCGAAGGAGCCGGCGGTCGGATGGACGACCGCCATCTCTGACAAGCTGAACACCATCGCCACCGCGGCGATCGCGGCGATCGCGTAACTCACGACGACGGCCGGCCCCGCATAGCCGTTGGCGACGCCGCTCCCCATGAAGAGGCCCGTGCCGATCGCGCCCCCGAGACCGATCATCACGAGCTGCCGGCGGCTCAGGTCCTTGTGAAGGCCCGACTCACGACCGGCGATCGCGGAGGCTTCTGCGGCTTCGTTGGTCACGCGCGCCCTCACCTAGCTGTCTTCCGGCTGCCTCACGCGATCCGTCGCCCGCTCATGCAATCCGCGGATCGGGCGGCCGATAACCGCGCACGGCCCTGCGAATGCGGCCGAGGTCGTCATGGCGGCTGGCAATGTCGGCGCGATCGGCGGCGAGCCGCAGGTCGCGCAGCACCTCGAGCGAGCGCAGGAGCACGGGGAGCGGCGGCCCGCTCGCGGTGATCCCTTCGAGATCGCGTGCACCGAGACGGGCGGCGGGCTCCTCGATGAAGCGCATCACCAGCCCGTCATGATGCTGCGCGGCCGTATGTCCGTAGAGATCGCAGACCCCAAGATACGCGGCGCCATTTTGCTGAAACCAGTCCGCGTGCGCGTGCTCGTCGATCATCATCAGGAGCTCATCGAGGAGACTCGTGCGCGTCATGCACTCCTTCAACCGCGCCTGATCCGCGGGGATCATGAAGAGCATCTTGTCGACGAGGAGCTGCGCATAGTACGGGTCGTTCGCCCGGCAGAGCCCGAGCAGCAAGTCGATCTCGTTGACCCCCGAGAAATCTCCCGCATTGGCGCCGCGATATTCCTGCCGGCCCACTCGATAGGGTTTGTAGTAGGGCCTCACCGAATAGAAGAACCGCTCGACATCGAGCTTTTGCAGCAAGCGATCGTTGAATCGGATCACGTCGCGGAGCGCCGTCTTGGCCTCCTCGAACATGACGTCGGCCACCGGGCTCGAGACGCCCAGATGCACGATTCGGCCGAGCGCATCCGCGGCGCGCTGCAGCGAGAGGATCCCGCGCGTGTTCTCGTCGATGAAAAGGAACTCGTCGGCGAGCGAGGTGAAGCTCTTGCGGATGCCGGCGCGTGCCTTGTTGTGAGTCGCCAGATGCGCCGTGGAAAAGCGCGGCGCCATCCCGAGTGAGGCCCCCAGGTGAAGCGCCAGGGACGAGGCCTCGAGAAACGGCGACTTCTCCTCGCGCAGCGGATTGGTGAGCTCGTGGCGGCGTAGCGCCGCGAGGTACATCCCCACGCTCCCGAGCACGCCGAACGCGCTGTCGAATCCGTCGCCCGTGTTGCCCTCCGCCAGGAGCTCGGCGACGTAGATGCGGCCCTCATCGCGCAGCCGCGCCTTGATGCGGTCTCCGCAGCCGATCACCTCGGCGCGATTCTCCCGCGCGAAGTAGAGCTCCTCGAGCTCGGTGTTCATCTCGACGAAGGAGGTGCGAATCCAATGCTCGAACGCCTGCGCCCGGGTGCTCATGATGCGGCAAGGTTAGTGCACGGAGCCGTCGTAATGCAAAGTGACGGGGGGCGAGGAGGCACACCGTTCCCCCGAGCTGCATCCGGGAGCGATGTCTTCCCTATCAATCGACGCGTAAGTTTCGCAACAGTCCGATGCCGGTCGTGAGGACCGCGACGAGCATCCCGAGCGCCCCCGTGTAGATCAGCCACCGAAAGGCGACCGAGAACGCGACCCCGAAAAAGCCCGCCGATAGCGCCACGGCTGCCAGTGGCGCGCAGATTCTTGCGAGCCACCGCAAAGCCGATGGGAGCCGCGCCGAGTCCAGGAATACTTGCAGGAGGAGCGACAGCACGGTCCACACGCCCGCGTGCGCGTGACCGGCCCGCCATAATGCCCACTGCGTTTCATCCAAATGCAAATTGCCGGGCATCGGGCTCGCCGCTCCACGAGTGAGATATCCGAGAAGCGTCCAGCCGCCGTACATGATCGTCGGAATGATCAAGATCGTGATTCCCGATACGAGTTTCGCTTCTTTCGATAGGGGCATCGATCAGTCCTCGGTCGACGACGTGGCGCACGCCGGTGCCACCCTCACCGACACGGCCGCCTCCTCATGGACATTCATCAGCGCAGGAACGGCGCCCGACTGGAGCCCGGTCGCGTTCTCGCCGTAGTCGGCGCTTCCGCGCAGCCGATCAGTGAAAGATTCGCAGAGCGGCTGTGCGTCGATATCGGCCTTGGCTCGGTGTCGGCCGTGGGACGGGAGGGTGGGAGATAACGCCGATTGCAGCCGAGTAGAGAGCCGGCGATGAGCACCGCGAGGGCAATCCAGCGGCCAATCGCATCCCGTTTCCCCGGCATGTCCGCTCCCTCTGCTGGGAAGTTTCGAGCGCTAGCTTATTCCAAGAGGGCGAGTCGGCGCCAGTCGACGGGAGGGATACAACGAGCATGAGGCCGCCCCCGGGCTCATTCGCCCAAAAGGTGCAGTACGATACGCCGCTCGGTGATCGTGCTCGAAACGTCCCGAGGCGCGATTCGTTGACGGGCGTGCCGCATGGCAGAGCTGCACTTGACGCCGCATAGAATCAGTTGCAGCGTGGGACCAGCGGACTGAGAGCGAGGGGGATGCCGGGTGAGCGTTGCGCGGCCCAGTCGAACGGCGCTCGGCGCCGCCGGTCACCGCGCCGCGCATCAAGTGCTCGAGCACGGTGCGATCTTCTTCGATCCACTAGCGGTTCGGATACTCGGTCATCAGGCCGCGGCTCTGATCGAGCATGCGCGTGACCCGGGGCAGCGACGATTGCGCCTGTTCATCGCCGCCCGGTCGCGGTTTGCAGAAGATGCGCTGTCCCGAGCCGTGGCCGCTGGCGTACGGCAGGTGGTGATCCTCGGTGCCGGCTTGGATACCTGGGCTTATCGGAGCTCATTCGGCGGGCAGCTGCGTGTTTTCGAAGTGGACCACCCGGCGACGCAGGCCTGGAAGCGTGAGCGGCTCGCCGAGGCGCGCATTGGGCTACCGCCCCAGCTCATCTTTGCGCCGATCGACCTGGAGCGCGAGAGCCTGGCGGACGCACTCGCGGCCGCCACCTTCGATCCCACCGAGTGCAGCTTCTTCAGCTGGCTCGGCGTCGTCCCTTACTTGCACGAGGCGACGGTGTACTCGACGCTCGGGTTCATCGCGGGCTTGGCGGGTGGCGCCACCGTGGTGTTCGACTACGGGAATCCGCTGCAGGCGGCGCCGAGCGAAGCGACTGCGGCGCGCGCGGCGCTGGCGGAGCGTGTCGCCTCGGCGGGCGAGCCATTCCGAAGCACTTTCGAGACGCACCGACTGCATTCGCAGCTGCTTTCCTCGGGATTCGAGGAGATCGAGGATCTCGGCCCTGCTCAGATCGCGGCACGCTATGTTCCCGGAGCCGCCAGTGCGGCGATGACAAGCGCAGCGCCGGATCGAGGTGGACATCTCGTGCGCGCTCGGCGCGTGCCATGAGCGACGGACTAGCTTCCGGACATCGCAACGGCCACATCGACCCAAGCGCCCCTCGCCCTTGCCGAGGCCACCGCAGCGTGCACGGCCGCGATGCCGCGCAGGCCGTCCTCGGCGGTCGGATAGGAGCACGCCAGCGGGCTGGGGTGGCGCCCTTCCCGGCGTGCACGCAACAGCTCCGCAAGATCCGCATAGATGTTGGCGAAGGCGCCGAAGAACCCCTCGGCATGCCCGACCGTCACGCGCGATGCGCGATCCGCCTCGGGCGATAGTCCTGCAACGCCCCGTTCGATAACCGAGGTCGCGCCGCCCGCCGGGGTCCACTGCAGCTGGTTTGGCCGCTCTTGCTGCCAGCGCAAGCCGCCTTTCTCGCCGAACACTTGAATTCCGAGCCCGTGCATCCGGCCGGCGGCTATGGCACTGGTCCAGAGCCTTCCGACGGCACCGCCCGACATCCGAAATGCGACCAGCGCATCGTCCTCGAGCTCGCGTCCGGGGACGGTCGAGGCGAAATCCGCGGCGAGCGACCGTAGCTCTTGACCGGTGATGAAGCACGCCATGTGCAACGCGTGAATACCGCAGTCGGCGAGAATGGACGAGACGCCGGCGAGCTTCCGATCGTAGCGCCAGCGCACACGCGGATTGTCGGCATCGGCGGCATTCGCATGGTGGCCGTGGGCAAACTCCGCCACTACCACCCGGATATTGCCGAGGTCACCGCGAGCTACCATCGCCCGCGCGTGCCGCACGAGCGCATATCCCGAGTAACCGTAGTTCACCGCGCAGATCCGGTTGCGTTCGCGCGCCGTGCGCACGATTTCCACGGCATCGCGCACGGCGGTGGTGAGCGGCTTTTCGCACAGTACATCGAACCCGGCCTCGAGAAAGGCCTTGGTGATCTCGAAATGCGTGCTATTAGGTGTGGCCACGGTCACGAGGTCGAGTCGATCGGCCCGAGCGCGCTCGGCGCTCAGCATCTCACGCCAGTCCCCGTAGGCGCGCTCGGCCGGGATGCCCAGGCGCAGCGCATAGTCGCGCGCGCGGGCCGGATCGACGTCGACCGCCCCGGCGAGGAGCTCGAAAGCGCCGTCGAGCCCCGCCGCGATGCGGTGTGTGGCCCCGATCTGGCTGCCCTCCCCGCCTCCGATCAATCCCCACCGCAGGCGCATCAGGCAAGCCCGATGCGCTTGAGGTAGGCGAGGTTCGCCTTCGCGTCCGCGAGCGGCGAGCGGCTGCCGCTCGGATCGCAGTCCTGCTCCACCGTGCCCCAGCCCGAAAAATTCGCCTTCCCGAGGGCGCTCTTCAACGCGAGAAAATCGACCACCCCATCGCCCAAGTTGCAGAAGAGTCCCGCCGCGCATGCATCGTAAAAGCCGATCCGCTCATCGATCGCGCGGCGCCGCACCTTGGGATCGATGTCCTTGAAATGGAGGTAGGAGACACGGTCGCTGTGCCGCCGATAGAAGGCAACGGGATCGAAGCCGGCGTACTCGCAATGACCGGTGTCCAGACAAACTCCCAGCAGCTCCGGCGCGATCGCATCGAGCACCTCCTCCAGCTCGTCCTCGAACTCGACGAAGCCCGCCGCGTGGGCGTGCATGCTGACCTCGAGTCCGAACTCCTCGCTGCCGAGCTTCGCGACGGATTTGATCCGCTCGAGGAGCCCGGCTCGCTCACTCCCCTTGAGGCGCTCGGCCTCCTGTCCGCGGCCGGCTGTGGGCGCGCGCCGCGGCGAGATCGAATCGATGAGCACCAGCCGCTGGGCGCCGTGCGCGCAGAGCGCTCGACACGTGCGCTGTGCGGCGTCCTGCAGGTCTGCCCACCGCGCTGGATCGTGGAACGCGCGGAACAGGACGCCGCCGACGAGCGTCAGCCCACGCTCGGCCAGGGCGGGGCCGAGAATTGCGGGATCCTCGGGCATGAAGCCCAGGGGCCCGAGCTCGATGCCCGTGTAGCCGGCGGCTTTCGCTTCGTCGAGCACGCGCGTCCAAGGCGGATTGCGCGGATCGCCCGCAAATTCCACGCCCCAGGAACAGGGCGCATTTCCAATCGACAGCTGCATCGAAGACTCCGTATTTGACAACCAGCTCAAAATTCCGCGATCCGGACCCAGCGCCTCTCGGCATGGGAGCGAAATGCCGCCTCCACGACACGGCTCACCTCGAGCCCGTCTTGGAAGGTCGGGAAAAGCGCCTCATGTGTGTCGATCGCCTTCAAAAAATCCCGCGCCTCGATGATGATCTGCGCGCCGTATCCGGTGCCGTGACCGGGGCCCTCACAAAAAGCTCCGAAATCCGGATGCTCGGGCGCGGTTAGCAGCTTGGCAAAGCCTTGCCGTCCGCGGCGCAGGCGCGCATCGTAAAACCACAAGGCGTTTTGGTCCTCCGCGTCGAACTTGAGCGCCCCCTTCGTTCCGGTGATGTCATAGGCGTAACCCATCTTGCGCCCCGTGGCTACGCGGCTCACCGTGATCGATCCCATGGCGCCGCTCGTGAAAGCGCATAACAGGTCGGCCTGATCGTCGTTCGTGACCGACTCCCGCCCATTGGGCCCGGATCGGCTCGCGTACACCGTGCGCACGCTGGCGACCAGGGTGTCGATGGGACCAACGAGACGCAGCACCGCATTGATGATGTGCGGCGACAGATCACCGAGATTTCCGGCACAGCGTTCGCGCGTGCGCCAGCTCGCGGGCTCCTCTGGGTCGGCCAGGAAGTCCTCGGTGTGCTCCGCGCGCACGTGGATGATGTCTCCGATCTCGCCCCCGGCGATCATCTCGCGGGCGAGCTGCATTGCCGGCGCTCGAATGTAATTGAATCCCACCATATTGGTGAGGCCAGCCGCAGCAGCGGCGGCCGTCATCACTCGAGCGTCCTCGAGCGAGGCACCCAACGGTTTCTCACAGAATACGGGCTTGCCCGCCGTGAACGCCGCGAGTGCGATCTCGCGGTGCGTAGTTTGGGGTGAGGCGATCACCACGGCCTCGACGCGCGGGCTCGCGATGAGTTCCTGCCAGCGCTCGGTCGAAGCATTGAACCCGTATTCCGCAGCCTTCCGAGCCGCACCGGCGGCCGTCGTGCTGCAGATCATCTCGCACACCGGTCGCAAGCTTGTATTGAAGACAGCGCCCACGGACTTGAGCGCGACCGCGTGTGCCTTGCCCATGTAGCCGGTCCCCACCAATCCGATGCCGATCGCCTTCACCGACCCTCCAGCCCACCCTTTTGCAAGCGCTTGCAGGAACTCTCCCCGATCGGAGTTGGGCCGTCAAGGCGCCTCAGCGCTTTTGCCTGAGATCACCTGCTCCGGAGATTTGAGGAGCCAGTAACTCGATCTGCGGCGGTCGAGAAATCTACGCCTTCACCGCTTCCGGCGAGGCATCGGCTGAATCTGGCGGCAGCTCGAAGTTGACGAGGTTCGACTTGAACCCGCGCGTCTTCCAGGCGCCGAAGGCGATGCCGATCGCCATCCAGGAACCGCCCAGCAAGCGCGAGGGCAGGCTCAGGCTCCACCAAAGCAGCACGCACACCAGAAAGCCGAGCACCGGGGCGACACAATCGATCCACCGGCGCCTCTCGGCGCGAATGAAATAGTGCATGAGGGCCGCCGCATTGACACCCATGAAGGCGATCAGGGCGCCGAAATTGACGAGGTTGACTGCGAGCTCATACCCGGTCGACTCGCGCGCGATCAGGGGCAGGATGAGCGCGCCCGCGAGCGCCAGCGCGCCGACGAAAACTACGTTGTTCCGAGGGACCCGGCGCTTGGGCTCGATCACGCCGAAGAACCCCGCCGGCAGCGCTCCGCTTCGGCCCATGCCGTAGAGCACGCGCGCGGCGCCGAGCTGAGCGGCAATCCCCGATCCGATCTGCGCGATGACGAGCGTGAGCCCGAGCACGAAAAACATGGGAGCCCAGGCTCGGCCTGCGACGAACGGAAAGGCCGTGTCGATGTTGGGGAAGGGCTCGATGGTCCCCCAGACGAGCTGCGCCGCATAGACTTCGAGCAAGGAGATGGCGCCGATCCCGAGGCAGGTGAGAACCGTCGCCGGCAGGATTTTGCGCGGATTCTGCGCCTCCTCCGCGAGCGTCGAGACGGCATCGAACCCCATGTAGGTGAGCACCGCCACCGACGTCGCGCCCACCGTCGCGGTCAAGCTGAAGGTATGTGGGTCGAAAAAGGGCTTGCTGAAAAAGCCGTCTCCGCCGTACGGATGATGCGCGACGTAGGCTGCCGATACACCCAGAAACACCACCACCACGCACCCGATGCCCGCCGCCAGCATCGCATTGACGCGTGCCGAGGTCCTGATCCCCTGCGCATTCAGCGTGGTGAAGAGGACGGCGAAGAACACGGCCCAGCTCGGGTAGCCGATGCTCGGCACGAACACATGCGACTGCTGGCTGCACCAGATGATGCAGATGAGCGGATTCAAGATGTAATCGAGCACCAGGCTCCATCCGACCACGTAGCCGGCGATGGGATTGAATTCCTGCCCGACGTAAGCGAACGCGGAACCCGCGCTCGGATAGGCGCGCGCCATGCGCCCATAGCTCACCGCCGTGAGCAGCATCGCGAGCATCGCGACCAGGATGATCGCGGCTACGTGCCCATGCGCGCGCACGCTGACGATGCCATAAATTGACATCGGCGCCACGGGCGACGTCACGATGACGCCGTAGAGGAACAGGTCCCACAGCGAAAGGGCACGGCGCAACCGCGGACCTTGGGCCATGCCCGATCCACGCACGGCTGCCGTGCGGCTATCGGGCACTGAAAACAGACCTCCCGACTGTCATCGTATTAAGTTATGTCGACGCCCGGTCGCAACACACCGGCCTCGAGTATAACCCAGCGCCATCAGCGCTTCCCCGGCACACACCGCGTCGACTCGTCGAGCCTCACCAGCTCCCTCGCATAGTTCTCGATCGACGCACGCGGATTGTCGAGTCGCCCGACGCACCAGGCGGCTTGCACCGCCGCGCCGAGGGCTGCGCATTCGTCCTCGCTGATCTTCACTACGGGGATGCCGAAGAGGTCCGCCATGATTTGCCGCCACGCCGCGGAGCGGGCGCCGCCCCCGGTGAGGCGAATCTCGCGCGCCTTCGAGCCGAGCCGCGCGAGAGCGTCGAGGCCATACTGCAGGCCCCGGGAAACCCCCTCGACGGCGGCGCGCGCGAGGTACGGACGCGCCAGTGTCTGCAAGGTGAGCCCGTGGAGGGACCCTGTGGCCGCGGGCAGGTCCGGCGTACGCTCGCCGACGAAATAGGGCGTGAGCGTCAGTCCCCCCGCACCGGCCGGCGTCGCGGCGACCGCGTTCTCGAACTGCCGGTGACTCCACCCAAAGAGCTTGCGGAACCCCTCAGTCACGAGTGTCACGTTCATCGTGCACACGAGCGGCAGCCAGCCGCCGGTCGAGTCGCAGAACGCAGCCACCTCGCCGCGCCCATCGATGAGCGGCTCGCGGCTGAACGCGAACACGGTGCCGCTCGTGCCGAGGCTGACCGTCACCACGCCCAAACGGACGTTCCCGGTGCCGATCGCGGCCATCATGTTGTCTCCGCCGCCCGCGCTCACCACCACGTCCTGCGGCAGGCGGAAAGATCGGGCAAGATCGGGGCGGAGCATTCCGGCCGGCTCGTGCGACGAAGACAACGCCGGCAGCCAGTCCGCAAGATTCCTGTCGATCGCCGCGATGGCCAGAGCAGACCAGCGTCGCCGGCGCACATCGAGGAGCGCCGTGCCCGAGGCGTCCCCGCATTCCATCGAGTAGCGCCCGGTCAAGTAGTAGTTCAGGTAATCGTGGGGCAGCAAAACGTGGCGCAGCCGGCGATAGTTGAGGGGCTCATGCCGCTTGAGCCACAAGATCTTCGGGGCCGTGTACCCCGCCAAGAACGGGAGCCCCACCCGGCGAATGGCGGCCCTGCGACCGCCGAGCTTGCGATTCAGCCATTCACTTTCGCCGGCGGTACTGGTATCGCACCAGAGCTTCGCCGGGCGGATCACCTCGCCCTCAGCATCGAGGGGTACGAAGCCGTGCTGCTGACCCGAGACGCCGATGCCGCGCACGCGTCGCCGCTCGATTTGTCCCGCCAGTTTGCGGATCACGAGATCGAGGGCAGAGACCCAGTGCTGCGGGTGCTGCTCCATGTGGCGCGGCGGGAGCCCGCAGATCAGCGCATGTCGGGCGCTCGCACGCGCCACGATGCGTCGCTCCTCCATGTCGAGCACCAGCGCCTTCACGCTCTGCGTGCCGCTGTCGACGCCGATGAAGAGCGACACGGGGCGAGCTGCGTCCGCTCAGCGCTGTCCGTGCACATACTGCATCAGGAGATTCTCCAGGTACTCCTGGCGCCCTGAGCGCGGCGTGGGCTCGCCGGACTCGAGCGCTTCACGCTCGAGCTCCTTGAACCCCAGCCGTCGCTCCTCGATGTCCCGGCCGATGCCGGTGTCGTAGCTCGCGTAGCGCGCCGCCACGAACCGATCGAAGGCTCCGTCGGCGATGATCCGGCGGGCGATCTTGAAGGCGAGCGCGTAAGCGTCAAACGCACCGATGTGCGCGTGAAACAGATCCTCCGCATCGATCGACGCACGGCGCACCTTGGCATCGAAATTGAGGCCCCCGGGCTTCAGGCCCCCGGCGCGCAGGATCGACAGCATGGCGAGGGCGAGCTCGCGCACATCGGTATTGAACTGATCGGTATCCCAACCGAGCAGGAGGTCTCCCGTGTTCGCATCGATGGAGCCGAAGAGTCCGTGCGCGGCGGCGGTCTCGATCTCGTGCTGCAGGGTGTGCCCCGCGAGGGTCGCATGATTGGTCTCGATGTTGAACTTGAAGTGCTTGTCGAGACCATAGGTGCGCAAGAAGGCGATGCCCGCGGCGACATCGAAGTCGTACTGATGCTTGGTCGGCTCCTTCGGCTTGGGCTCGATCAAGAACTGCCCCTTGAATCCGATCTCTTTGGCGTAGTCGACGGCCATGTGCAGAAACGCCGCGAGATGCGCCTGCTCGCGCTTCAAGTCCGTGTTGAGGAGGGTATCGTAGCCCTCCCGTCCGCCCCAGAAGACGTAGTTCTCGCCGCCGAGCTCGAGGGTCACTTCGAGCGCCTTCTTCACCTGCGCGGCGGCGTAGGCGAACACCCGCGCATCCGGATTGGTGGCGGCGCCGCACATGTAGCGCGGATGGGAGAACAGGTTAGCGGTACCCCACAGCAGCCGCACACCGGTCGCCCGTTGCAGCGCCTTCGCCTGCGTAACCAGCACGTCCAGGCGCGCATTGGTCTCGCGCAAGCTCTCCCCCTCGGGGGCGATGTCGCGGTCGTGGAAGCACCAGAAGGGCGCCTGCATCTTGACGTTGAACTCGAAGGCCGCCTCGAGCCGCGCCTGCGCCACGGTCATGGGATCGCCCGAGGTCTCCCACGGCCGCACGATCGTCGCTGAGCCGAAAGTATCGGCGCCGTTGCCGCGAAATGAATGCCAGAACGCCACGGAGAATCGCAGGTGCTCCTTGAGCGTCTTGCCGTCGATCCGCTCCTCGGGATCGTAGTACCGAAAGGCGAGCGCGCGAGTGCTGTTCGGCCCTTCATAACGAACGGGGGAAATGCCTTCGAAAAATTCCTTGCTCATCGTATTTCGGCGCCCCGGACGCGCTCGGCCGGAAAGGCAGTGCCGCTCCTCAAAGGGTCAGGTGGTGTTCACGCAGCGCTCATCCGGTGAAGTACAGATACGCCCCCAAAATGCAGCTCAAAATGAACGCCGAAGCCGCGACCTCCCGCCAGCTCCAGCTCGCGCGGCTCCGCGCTCGATCGGCGGGGCTCGCGGTGGCGAATGTGAGCCCCTGAATCTGCCCCGAGTCGGGCGCCGCGGTCGCGAGGCTCACCCCGACGAGCACGAGCGCCGACACCAGCGTGATGAGCACGCTGAAGTACTGGAAGTTGATGTGGTTGATGACCCAGAGCAAGGACCCCGGGGTATACCCGTGTGCTCCGCCGGGTGCCGTCAAGGCAACCGGCGTGTCGATGCCCAAACGTGCAATGCCGAGGGCAAGACCCACGATCAGTGACCAGAAACACCCCTGCGCATTCACCCGACGCCAGAAGACCCCCAGGAAGAACACGACGAAGATCGGCGGCGCGAGATAGCTTTGCACGGTCTGCAAGTAGCCGTAGAGTCCGTGCGCGCCGCGAATCACCGGGATCCAGGCGAGACCCAGTATGACACAGGCGCTCGTTGCCACGCGGCCGGTGTGTACGAGCTCGCGCTGCGAAGCGCTCGTTCGCCATTTCTGATAAAGATCCACCGTGAAGAGCGTCGAGCACGCATTGAAGACGCCCGCGAGCGATCCCATCAGGGCGGAGAGCAGACCCGCAACGACGATGCCGCGCAGCCCCGTGGGCAGCAGATATTTCACCATCAGGGGAAATGCGCCCTGGGTCTGCGCGGCGACCGGCTTCCCGTCCGCCCCAACCAGGGGCGCAAGCTCGGGGATCTTGCCGCTTTTGGCCAACGCGAAGCAGATGAGTCCGGGAATGATGAAGAGGTACGGAGGAAAGAGCTTGAGGAACCCCGCGAAGATGCTGCCCCGCCGCGCCGTGCGCTCGTCCGGGGCTCCGAGCACTCGCTGCACGATGTATTGATCCGTGCACCAGTACCAGAGTCCGATGATCGGCGCGCAAATCAGCATCCCCGGCCACGGAAAGTTGTCGTTGAAATACCAAGCCTGGCGCACGAGCGTCCCGTCGGCGTTCCTTTCCATCACCGGCGCCCAGGTCGAGAGCACGCCCGAGGGGCTGATCGGTTTCCAGAGATTTAGCATCTCGGAGCCGCAAAGCCGCCGCACCTCCGACCACCCGCCGAGCACGTGCAAACCATAGAGCGTCAGTAACGCGGACCCGCCGATGAGGACGATGACCTGGACCGCATCGTTGTAAGCCACGGCCCGCATCCCGCCGAGGGCGGTATAAAGACCGGTGAGCCCGATCGTGCCCACCGAGCCGATCCAGAAGCTGTCGATGGCGTACCCGCCGATGCTGAGCTTCATCTCGGGGAGCAGGGTCGAGAACACCACCCCGCCGGCGAACACGCCCACTGCGATCTTCGACACGACGAAGGTGACCAAGGAGACGACGGACAGCACGTAACGCGAGCGCGCCGAGAAGCGCCGCTCGAGGAACTCCGGCATGGTGTAGACCAGCGAGCGCGCATAGAACGGCACGAACACCCACGCGAGCACCAGGAGGCACCAGGCATGCAACTCGTAGTGCGCGAGCGCGACGCCCTCCTGGGCGCCGGAGCCTGCGAGTCCCACGATGTGCTCGGAGCCGATGTTGGAGGCGAAAATGGATGCCCCGATGATCCACCAGGGGAGGTTGCGTCCCGCCAGGAAGTAGTCCTTCGCGGTGTCCTGGGCACGGCGCACGACCCACGCGGCGACCCCGAGCAGGACTGCGAAGTACACCCCGATCGCCAGCCAGTCGGAGCTCCCGAAGGTATGCGTTATTCTCATTTGTATCGTGAGTATATTTAAACTCGCCTGCCGAGCGCGACCGCTCGGGGGAGAGTTGGGGAGCTTCTGGCATGGGCAGCGGGCTTTGCATGGGCGGCGGATCCGGGCTGGTGCACGAGGCCATCGTGAGCGACTCGTTCGGGCAGGCGCCCGGGGGCGTCGAGGTCGCTCGCTATACGCTCACGAATCGTGCCGGCATGCGAGCGCAGATCCTCACCTACGGCGGCATCGTCAGCTCGCTCAGCGCGCCGGACCGGCAGGGTCGGTACGAGGATGTCGTGCTGGGATTCGACGGGTTGGCCGATTATGTCGAGAAGAGCCCCTACTTCGGCGCCATCATCGGCCGCTACGCCAATCGCATCGCGCAGGGCCGGTTCGAGCTCGACGGCGAGCACCACACGCTCGCGCTGAACGATCCGCCGAACTCGCTCCACGGGGGCCGGATCGGCTTCGACAAGGTCGTGTGGGGCGTCACGGGCTCGAGGGTCACGCCGGCGGGTCCCGAGCTCACGCTGCGCTATGTCAGCCGCCATGGCGAGGAAGGTTATCCCGGCAACCTTGCGGTCGAAGCCCGTTACACGCTCACCGAGGACGATGCCCTCGGGCTCGTTTGCGAGGCGACCACCGATCGGGCCACCGTCGTCAACTTGACTCAGCATTCGTACTTCAACCTGCACGGCGTGAATGAGCCGCACGATGTACTTGATCATCTCGTGCAGATCAACGCCACGCGCTTCACCCCGATCGACGCGACACTGGTGCCCACGGGGGAACTGCGCTCGGTGGCGAACACCGCGCTCGATTTTCGCGAGCCGCGGGCGATCGGCGAGCGCATCGGCAAGCACGACCCGCAGCTCGAGCTCGCGCGCGGGTATGACCATAACTATGTGCTCGACGGCGCCGCTGACCCTGAGCCCCCTTCCGGCCTCGATCCGCAGCGCCCTTCCGCCCCGCGGGAGCCCGCCGGGCTCGATCCGCAGCCCCGGCGCGGCGGCGATCCGCGAGCGGCCGCCGTCGCCGCCCGGGTGTACGAGCCCGTGAGCGGCCGTGTGCTCGAGCTCATCACGGATCAACCGGGGCTGCAGTTCTACACCGGGAATTTCCTGGACGGATCGCTGCGCGGCAAAGGGGGCCTGGTCTATGGCCGGCGGAGCGGCTTTTGCCTGGAAGCGCAGCATTTTCCGAATTCGCCGAACGAGACCGGGTTTCCGTCGACCTTGCTCGAGCCCGGCGAGGTGTACCGGAACACCATCATCTATCGGTTTCGCACGCGCTGAGGCCGCACGGGCGGCCTCGAGTTCGGGGCGGGCACGCCTTGGGTG
>DATHCO010000151.1:0-10176 GCA_035319505.1 Steroidobacteraceae bacterium | reverse complement strand
CTTGCGCAGCAACTCGTCGCGCAGCCCCGAGAAGAAGCCTCCCAGGGATCGCACGTCCATCGACTGCGTGAGCTCGGGGAAGGCGCGGCGGACAATCTGGCGATTCTCGAGCGCATAGCCCGGTCCCGAAGGGGCCTGAGTGCGGTCCGCGAGCACCCACCACTGGCCGTCGGCCGAGCGCGCGAGGTCGGCGGCATAGATCGCGAGCCACCGGTCGCCGGGCGGGCGGATGCCGCTGCAAGGCCAGAGAAAGCTGGGGTGGCCGAAGGGGAGCTCGGCGGGCAACGCGCCCTGGGACAGGAGCTCGCGCTTTCCGTAAAGATCGACGAGCACCGCGTTCAAGAGTCGCGCACGCTGCGCGATTCCCGCCTCGATGATGCGCCACTCCTCCGCGTTCAAGATGAACGGCAGCGGGTCGAGGATCCACGGGCGATCGCGCCCCTGAGCGTCGGCGTACACGTTGTAGGTGATGCCGTTCTCGATGATCATGCGACGCGTGAGCTCGGTGGCGCGCCGCGCCGCCCGCGCATCGTCCTCGAAGACCCCGTCGATCAAGGATTGCCAGTGGCTGCGAACGCGGCCGTTACCGTCCAATAGCTCGTCATAGCGCCTGGGGTCGCTGCGATAGCTCAACAGTCGCGGATCTTTATCGATGATTGCGCAGGTCCAAGGTGAAGGGGAATTCTTCGCTCATGGCGGCGGGTTCCGCGGTCAAGGGGCCGGGCGTGTGGCCGATGCGAAAGAACCGCGCAAGCCGCCGGCTTTCGGCCTCGAACGCATTGACGGGAAAGGTCTCGTGGCTGCGCCCGCCCGGATGGACGACATAATATCGACATCCGCCTTCCGATCGCTTCATCCAGGTGTCGACTATATCGAATGTCAGCGGCGAGTGGATGCCGATTTTCGGATGCAGCGCCGACGGCGGCTGCCACGCACGATAGCGCACGCCGGCCACGTATTCTCCCTGACGGCCCGTGGGCCGCAGCGGCAAGGCGCGACCGTTGCAGCTGACCGCGTACCGATCGGGAGCGAGGCCGCTCACCTTCACCTCGACTCGCTCGAGCGAGGAATCGACGTAGCGTACCGTGCCGCCGACGCTTCCCTCCTCTCCCATCACGTGCCAGGGCTCGAGCGCCTGACGGATTTCGAGCAAGGCCCCGCGCACCGCGACCTCGCCCAGCTTCGGAAAGCGGAATTCGAAATGCGGCGCGAACCAGTCGGGGCGCAGCTCGAAGCCTGCACGCGACTGATCCTCGAGAACATCGTCGAGATCCTGCTTCACGAAGTGCGGCAGGAGAAACCGGTCGTGCAGCTGGGTTCCCCAGCGTGCGAGCCGCGGCGGCGCATAGGGCTCGCGCCAGAATCGTGCCACGAGGGAGCGCAGCAGCACGTGCTGCACCAGGCTCATACGCGCGTGCGGCGGCATCTCGAAGGCGCGCATTTCGACCAGTCCCAGCCGGCCGCTCGCGCTATCGGGTGAGTACAGCTTGTCGATGCAGAATTCGGCGCGATGCGTATTGACGGTGACGTCGATCAGAAGATTCCTGAGGAGCCGGTCGACGAGCCACGGCGGGGCCTCGCTTCCGGGCTCGGGAAACTGCGCGAACGCGAGCTCGAGCTCGTAGAGCCAATCGTCGCGCGCCTCATCGACGCGCGGCGCCTGCGATGTCGGCCCGATGAACAGGCTCGAGAACAAATAGGACAGCGACGGATGATTGTGCCAGTAGGAGATGAGACTGCGCAGGAGGTCGGGGCGCCTGAGGAAGGGCGAGTCCGGCGCGCTCGCTCCACCGAGCACGATGTGATTGCCGCCGCCGGTTCCCACATGCCGCCCGTCGAGCATGAATTTCTCGGAGCGCAGCTTCGAGGCGTGCGCCGCCTCGTAGAGGTGAGTGGTCTGCGACACGAGCTCCTCCCAGCTCGTGCTCGGCTGAACGTTGACCTCGATGACGCCGGGGTCGGGCGTTATCCGAAAGTGCACCAGGCGCGGATCCCGAGGCGGCTCGTAGCCTTCGACGATCACCGGCTGCTCGAGCGCTGCGGCGGCGGCCTCGACCGCCGCGACCAGCTCGAGGTAGTCCTCGAGGGCGACTGTCGGGGGCATGAAGACGTGCAGGACGCCGCTGCGCTCCTCGGCGCACATCGAGGTCCGCACGATGCCCGCGGCGCTCGAATCGAGCTCGCTCGCCTCGAGCGTGGCCCTCGAATCGGATGTGACCGCGCGCGCTGCCGCCTCGGCCGCACGCGCCTGGTCCCGGCCTGTGCGCTCGGGTTCGCCCGCTGCGCCCGAGGCCGCGCGCAGCTGCTCGCGGATCTGCGCATGGGGAGCAAGCGGGCCGAAGTGCTGCGTGGGATCGGGCGGATAGACGTGCGGATAATCGCTCGGGAGTACCCACGGAAGGGAATCGAGCGGCAGGCGGTAGCCGATCGGGGAATCACCGGGAACCAGGTAACATCGCTCGCGGCGCAGTAACCAGGGGCCGCTCTCCCAGCGCACGCCGTCGAGCGCGCGCGCGAGCGGCAGCACGAAGCCCGCGACCCGCCCGAGGCCGCGCTCGAGCACGCGCGCGAGCCGCTCACGCTCGAGCGGATCGTCGAGATGGGCCTTCAACGGGTCGTCGTTGGCGGGGAGCCTGCGCTCGCGCCACAGGTAGTAGAAGATGTCCTCGTAGGCCGGGAATACGTGCTCGGCAGATACGCCGAGCCGTTCTGCGACGGCGCCGAGGAGCGCGGGTGCGTTCGCGGCCGCGTTCGGGTAGATGCGCCGTTCATCGGCGATGAGCTCGGCGTCGTTCCAGATGGGGTCTCCGTCCTTGCGCCAGAAGCAGCTCAGGGACCAGCGGGGCAGCTGCTCGCCGGGATACCACTTACCTTGCCCAAAGTGCGCGAGTCCGCGTGGTGCATAGCGCTCCTTCAGCCGATGGAACAGATCGGCAGCCATCTTGCGCTTGCTGTCGCCGAGCGCTGCGGTGTTCCACTCCGCCGCGGCCGCATCCTCGCTCGACACGAACGTGGGCTCTCCGCCCATCGTGAGCCGCACATCGCCCGCCACCAGGCGCTCATCGACCCGCCTGCCGAGCGCATCGATGGCGGCCCATTGCGCTTGCGAATACGGCTTCGTGACGCGCGGCGCCTCGAAGACGCGGGCGACCTTCATCCGATAGTCGAACTTCGCCTCGCAGCCCTCCACGGCGCCGCTGAGCGGCGCTGCGGATTGCGGATCCGGCGTGCAGGCGAGCGGGATGTGACCTTCGCCCGTGAGGAGTCCCGACGTCGGATCCAATCCGATCCATCCGGCGCCGGGCAGATACACCTCACACCAGGCATGCAGATCCGTGAAATCCCGGCTGGGACCGGGCGGGCCCTCGAGCGGCTTCACGTCCGCCACCAGCTGGATGAGGTAGCCCGAGACGAAGCGCGCGGCCAACCCCAGAGAGCGGAGCAGCTCAACGAGCAAGGCCGCCGAATCACGGCACGAGCCGGAGCGCCGCTCGAGAGTCTCTTCGCACGACTGGACGCCCGGTTCCATTCGGATCACGTATTTCACGTCCGCCGCTACTCGACGGTTCAAGTCCACGAGAAAATCGACCGTGCCGCGTGACTCGCGCGACACGCTCGACAGATACCTCAAGAGGAGCGGGGTCTCGGGTCCCTTCACCAGAAACGGCGTGAGCTCGTGCCGCTCGGAGGATTCGTAGTCGAACGGGAAATTGCGCGCGTAGGACTCCAGAAAAAAATCGAAGGGGTTCAAGACCGCCATCTCGGCGACCAGATCGACCTCGACGCGCAGCTCATCGGAGGGCTCGGGGAACACCAGACGAGCGAGATAATTCGATTGCGGATCCTGCTGCCAGTTGATGAAGTGCTCGGCGGGATCGACCTTGAGCGAGTAGGCGAGGATCCGCGTGCGGCAATGGGGCACCGGACGCAGCCGGATGATCTGCGGTCCGAAGGCGACGCGCCGGTCATAGCGGTAGTGCATGAGGTGATTCAGCGCAACGTGGATCGACACTTTCGCATCTCCCTCGACGAGGCCCAAGTGTATCGCACGCAGGCGCGTTCGGGTCTCTCGCGGGCCGGCTTCCTGCGCGGGAATCGAGCCGGGCCGGCGTCGCCGGCGCGCCGCCTCGGGCGTCGAAGCGGCGCCGACGTTTTGCGCCGCGTCACCGACGCGGCAGCACACTCGAGGAAGGCGAGGCAGCGCACCGGGCCATTGCTGTCGCAAATGATACTCGACCCGAGTCGACTATCCGTTTATGATCCCGGAGCGTTCGAACCGGGAGTCACAAGATGGGGATGATCAATAGAATTCCCTGGCCGTTGATGACGCTGGCGCTATGCGCTGCCGTGCACGCGACACCTGCGCAAGCCGAGACCGATCAGGCAGGACCTCGACCGGCGGAGCCCGAGAGGAGGGCTTCCAAGGAGACGGCGCTCGAGGAGATCGTCGTCACCGCGGAGAAGCGCGAATCGACGGTGCAGAAGACCCCCATCAGCATGACGGCCCTCTCCGAGGCGGAGATCGAGGCGCGGGGATTCTCCGATTTTCGCTCGATTGCGCAGGAGACGCCGGGTGTCTCCATGAAGACGAGCGGGCCGGGTCAAACGGAGTTCGAGATGCGGGGCTTGACGGCGACCGGGGGCTTCTCACCGACGGTGGGATTTTACGTCGACGATGCCCCGCTCACGGCGCCCTCGCAGGCGGCGCAAGGCAAAGTCGTCGTCGATCCGGACCTCTATGACCTGAACCGAGTCGAAGTGCTGCGTGGCCCGCAGGGAACACTCTACGGGTCGGGCTCGATGGGCGGCACGATCAAGCTGGTCACGAATCCCCCCGAGCTCAACACGGTCGCAGTGAGCGCTCAGACCAAGGAGTCGGGCACCGACGGCGGCGGGTTCAATTACGGCGGCAGCGCAATGCTCAATCTGCCCATCGCGCCGGATGTGGCAGCCGTCAGATTCGTGGGAACGTACAAATACACTTCCGGCTGGATCGATCGGGTCGTGCTCTCCCCCTTTCCCCTGGAGACCAACGGCGGACTCACCCGCGGCAACGTGCTCGCCGCACCCGTCGAGGCGAGGCACTCCGATGTCAACTGGGAAGAGCTCCAGGGAGGACGGGTGAGCGTGCTCTTCAAGCTCGGCGATCGCCTGTCGATCACTCCGGGCGTCATGTATCAGAAGATCCACACCGGCGGCGCGTTCACCATCGACGATCCGCCGGGAACTCAATACGCCCACTATCAACCCTTCGATATTGCCGAGCCGCTGGAGGACAACTTCAGCCTCTACACGCTGACCCTCAAGTACCACTTCGACTTCGCGGACCTGACGTCGGCGACCGCGAAGTGGAACCGACACGATGAGCAGACGCAAGACATCTCCGAAACGATGCAGGCGCTCTTCGGCTTCCCGAGCTTCTATATCGGGAGCGGAGGTGTGGGGGCAGGCTCGCAGGAGGAGACCGATTTTACCGATCAGGCGAGCGAGGAGATTCGATTAGCGTCGAACGGCGAGGGCCCCTTTCAGTGGCTCGGCGGCTTGTTCTACAGCCACTTCGTCTCCAACACGACCTCCCTCTCGCTCTACCCGGGCTTCGCAAGTATGTTCGGCACGGATAACCTGATATCCGTGGGCGAGCCGATCGAGATCACGCAGCGCGCGCTCTTCGGCGAGGCTTCCTACAGGGTCACGGATCAGCTGAAGGCCACCCTGGGCTTGCGCTACTACCGCTACACGAGCTCGGAGGAGACCATCAACAGCGGTCTCGCATCGATCGCGGCCGGACCCGGTACGGTCCTCGAGTTCGGCAGCGCCAACAACAAGGGCTTCAACCCCAAGGTCAACCTGGCTTATACGCCGCTCGAGGACCTGCTCGTCTATGGGACTGCGGCGAAGGGATTCAGACCGGGAGGTCCGAACTCGCCCGTGCCGCTCTCGGGTCCGGTGCAGTGTCTGACGGGTCCTGGAAATCTCGAGTCGCTCGGGCTCTCCTCCGCGCCCAATCAGTTCAACCCCGATAACGTATGGAGCTATGAGATCGGCGAGAAGGCGCGCACGATCGGCAATCACCTCCAGATCAACAGCGACGTTTACTACGAGCGATGGACCGACGTGCAGCAGCTGGTCGATCCTTCCTGCGGTTTCGGCTTCACTGCGAACGCGGGGACGGCCAACGTGTATGGCTCGGAGATCGAACTCGCCGCGAATCTCACGCCTTCCTGGACGCTCACTCAGAATGTGGGCTACACGCATGCGACCTTCGCCGATACCGTCAGAGCGACCAATACCGTCGCGGGGCAGAAGCTCTTGGACGTGCCCGACGCGACCGCGAACACCTCGCTCATCTATTCGACGCCGCTGTCGAGCACCTACAACTTCAACGCGCGCGGCACCTACACCTATGTCGGTCCCATGCAGGACATCACCTACGTGCGCAACAATCTGCCCGGCTACTCGCTGGTGAATGTGCGGGCCGGCATCGGCGCCGACCGGTTCTCGGCATACCTGTTCTGCGACAACCTCACGAACAAGCTCGCGATCCTGACCAACAACGTGGCGCAGACGGTCAACATCCCCTCGCTCAATCGCTGGGTGAGCAATCAGCCGCGCACGATCGGCCTCGACCTGCAGCTGCGCTACTGAGCTCGATCCGGTGCCTCGAAGCCGGACGGCAACGGCTCGGGCGCCCGGGTGTTGACCGGCAGACTCAGATACGAGGGGTACGGCGCGGAGCGATACACGCTCTGGGTCGCGGGCGCGAAGTCCGATTCCACCGCCTCGTAGATGCTCGCGACGTAGCGCTGCGGATTGCGATCGATGAGCGGGAACCAGCTGCTCTGGATCTGCACCATGATGCGATGACCCGCCTTGAAGGTGTGATTCCGATCGCGCAAATGGATCGCGTAGGCCGCCACCGCTCCCGGCACGAGCGGCTCGGGGCGCTCGAAGCTCTTGCGATAGCGGCCGCGGAACACCTCGCCGGCCAGCATCAGCTCGAAGCCTCTCATGGCGGGATCGGGCTCAAAGTTCTCCGGATAGACATCGATGAGCTTGACGATCCAGTCGCTGTCCGATCCGCTGGTCGCGGCGAAGAGGTGCGCGACCGGGTCTCCGGATATCGACAGATCCTCCTTCAACGGCTCGCTCTCGTAGGTCAGCACATCCGGCCGTCCGTCGACGAAGCGCTGATCCGCCGCTTGCCATTCCGCCCAGTAATCTTCGGTGATGGGCCGCGGGAAGTAAGGAACCGGTTTGGCGGGGTCCGAGACATAGTCGTCGTGTGCGCCGGCCTCGGATGGGGCCTCGAAGGAGAGAGCGCCGTTGGCGCGCAAGTAGAGCTTGCGCTCCTTGATTGCCCGCGGCGGCGGCCAGGAATCGTAACGCTCCCAGCGATTGTCGCCGGTCCTGAACGCGAGCACCGGAGGCAGCTCGGGCGAGTCCCTGCCTTTCAGCCAATGCGCGAAGAAGCGCGCCTGCACGCGGTCCCGGTACCATCGGGAGGCATCCTGGCCGAAATCGAGTTTCCCGATCGAGCGTCCGTCGCTGCTTCGGCTCCATTCGCCGTGATACCACGGCCCCATCACCAAGCGAACCCAATGCTTCGGATCCTGCATCTCGTATTTTCGATAGAGCGCGAGCGGTCCGTAGAAATCCTCCGCATCGAAGTATCCGGCGACCACCAAGGTCGGAACGCTGACCCGCTGGGTGAAGGACAGCACCCCGCACATGTCCCGGGTCCAGAAATAGTCGAGATTGGGGTGCTCCGCGAAGGCGTTCCAGCTCGGGGCGCTGCCATGGAAGAGAAGTCGGTTGACGTTCGACAGCGGGCCGAGCGCGAGAAACTGATCGTAACCGTCGTAACGTCTGATCGCGGCGAGTGCCTCCGAGCGACCGGGCTGCCTCTCCGTCTCCATCGCAGCGATCCAGTCGAAACTGTAGCTCAGGCGAAACGCGCCGTTGTGGTGCCAATCGTCGCCGATGAACATGTCCGCGCAGGGCGCCTGCGGCGAGGCGGCCTTGAGCGCCGGATGCGGATCCACGAGCGCCCGGGTGACCAGAAAGCCGCCGTAGGAGATTCCCAGCGTCCCGACGCGTCCATTGTTGTTGCGCACGTGCTTGATCAGCCAGTCGATGCTGTCGTAGGCGTCCGTCGATTGGTCGGTCGAGTGTGGACGCGATTTGTCACGCAACGGGCCGCCGGTCACGAACTCCCCGCCCGAGCCTCCGCGGCCGCGCGAATCCTGGAACGCGAATATGTAGCCCTCGGCGATGAGCTCTGGATACATGCGCAAGTGCACGGTGTACCCGCGGGAATCCTGGCTCAATCCGTAGGGAGTCACCTCGTAGATGATAGGGAGCGGCCCTGACCGCCTTTTCGGCGTATAGATCTCGGTGTGCAGCGTCACACCGTCCCGCATCGCAATGGCGACGACCTCCTTGTCGAGAAGCGAGCTGAAATCCGGCCCCGGCACGGCGCCGTTGGATTTCTCGATGTCCTCGCGGCGGGACTTCGGCAGTCCTGCGAGCCCGCGCTCGATATCCGTGGGAGCGAGCCCCGGGGCTGCGGAATCCGTCTGCATCTCGCCGAGCGCCGGCTGAGCTCGCGGAGCCCCGACGCCCACCCAGGCAATGATCGATGAAGCGATGACACCGATCAACGCCCGCGTCCGCGCTCGACTCGATGTCATGACGGTATTTCGGCGTGATGCATCGTCAGCCAGACCCCGCGCGTCATCAACGGCAAGAAGAAGATCACGAGGAAGAAATACGAGCTGTAACGATATCCCTGACCGATCAAGTCGATGATGCCGACGGAGGAGGCGACGAACACGGCGACGAGCATGATGCCGACCGCCAGGACTGACCGCAAATACCTCGGCATCGAGCGGCCATGGTCGGTGGCGGCCCGGGCGAAGCGCTCGTTCAAGCCGTGCAGCAATCCGACGCCGGTCTTGATGAATGCGCCTAGAATCACGATCTGCACGCACATCGAGAGCGCGCGCTCGGCAACTCGCCCGAGCACGACGAAAATGGGTAGAGGCGCCGATAAGATCGAAGGATAGAAGGCGGACAGTGCGAGCAGCGAGGCGAACCCGGGCAGCAGAATGAGAGGCCCGGCGAGTGCCCCGGCGACGAATGCTTCCTGCCTCGATCGAAAGTTCCTGGCGACGAAGATCAGAGTCGGGAGGATCACGACGTTGTAACCCAGATAACTGAAGCTCGCGCGCACCGCCTCGCCGCCGTCGAGAGGCGTGGTGCGGAGCGCGAGGTGCAATTGCGGGCCGAACTTCCACACGACGAGCGCGAACATCGTTCCATAGGTCGCGTAGAAGACGACGGACCACGCCGAAATCACCTTCTCGACCAGGTTGCTGCCGAAGAAGATCACCAGCGCCACGGTGGACATGAACAGCACCGAATTGTAGAGCTCGCTCGTACCGAGCATTTGTGCGAGGAGCTTCCCGGCAGCCGAGGCCACCACCGACAGCACCAGGAGCAGCAGCGTCCAGTAGCCGATCTCGAATAGCGCCCAGGCGGGGCCTATGAAGATCCGGCAGAAGCTCTTGTAGTCGAAGGCGCGATTGAGGCGCGCGAGCTCGAACGCCACCATCGATGCCAGGCTGAACCACAGGGCCGTCAAGGCGAGGCCGGCCAGCCCGGTCGCGGGCCCCTTGGAGACGAAGAACTCGACGAGCTCGCGCCCCGTCGCGTAGCCGCCGCCGACGAGCACGGCCTGAATGACGAGCCCGGGCACGATATAGCGGTACAGGCGCTGCATAAAAGCGAGGCGCGTTCCGTCAAACGCCGCTACAGCGAGCCACGCGCATCGACCGGCGAGATAGCGGTGAGCACCTCTCCCCGCACGCAATGAAAGTAGTCGTGCAGATTGACGGTGCGGTCGCAATGCGCGACCGCGAGCTCGACTTTCGATCCGAGCTTCAACGCATCGCGCTGTCGAGCGAGCCTGATACTGCCGAGCTCGTCTCCGCAGAATCGATAGGTTGCGCCGGGCGGCGCACCCCGGGCGGGCCGGGGCGCCGGGCCGTCTTGCGACAAGCATTTCGAGCCTGCGTCGATCGTCGCCGACCCGCGATGGCGCCGGCTCACGACGGTGCATTGCACGAAAAGGGCGATCTTGAACGGACGCAACGCGCGGGTGAGGGATTGCGCCTG
>DATHCO010000150.1:0-11624 GCA_035319505.1 Steroidobacteraceae bacterium | reverse complement strand
TGATGCGAAGCGAGTGGGAGTTGCCGAGCGCCTCAGGCTTCTGCATCGGGTACTAGGGGCCGTGCAGTATGCTCACGAGCGACGGGTGATCCACCGGGACCTGAAGCCCTCGAACATTTTGGTGAGCGAGGCGGGGGAGGTGCGGCTCCTGGACTTTGGGGTAGCGAAGCTGCTGGAGGAAAGCGAGGGAGCGCAACTGACACGTCTTTACGGTCGGGCCCTGACCCCCGACTATGCGAGCCCCGAGCAGGTCAGGGGCGATCCGATCGATGCGCGCAGCGATATCTACTCCCTGGGTGTCGTGCTCTATGAGCTGCTGACGGGGAAGCGTCCCTATGAGCTCAACACCGGCGTATCGGGTGGCTCACTCGAGCAGGCGCTGGCGACGGTGGAGGTGAGGAAGCCGAGCACGCAATTGGGGGAGCGTGCGGGGCTTGATCGGGGCACGACGCAGGAGAGGCTGGCACAGGCGCTACGAGGTGATCTCGATGTGATCACGCTCAAGGCGCTTGCGAAGGAGCCGGGCGAACGCTACGAGAGTGCGGCGGCGATGGCTGAGGACATCGAGCGGTATTTGCAGCACCGCCCGATCAGGGCTCGACCGGCGCCGCTTTGGTACCGGGCGAAGAAATTCGCGCGGCGCAATCGACCGATGATCGCGGTGAGTGCGCTGGCGGGAGTCGTGGTGCTTGCCGTCGGCGGCTATGAGCTCGAGCATCGCTTGGGCGTTCCCACACCTCCGCCTCAATCGATCGCGGTATTGCCGCTGAAGAACGAGGGCGGGGAGGCGAGCCAGCAATACTTCTCCGACGGGATCTCGGAAGACTTGATCACCGCACTCTCGCAGTTCTCGGGTCTGAAGGTGATCGGGCGCAGCTCGGCGTTTAAGTTCCGGGACTCGAAGGAAGACAGCCGCAACATCGGGGCGAAGCTTGGGGTGGCGCACTTGCTCGAGGGGAGCGTGCGGCGCTCGGGGGAGATGGTGCGGGTGAGCGCGGAGCTCATCGACACCTCTGACGGGAGCACGAAGTGGTCGGAGCGCTACGACCGGCCGTACAAGGATATCTTTGCGCTGCAGGACGAGATCACCCGTGCGGTGGCGGGAGCGCTCAAGGCGAAGCTCTTGCCGAGTGAGCATGCGGCCGCGCAGAGCGACCGGCCCCCGAGCGGGAGCCTCGAGGCTTACAACGCGCTGCTGCAGGGGCGGTTCTATTTTTCCCGCCACACGGAAGCCGATAATCGCAAGGCGATCGAGTATTACATGCAGGCAATCGAGCTCGAGCCGCGCTTTGCGCTCGCCTGGAGCGGGCTGTCGCGGGCCTGGACCGCGCTGCGTGCCGAATTTCTCCAAGGCGCGCCGGCGCGGGAGGCCTATGAGAAGGCGCGGGCGGCGGGCGACCGCGCGCTCGCTCTCGCGCCGGACCTTGCGGCCGCGCATGTGGCCCGGGCTGATCTGCTTCGGCGCGTTGACTTCGACTGGCGCGGAGCAGAAGCGGAGTTCCGACGGGCGCTGGAGCTGGCGCCGAATGACGGCGAAGCGAAGGGTTTATTCGCAATCCAGCTCGCGACCTTCGGTGAGCTGGAGCCGGCGATCGAACTCACCCGGCAAGCGCTCGCCACCGATCCGCTGAAGGCTGGCGTTTACGCCTGGCTCGGCAATTTTCTCTTGGGAGCCCACCGCCTCGATGAGGCCGAGCGGGCGGTTCGCAGGGCCCTGGAGCTGCAGCCCGCTGCGGCGGCCCATCACCAGCAGCTCACCATCATCGAGATCCAGCGCGGCCACGCGCAGGCGGCGCTCGAGGTCGCGCTACAGGAGCCTCCCGGGCCGTGGCGTGACAGCGCGCTCGCCCTGGCACGGCAGATCGGCGGCGACCGGAGCGCGGCCGATGCGGCTCTTCGCACGCTGATCGAGAAGGATGCCGGCGTTTCCGCCTACCAGATCGCCCAGGTTTATGCGCTGCGTAACGATGCGAAGGCAACCTTCGAGTGGCTCGATCGGGCCCTGAGCAACCGCGATGCGGGTATCGGATATCTTCTCTTCGACCCATTCATCCTGCGCTACAAGGACGATCCGCGCTTCGCTGCCTTCTGTCGCAAGGTGGGCCTGCCCGTGCCGGGGGAGGTTTCCTCTTGACGAGTCTTCCGCTCACTCGCCCGACGGTGCGCCGTGGGTAAAATTGCTGCCTGCGGATGGCGATGAGGAAGGTCCGCGTCAGATAGTGAATAATGATCCAGAAATTACATTAAATATATTCTGTAACTAACTGAAACTGGTGCCCAGGAGAGGACTCGAACCTCCACGAATTGCTCCACTGGTACCTGAAACCAGCGCGTCTACCAGTTCCGCCACCTGGGCACGGTGGGACCACCGAGGAGGCGCAGGAATCTACGCACCCGATGGGTGCTTGTCAAACGCGTGCCCCATGGGGATCGCCCCACGAATGCGTGATTGCCGGGAAGGCGATGGATTTGCCCGACGGCCGCCCGGCCAGGCTTTTGGAATTCAGAATCAGATCGCAATAATTGACGAGTTTGTTTATGCGGAGTTTTGACGGATCATGTGGCTCGCCCTGCCTTTGAGGCCGGCGGTGGAGGGCATGCGCCGGCCATTGCCGGGCTTTTCTGGAGTTTCTCATGCACACGCGCTTACGTAAGTTCAACACGCGCGACACTTACCCCGAGCAAAAGCTCGACAATGACCTCTGTCAGGTGGTCGTCGCCCGCGGGCAGATGGTGTTCGTGCGCGGCCAGGTCGGACAGGATCTCGACAGCGGCAGGAGCGTCGCGATCGGCGATGCCGCGGCGCAAGCCGAGCAGGCGATGTCGAACATCGAGCAGCTGCTCTCCGAAGCGGGAGGCAGCCTCGCTCACATCTGCAAGATCACGATCTACTTGACGGATCCACGCTATCGGGAGGCCGTCTATCGAACCGTGGGGCGCTGGTTGAAAGGCGTCTATCCGGTATCGACCGGCCTCGTCGTCTCGGGACTCGCGCGCCCGGAGTGGCTGGTCGAGATCGACGTGATCGCGGTGATCCCCGATGAGGCTTGAGCGGTGACGTTTTCGATCGTCGCGCGTTCGCCCGATGCGCGCATGTTCGGGGTAGCGATCAGCTCCTCCTCGCCGGCCGTGGCGGCGCGCTGCGCGCACGCGCGCGCAAGCGTAGGGGCCGTGGCCACCCAGAACATTACCGACCCCGCCTTGGGTGCGGCCATCCTCGATGGACTCGCCGACGGCATGAGCGCTGGCGCGGCGCTCGGGGCGGCGCTCGCAGCGACTCCCTACGGTGCGTATCGTCAGCTCGTGGTCGTGGGTGCCACGGGACCTCCCGTGGTGCACTCCGGCGCGCACGCGCTCGGCCTGGTCTCGGTGGCGATCGGAACGCGGGCCGCGGCGGCGGGAAATCTGCTCGCGCATGTGGAGGTGCCCGCCGCGATGCTCGCGGGCTTCGAGGCGGCGACCGGCCACCTCGGCTCGCGCCTACTCGCGGGGCTGAGCGCCGGCGCCGCACGGGGTGGGGAAGCGGGGCCGCTGCACTCGGCGGGCTTGCTCGTGGTGCGCGAAGTCGCATGGCCGATCGTCGATCTGCGCGTCGACTGGACGGAAGCAGACCCGATCACCGAGCTCGAGGCGGTCTGGAAAGTCTACGCACCGCAAATCGATGACTACGTGCGGCGTGCCGTGGATCCGGCCCGCTCGCCGAGCTTCGGGGTGCCCGGAGATCCGTGAGGCAGCCCACCGGCATGAGGTTCACGTTGCGGCAGCTCGCCTATTTCGTCGCTGCCGCCGAGACCTCGAGCATCACCCTGGCATCGAAGCGGGCCAACATCTCGCAGCCCGCGATCTCGACGGCCATCTCGCACATCGAGCGCGAGCTCGACGTGCAATTGTTCCTGCGCCATCACGCGCAGGGACTCTCGCTCACGCCTGCGGGGCGAGCGCTGTTACGCGATGCGAAACAGCTCTTGAAGCAGGCGGAGGGACTTTATTCGTCCGCGGCCGCCGTCAGTCATCAACTGCGCGGCGAGTTGTCCGTCGGCTGGTTCTCGACGCTGGCCCCCATCGTTATGCCGGAGCTCGTGGGCTCCTTCCTCAAGGCATTTCCGGAAGCGCGCATCCGCTCCGTGGAGAGCGACCAGGAGGGACTGCTCGCGGGCCTGCGGCGCGCGGAGACCGAGGTCGCCTTGACCTATGACCTGCAATTGAGCGATGAGGTCACCTTTGCGCCGCTCGCGACGCTGCCGCCGTATGCGCTGTTTGGCGCCTCGCACCCGCTCGCGCACGAGCGGGCGGTGAAGCTCAGCCAGCTGGCCCCGTTGCCCATGGTATTGCTCGACTTGCCGATGAGCCGCGAGTATTTTCGTGCGTTCTTCATCCGTGAGCGTCTGGAGCCCAACATCGCGTGGTCTTCTTCACAACTCGACGTCGTGCGTGCACTGGTGGCGAACGGCCTGGGGTACACGCTCGCCAACGTGCGTCCGCGGGCGGACGTCGCGCTCGATGGCCGGCGCTTGTACCGGGTGCCGCTGAGCGGCGATCAAGCGCCGATGCGAATCGGCATCGCCACCTTGAAGGAGCTGAGGAGGACTCGCCTCGTCGAGGCGTTCGAGCGCCACTGCGCGACGCTCATCTCGGAGAGCTATATTCCCGGCATGGCGGCCGCTGCGCGGCTCGAGCGGCGCCGGCGCCGCTCTTAGGAGCCGCTCCCAGCATGGAACAGTCCGCGGCGAACGGGCATCGCGAGGTCGTGCGCCTCATGCAGGCCCGCGAGTGGCACGCGGCGCAGAGCGCCTGTCGGCGGCTCACCGCGCGTCATCCCTCCTTTGCTCCCGCCTGGTTTGCCGCGAGCCGCATCGCGCTGGCGATGCGGCTCCCTCGCGAGGCGCTCGAGGCCGCCGATCGCGCCGTCGAGATCGAGCCCGCGAACCTCGGCTTTCTCCTGCTGCGGGGACAATGCCTGATGGCGCTGGGCCGACGAGCGGAGGTGCTCGCGGCCACCGATGCTGCCGCGCCGTTGGCGGGCAGCGACCCTCGGGCGTGGGATGCGATCGGGACGCTCAGGAGCTACGCAGCCGACCAGCCGGGGGCGCTCGGCGCCTACGATCGGGCCGTGGCGCTTGCCCCGCAAAATCCGGCGCTCCTCTTTAACCGCGCTTCGGTGCGCCGCTTCGTGGGCGACTTCGAGGGGGCGGAAGCGGACTACGACCGAGCGATCGCCCTGCAACCCACCGATTACGAGGCGTATCTCAATCGCTCGCATCTGCGGGTGCAGACGGCCGCGCGCAACCACGTCGCGGAGCTCGAGCGCTTGATCAGGGAGGCTCGCCTCGAGCCGCGCGCCGAAGTCGAGTTGCGCTTCGCGCTCGCCAAGGAGCACGAGGATCTTGGGCATTACGCGATCTCCTTCGAGCATCTGCACCGGGGCGCAGCACTGCGCAGGCAGCGCATGAGCTACGAGGTGGCCATCGATGTGGCGACGGTGGGGTGGATTATGAGCGCGTTTCCCTGCGCACCGACCGAGGCTCTCGCTGCCGCGAGCCCCGAGGATCCGATTTTCATCGTGGGCCTACCGCGAAGCGGCAGCACCGTGGTCGAGCGCATCCTCGCAAGCCATTCTGCGCTCTCATCCGCAGGCGAGCTCGATTGCTTCGCGAGAGCGCTCGTCGATGCGGCCGAGCGCAAGAGCGGCGGCGCACACCTCCCGCGCGAGCGCCTGGTCGGGCTCTCCGCGACGCTCGATTTCGCGGCGCTCGGCGGCGACTACCTCGGACGGGCACGCGCGGCGTCGGGCGTTGCGGGCCGCTTCATCGACAAGATGCCGCTGAATTACCTGTACTGCGGTCTGATTCGCCGCGCGCTCCCACGAGCGAAGATCATTCACGTGACCCGCAATCCGATGGCACAGGGTTATGCCATGTACAAGACCCTGTTCAAGGATGGCTACCCGTTCTCCTACGACCTCGGCGAGATCGCGCAGTACTACCTCGCCTATCGTCGCCTGATGCAGCACTGGCGCACGACCATGCCTGGGAGTATTCACGAGGTGAGCTACGAGAGCCTGATCGCCGATCAACGCGCGGAGACGCGCAAATTATTGGAGTATTGTGGGCTCGAATGGGAAGATGCGTGTGTCGAGTTTCACCGTAATCCTCGAGCGACCACGACGGCGAGCGCCTCGCAGGTGCGCCGTCCGCTCTACGCCTCGTCGGTCTCGCAATGGCGGCATTATGAGGTCCAGCTGACCGAGCTGCGGAACGGGTTAGCGGCAGGGGGAATCTTGGAATGACGGGTCAGCTGAAGCATAACCGGACAGTGAGCACCGGCGCGGCCGGTGGCGGCGAGCATGCAGCTCGCCTCGAGCATGCGACCATTCAGCCGATCCCGCTCGATGAGCGTCACGGCACCTACGGGGACCTCTTCACGATTTGGTTCGGCTCGAATCTCATGCTCCTGACCATCGTCACGGGGGGGCTCGGCGTCACCGTGTTCAAGCTCCCCTTCGCCTGGGCGGTGGTGGGCCTTGCCATCGGAAATCTGGTGGGCGCGGTGTTTATGGCGCTGCACGCGGCTCAGGGTCCGACTCTCGGTGTGCCGCAAATGATCCAGACCCGCGGCCAGTTCGGCTCCCTGGGCTCGCTCCTCGTGATCGGCATCGTCATCGTGATGTACGTCGGGTTTCTCGCCTCCAACCTGGTGCTCGGCGGCCAAGCGCTCGCCACCCTGGTGAAGGGCATGTCGGATGCACCGGGCATCGCTCTCGTGGGCGTGCTGAGCGTCATCGCCACTATCTACGGCTACGATCTCATCCATGCGTACGCGCGGGTGATGACCTATGTCTCCGCTGCCGTATTGGCGCTCGCTGCCGCATGGATCGTGTGGGTCCATGGGCTGCCCGCCGATTTCCTGACGCGCAACACCTTCAGCATCGCTGGATTCCTCGGTGTGATCTCGGCCGCCGCCCTCTGGCAGATCGCCTATGCGCCCTACGTATCGGACTACTCGCGGTACATGCCGCGCGACACGGGCGTGCGGCCCGCCTTCTGGGCGAGCTATTGGGGCTGCACCCTGGGCTCGTTCCTGCCGATGGTGCTCGGGGCCGCAGTCGGCCTGGCCGCGCCAGGCAGAAACCTCATGGCCGGGCTCGGGGTGGTGACGGCCGGCATCGCACCCCTCGTGCTCATCGTGTTCACGGTAGGCGTTGCGGCGGCGAATGCCATGAACCTCTACTGTGGCGCGCTCTCGACCCTCACCTTCGGTCAGACAATCATTCCTTCCTGGTCGCCGGGCTCCGGCGCCCGCACGGTGATCGCGCTCATCCTCTTCGGCCTGTCTCTCGTGGGTGCGCTCCTCGGCAAGGAATCTTTCCTGGTAAACTATGAAGACTTCATTTTGCTACTGCTCTACGTCCTCGTTCCCTGGACAGCCATCAATCTCGTCGACTACTACTTGCTGCGTCACGGCCAATACGACGTCGCCTCGTTCTTTCGCCAGGATGGGGGAATCTACGGGCGCATCAACGGGGCGGCGGTGACCTGCTACGCGGCAGGGATCCTCGTCCAGCTGCCCTTCATCGCCTCGCCGCTCTACGTAGGCCCGGTTGCGCGCGCAGTCGGTGGCAAGAACGGCATTGATCTGTCCTGGATCGTCGGGCTGGCGGTCACCTCGCCCGCTTACTATTGGCTCGCCAAGCGCTGGCAGGCGCGCCCGGCGCTGGTCGCGAGCCGTTGACGGCACGATGGTATGACACGACGCGGCCCTGACCGCACGCGCCGGGGGAGCAACTGGCGCGTCGCGGATCCGAACTTCGCGCTCGAGAAGCTGCGCTACGAGCATCCGATTGCGAGCCGCGAGCTGCTGCTGAGGCATTTGTCGGAGGCCCCCGAGCCGCTCTCCGCGGCGCGGATCGCAAAACGGCTGGGACTCACCACCGAAGCCGAGCGCACGGCGCTCGCGAAGCGGCTCGCGGCAATGGTGCGCGACGGGCAGGCAGTCGAGGGTCCCAACGGCTTTGCCGCCGCCGGCGAGGGCGAGCGGGTCGCCGGACGTATCCGCGGCAAGCGAAGCGGTGAGGTGCTTGTGCTGCCGGACGACGGCTCCGCGCCCTTGGTGCTCGCGCGCGCAGACGCCGCCTCCTTGATGCACAACGATCGAGTCGAGGTGCTGGCGGTCGGTGTGAATGAGCGCGCACGCCGGGTGGCCCGATTGATCCGCCGCACCGCCGAGGCGCCGAAGCGGATCGGTGGGGTCTGGCAGGGCGGCATCGAGCACGGCCACTTCGAGCCCGAGGATCCCGGCCACTGGTATCCGATCGAGGTCGCCTCACGCTACGCGCACGGCGCAAAAGACGGCGATAACGTCATCGTCGAGATTCTCAAGCGACCGTACGGCGAGGAGCCCGCACACGCGCGCATCGTCGAGGTGCTTACCGATCTGAGGCCTTCGGACGTCGCGGCGCGTTTTGCGATCTTGAGGCACGACTTGCCGCAGGAGTTTCCCGCGGAGGTGCTCCACGCTGCGAATCGGTTCGAGCCGGACGTCCTCCCCCAGGACCGCGTGGGCCGCGAGGACTTGCGCGATCTGCCGCTTGTCACCATCGACGGCGAGGATGCCAAGGATTTCGACGACGCGGTGTATGCCGAGCGCGTGCGCGGAAGCTTTCGGCTCATCGTCGCCATCGCCGACGTCAGCCACTATGTGCGCGTCGGCACCTCGCTCGACCAGGAAGCGCGGGCACGCGCCACCTCGGTCTATTTCCCCGATCGTGTGCTGCCGATGCTGCCGGAGCATTTGTCGAATCATCTGTGCTCGCTGATGCCGCACGTCGAGCGCTTGGCTTTCGTGTGCGACATGACGGTGGGCAAGTCGGGCAAGCCCGGCCGCGCCCGCTTCTATGAGGCGGTGATTCGCTCGCACGCGCGGCTCACCTACGATCAGGCATGGGCGTTCCTCGAGGGCCGGCAGCACGCTTCGGACGATGAGCTGACGGCGGGCGTACGCACCTCGCTCGACGCGCTCTATGCCGTGTACCGCGCGTTGCAGTCGGCGCGCGAGCGGCGCGGAGCGCTCGATTTTCGTGGCGGCGAGGTGAAGGCGCGGATCGGCGATGACGGCAGGATCGAAGGATTCTACGCGCTCGCGCGCAATGATGCGCACCGGCTGATCGAGGAGTGCATGATCGCCGCCAACGTGCAAGCGGCGGTGGCACTGCGGCTCGCCAAGGCCGGAAGCCTGTATCGCGTGCACAGTGAGCCGGAGGAGAAGCGCGTGACCGAGCTGCAAAAGGTCATGAGTGCGCTGCAAATCGGCGCGACCTTCTCCGAGCGCCCGAGCCCGCGGGAATTTCGACAACTCATCGAGCGCCTGTCCGCGCGTGCGGACGGTGCGCTACTCGAGGGGTTGGTGATCCGCTCGCTCGCCCAAGCCGTGTATCAGCAGACGAATATCGGCCACTTCGGGCTCGCGCTCGAGGAATACGCGCACTTTACCTCGCCGATCCGCCGCTACCCGGACCTCCTGGTCCACCGCGCGATCAAGGCGGCCGTGCTCCCCGAATCGCCCTCGGGGCACAAGTACAGCAACGCCGACTTGCAAACCCTCGGCGCCGAGTGCTCCCAGCGCGAGCGCCGCGCCGATGAGGCGGCGCGCGACGTCATGGGCTACCTCAGATGTCTCTACATGCAACCACGCATCGGCCAGAGCTTCGAAGCCACGATCTCGAGCGCACTCGAGTTCGGGCTCTTCGTGCAGCTGAAGGAGATGCCCATCGACGGCTTGGTGCACGTCTCGACCATCCCGGGCGATTACTGGGAGCTTGCACCCGGCGGCACCGGATTGGTCGGCCAGCGCACCGGCCGGCGCTGGCAGATGGGCGACAGCGTCGAGGTGCGGTTGAGCCGAGTCGATCTCATGCAACGCCAGATCGACTTCGAGTTGCTGGACATGGGCGCTTCCCGGGTCCCTGTTCGGGGCCCGCGGCGCAGCGCCTTGCGGGACGGGCGCCTCGGACGCAGGGCTCCACGGGCAACGCACCGGGGCGGCGCGCGTGGCTGAGCCGAAGCGCCAGCTGATCTACGGGCTCCACCCCGTAGCGGCGGTCATCGACACCTCACCCGAGCGGGTTCTCGAGCTCTGGATCAGCCGAGAGAACGCCCGCGTCCGCGCCCTGCGCGAGCGCGCCCTCGCCGTGGGCCTGCGCATCCAGACCGTGCCAGACGATGCGCTCGCGAAGCTCGTGGGTGAGGTCGTGCACCAGGGGACGGTGGCGGCGGTGCGCCCCGCAAAGCCGCTGAATGAGCACGACCTGGGAGAAGCGATCCGCGCGAGTCGCGACCCGCTGATCCTCGTGCTCGATGGTGTCACGGATCCGCATAACCTCGGGGCCTGTCTGCGCACGGCAGCAGCCGCAGCGGCGAGCGCTGTGGTGCTGCCGAAGGATCGCTCCGCGGCGCTGGACGGTGTGGCGCGCAAGGTGGCCTCGGGAGCGGCCGAGCTCGTTCCGGTCGCGACCGTCACCAATCTGGCCCGAAGCCTCAAGATGATGAAGGAGCAGGGGATCTGGGTGGTAGGAACCGATGCGGGGACGGACGCGAGCCTGTACAGCGCTGATCTGCGGCGCCCGCTCGCACTGGTACTGGGCGCAGAGGGGTCCGGCATGCGACGCTTGACCCGTGAGAGCTGCGATTTTCTGGTGAGGATCCCGCTGTGCGGTCCGATGGAGTCGCTGAACGTGTCGGTGGCCGCCGGGATCGCCCTGTTCGAGGCGCGGCGTCAACGATTGCTGCCCGGGAAAGCGCCTGCTTAGCCCCTTCGGGCGGCGGGTGCCTTGCCGAAATTGCTCCAAACGCGTATCCTTCGCGCTCTTTTTCGCCGGCTCGCCGGCCTTATACTCCTTGCCTCACCGCTCGCAACGGGAGGCTTAAAACCGTAGGGAGTCGACATGCGGCATTATGAAATAGTGCTCCTGGTCCATCCGGACCAGAGCGAGCAGGTTCCTGCGATGGTGGATCGCTACAAAGGCATGGTGAGTGCCGGCAGCGGCCAGGTGCATCGCTACGAGGATTGGGGCCGGCGCCAACTGGCCTTCCCCATTGCGAAGGTGCACAAGGCGCACTATATCCTGCTCAACATCGAGTGCGATCAAAAGACCCTGACCGAGCTCAAGGGGGCCTTCCGATTCAGTGATGCGGTGCTGCGCAGCCTCGTCGTGCGGATGGAGGAGGCAGTGACCGAGCCCTCGCCGATGGCGCGTGCACCGGACGAGAGTGCGCGTCGCCACGAGGATTTCGGCGACGACGGGGACGATGACGAGATGCCGATGGGCATACGCTAACTCAAAGGATCACACGACACATGGCACGTTTTTTCCGCCGCAAGAAGTTCTGCCGCTTCACCGCCGACGACGTGAAGCAGATCGACTACAAGGATCTGGCGACGCTCAAGAGCTACATCACCGAGACCGGCAAGATCGTGCCAAGTCGCATCACCGGGACGCGCGCACACTATCAACGGCAACTGCAGCTCGCCATACGCCGCGCGCGCTTTCTCGCGCTCCTGCCGTAGACGGACCAGCATTAACCGCGAGCTTGACTCCCATGGAAGTGATACTCCTGCAGAAGGTCGCCAAC
>DATHCO010000149.1:0-9687 GCA_035319505.1 Steroidobacteraceae bacterium | reverse complement strand
GGCCTGCCGGTGCTGGCAATCTGCCGCGGCTTTCAGGAAATGAACGTCGCCTACGGCGGCACCTTGCATCAGCGATTGCACGAGGCCGGCTACAGCGACCACCGCGAGGACGAGTCGATGCCGCTCGAGGTGCAGTATGGGCCGGCACACGAGGTGCGGCTCGAGCCCGGGGGCACACTCGCGAGAATCGCGGGTCGCGATCGCCTCGAGGTCAATTCACTCCACTGGCAGGGGGTGGAGACGCTGGGCACGGATTTGCGGGTGGAGGCGCGCGCACCGGACGGCGTCATCGAGGCCTTTCGGGTGGCCGACTCTCAAAGCTTTGCGCTCGCCGTGCAGTGGCATCCGGAATGGCAGTTCGAGAGCAACCCGTTTTCCCGTGCGCTGTTTGCCGCATTTGGCGAGGCGAGCCGGCGGCGCGCGGCAGCTACAAGGTGAGTTATGGCGAGCACGATTCAGCAATTTCTCAAAGAGCACGGCATCTCGGAGGTGGAGGCCATCATCCCGGACATGGCGGGCGTTGCACGCGGGAAGCTCATGCCGGCGGAGAAATTTGCCGAGGAGGAGGGCATGCGCTTGCCGGAGGCGATCTTCCTGCAGACGGTCACCGGCGATTACCCCGATGATCAGAGCGCGATGAACCCGTCCGACATCGACATCGTGCTCAAGGCCGATCCGAGCACCGTGCGGGTGGTGCCGTGGGCAGCCGAGCCCACGGCGCAGGTGATTCACGATTGCTTCTACGGGGACGGGCGCCCCGTCACCATGTCGCCGCGCTACGTGCTGCGCCGAGTGCTCGAGCTCTACGAGGCGCACGGCTGGGAGCCGGTGGTCGCGCCCGAGCTCGAGTTCTTTCTGGTCGAGCCGAACATCGACTCGGACTATCCATTGAAGCCGCCGGTGGGGCGCTCCGGGCGGCCGGAGATCGGACGCCAGGCCTACAGTATCGCGGCGGTCAACGAGTTCGATCCGTTGTTCGACGACATGTACTCCTTCTGCGAGGCGCAGGATATCGAGATCGATACGCTGATCCACGAATCGGGCGCCGCGCAAATGGAGATCAATCTGCTGCACGGCTACCCGATGGCCCTCGCCGACCAGGCGTTTTTGTTCAAGCGCACCGCGCGCGAGGCCGCGATGCGCCACAAGATGTACGCGACTTTCATGGCGAAACCGATGGCGAAGGAGCCGGGCAGCGCCATGCACCTGCACCAGAGCATCGTCGACGTGAAGACTCGCCGGAACATCTTCTCGAATTCCGACGGCTCGCCGTCCCCGTTGTTCTTCGGTCACATCGCGGGCTTGCAGAGGTTCCTGCCGGCCGCCATGTCGCTCTTTGCTCCGAATGTGAACAGCTATCGGCGCATCAGCCGCTATTCCGCCGCGCCGATCAACGTGCACTGGGGCTACGACAATCGGACCGCGGGTCTGCGCGTACCGATGTCGGGTTCGGACGCGCGCCGGGTCGAGAATCGGGTCGGCGGCGCGGACGCGAACCCGTATCTCGCGATCGCGGCCTCGCTCGCGTGCGGCTATCTCGGGATGGTGGAGGGTATGAAGCCTTCCGAGCCCATCTCGGGCAGCGCCTACGACCTCGCCATCGCGCTGCCCCGCACCTTGGCGGAGGCGCTGCGGCTGCTGCGCGAATCAAAGCCGCTGGTGGACGTGTTCGGCGATCGCTTCGTGCTGGCCTACTCGGCGGTCAAGGAAGCGGAGTATGAGACGTTTGCGCAAGTGATCAGCTCCTGGGAGCGCGAGCATCTGTTATTGAACGTCTAGAGGAGCGCGACTGCCGCGGCTCTGTCCCCCGGGCCTGCACTGCGATATAACTAGCGCTCTTCGCAAGACCTCGAGGGGATCCGGTTTCATGTGGGGTGTTCGTCGGGCGGCGGTCTTTCCGCGGGCCGTGGTGGCGATCGGCTGCCTATGGCTTGCGGCGTGCGGGGGCCCATCGGGCGGGGGGCCATCGGGCGGGCCCTCGGGCGAGAACGGGGGCCCAACCGCCGCGCGCGGCGGGAAGGTGCTGAATCTGTACATCTGGTCCGATTACCTCGCGGCCAATACGCTCCCGGACTTCGAGAAAGAGACCGGCATCAAGGTCAACGCGGCGTATTACGACGCGAACGAAACCTTGGAGACGAAGCTGCTCGCCGGCTCGAGCGGCTACGACATCGTGGTGCCGACCGCCTCGTACTTCGAGCGCCAGATCAAGGCCGGGGTCTACTTGACGCTCGATAAATCGAGGCTCCCGAATCTCAAGAATATGGACCCGCAGCTCATGGCGCGCGTCGCGATGCACGACCCGGGCAACGCCCACGGCATCATCTACATGTGGGGTACGAACGGCATCGGCTACAACGAGAAAATGATCCAGGCGCTGATGCCCGATGCGCCGCTCGACAGCTGGCGGCTGGTGCTCGATCCGGAGGTCGCATCGAAGGTCGCCAAGTGCGGCATCAGCGTGCTCGACTCGCCGGCCGAGATGATTCGCGTGGTGCTCTCATACCTCGGGCGCGATCCGAACTCGCAGAAGCCCGAGGATGCGGCCGCGGCGGAGGCGACGCTGCTCAAGATCAGGCCGTTCATCCGCAATATCAACTCCTCGGAATATATCGAAGCGCTCGCGAACGGCGACCTCTGCATCGCGGTGGCCTACAACGGGGATGTCCTGCAGGCGCGCGATCGTGCCCGAGAGGCGAACAAGGGCATCGAGATCAAGTACTTCGTGCCCAAGGAGGGCTCGATTCTCTGGTTCGACATGCTCGCGATCCCGAAGGACGCGCCACATCCGGACAGCGCCTACCTCTACATGAACTACATCATGGATCCGAAGGTCATCGCCGATATCAGCAATTTCAAGCGCTTCGCGAATGCCAACAGCGCCTCGCAGCCCTATGTGCTGCAGTCGGTGAAGGACGATCCCGCCATCTACCCGCCGCCGGAGCTGCGCGAGAGGCTGGCCGTGCAGCTCGCCGACACTCCCGAGCAGACGCGCACCATCACCCGCATCTGGCAGAAGTTCAAGACGGGTCAATAGCCGATGGCCAACAGCGCTGATGCCGTCAAGTCCGCCCCGTGGCGGGATCCGAACGCCCGGCCCTACGTCGAGCTCGAGCGGCTCAGCAAATCATTCGGCGACTTCAAGGCGGTCGACGACGTCAGTCTCAAGATCTACAAAGGCGAGATCTTCTGCCTGCTGGGCGCCTCGGGGTGCGGCAAGACGACGCTGTTGCGTATGCTCGGCGGCTTCGAGACTCCGACGTCGGGCCGAATTCTCATCGACGGGGAGGACATGACGGGCGTGCCGCCCTATGAGCGGCCGGTGAACATGATGTTCCAATCCTACGCGCTGTTTCCGCACATGACCGTCGAGCAAAACGTCGCCTTCGGACTGAAACAGGACCGCGTGCCGAAGGCCGAGATCGCCGAGCGCGTCGCGACCATGCTCGAGCTCGTGAAGCTCGGCGGATTCGCCAAGCGCAAGCCGCACCAGCTATCGGGCGGGCAGCGGCAGCGCGTGGCGCTCGCCCGCTCGCTGGTGAAGCGCCCCAAGGTGCTGTTGCTCGACGAGCCGCTGGGAGCGCTCGACAAGAAGCTGCGCGAGCACACCCAGTTCGAGCTGATCGGGTTGCAGGACAAGCTCGGGGTCACCTTCCTCGTGGTCACGCACGACCAGGAAGAGGCGATGACGCTCGCGAGCCGCATCGGCGTCATGGATCACGGCGAGATCGTCCAGGCCGGCACCCCCGCGGAGATCTACGAGTTCCCCTCCTCGAGGTTCGTCGCCGATTTCGTCGGCACGGTGAACATCTTCGAGGGCAAGCTCATCGAGGACGAGCCCGAGTACGTGCGCATCAGCTCCGAGGAGCTCGGCGCGGCCATCTACGTGAGCCACGGCATCAGCGCGGCCCCGGAGGCGACCGTGTGGGCGGCCGTGCGTCCCGAGAAGATCTTCATGTCGACGGCGCCGCCCCAGGCGACACACGGCAGCGACAACATCGTGCGCGGCGCAGTCCAGGACATCGCCTATCTGGGAGACCTGTCGATCTATCTGGTCAAGCTTCCCACCGGCAAGGTGGTGCGCGTCACGCAACCCAACACCTCGCGCCACGCCGAGGCCATCAGCTGGGACCAGCAGGTGTATCTCACCTGGGATCCCTCGAGCCCGGTGGTCGTTACCCGGTGATCGGTGGCCGTCAGCCGATGACCGCTGGCCCCGCGGCGATGAGTCGATGAGGGCGCTCGCCCCCCTGCGCAAGGTCGGCGTCACGGGGCGGGGTCTCGTGGTCGCGCTTCCCTACCTCTGGCTCGTCCTGTTCTTTGTCGCCCCGTTCGTCATCGTCCTCAAGATCTCCTTTTCCGACATCGACCTCGCGATCCCCCCGTACAAGCCGCTCATCGAGTGGATCGGCAAGAACTCGCTGGCGATCAAGCTCAATCTCAACAACTACGCCTTCCTGTTCACCGATTCGCTCTATGTGCACGCATTCTTGAACTCGATCAAGGTCGCTTTCATCTCGACGCTGCTGTGCCTGCTGGTGGGCTACCCCGTCGCCTACGGCATCGCGCGCTCGTCCGGCACGTGGCGCAATGTCCTGTTGTTCCTGGTGGTATTGCCGTTCTGGACCTCGCTCCTGCTGCGCGTGTATGCGTGGATCGGCCTCTTGAAGGCGAACGGCGTCATCAACAACGTGCTGATCTGGCTCAAGCTGATTCACGAGCCGCTGACCTTGCTGTACACGCCCCTCGCGATGTACATCGGCATCGTGTATTCGTATCTGCCGTTCATGATCTTGCCGCTCTACGCCAATCTCGAAAAAATGGATTGGCAGCTCCTCGAGGCGGCCGAGGACCTGGGCTGCCGGCCGTGGCAGGCGTTCTACAAGATCACCGTCCCGCTCTCGCGTAACGGCATTCTCGCCGGCTCGATGCTGGTGTTCATCCCGGCGGTCGGCGAGTTCGTGATTCCCGCGCTCCTCGGCGGCCCCAACGCGCTCATGATCGGCCGCGTGCTCTGGGATGAGTTCTTCTCCAACCGCGCATGGCCGGTGGCGAGCGCGGTGGCGATTCTGCTGCTGATCCTGCTCGTGCCGTTCATGATGTGGTATCAGAGCGTGCAGAGGCGCGAGTCGGCGGGTGAGCGATGAACTACCGCCGCTCCTATTTCATCACCACCTGCCTCGCCTTCGGGTTCGCCTTCCTGTACGTGCCGATTCTGTCCATGGTGGTGTTCTCCTTCAACGCCTCGAAGCTCGTGACGGTCTGGGATGCGGCCAACTCGCCCACGTTGAAGTGGTACGTCTCGTTGATCCACAACGAGGAGATTCTGGACGCGGCATGGATCTCGCTCAAGGTCGCCGTGATCAACGCCACCGGCTCGGTGATCCTGGGGACTCTGGCCGGAGTGGGGCTCGCGAGATTCGCGCAATTCCGCGGCCGCTTCACGCTGAGTGCCATGACGACCGCACCGCTGGTGATGCCCGAGGTGATCACGGGGCTCTCGCTCCTTCTTCTGTTCGTCGCGATGGAGCAATGGGTCGGCTGGCCCGCCGGCCGCGGCATCACCACCATGACCATCGCGCACATGACCTTCTCCATGGCCTACGTCACCGTGGTGGTTCAGTCACGCATGGCGACCTTCGATAGCGCGCTCGAGGAGGCCGCCATGGATCTCGGCGCGCCGCCCCTCAAGGTATTCTTCGTCATCACGCTGCCGATCATTTTCCCCGCCGTGCTCTCGGGCTGGCTGCTCGCGTTCACGCTCTCCTGGGACGACCTGGTGATCTCGAGCTTCACCTCGGGCCCCGGCTCGAGCACCCTTCCCATGGTGGTGTTCTCCAAGGTGCGCCTCGGCGTGAGCCCCGAGATCAACGTGCTCGCGACGATCACGATCGCCGTGGTCACGGCGATGATCATCGGCATCAGCCTGTGGCTGTCGCGCGCCGGCCGGCTCGAGAAAGTCGCCGAGTGAGCGACGCCGCGCCCGCCGTTGCCCACTGCTGCGCACGACCCGCTAAACTTTGCGCAGTGGCTTCGGTCTGACATGAGGTCCTCGCGGACGAACCCAGGAAATTAGGGATGGCTTCACGTTTCTTTACAATCGGCCCGCTCGCTGTCTTGGCAGCCGTGACGGCCTCATCGGCCGTGGTCCCGTCGCGACCGAGCGGCCTGCATCCTGCGTCGGCGCCCGGGCATGCTCGCCTCTATGCCGTCGGCACCCGCAGTGCCGAGCAGCGCCAACGCGCCAGCAAGCTCGACTCCATCCTCGCGGACCTCACCCGCCACGCCACGCTCGCCCGACCCGGGCACGTGCTCGCGGATCTGCACTCGCTGAGCCCTGCAGCTCGGTTCCGCCAGAGCTCGCCCCAGGGAGCGCCGCTCGTGTTGGTCGATGCCACCACGCGCGGTGATGCGCAGCAGCTGAAAGCAGCGCTGACGGCTCTCGGTCTCGAGCACGCGGCCGTGTTCGCGAACGACGTCGGCGGCTGGTTGCCGATCGCGCAGCTCGAATCCGCGGCCGAGCGCAGCGAGGTGGTCTCGATTCGTGCCGCCATGCCCCATGCCCGCACCGGGGCGGTGAGCTCCCAGGGGGATTACGTCGAGCTCAGCAGAGATATCCGCTTGGACTATCCGGCCATCACCGGTGCCGGCGTCACGGTCGGAGTTCTGTCGGACAGCTTCAATTGCTACGCCGCATACGCGGCGCCGGGGAGCGGCGTGCCGGTGTCGGGCTATGAGGGCTATGCGCCCAACGGGTTCACGGCCGACTATGCCACCGACATATCCACCGGCGATCTGCCCGCGAGCGTCAACGTGCTCGAGGAGGCCGATTGCCTCGACTACGGCGCGCCCACTCAGTCACCGTTCAGCGACGAGGGCCGGGCGATGCTGCAGATCGTCTACGACGTCGCACCCGGCGCGAGCCTCGCCTTCTACACGGCGGAGAATAGCGAGGCCGACTTCGCCGCCGGCATCGGCAAGCTGGCGGCCGCCGGCGCCAAGGTCATCGCAGATGACGTGGGTTACTTCGACGAGCCGTTCTTCCAGGACGGGATCCTCGCCCAGGCCGTCGATGCGGTCGAAGCTCAGGGCGTCGCTTATTTTTCGGCTGCGGGGAACGACTCGGATCTCTCGTACGAGAACACGGCCCCGAGCTTCGCCACCGTGTCGAGCAGCGGACCCAACCAGGGCGAGCACTTGCTGAACTTCGATAGGACGGGAGCGACGGTCACGACCACCTTGCCCGTAACCGTTCCGCCGATTCCACCCGGCGATTTCCTCGCGGTGGTGGTCGAATGGGATCAGCCCTATGTGACGGGTGCGCCCGGAAGCCCCGGGGCGAGCAGCAGCGTGGACCTGTGCGTCACGGGCGCAACCGGCAGCGTCACGATCACGGATTACGACGGTCACGCGGTGAGCTGCACGGGCCCGAATGCCGTCGGCGTCGATCCCTACCAGATCATGATCATCGGCAATCCGGCCAATGCCACGGGCAACAGTGCCCAGCAAAGCTTGAGCATCGTCGTCGGGGTGGCGAGCAATGCCAACGGCACACCGCTCCCCGGCCGCATCATCGTGTCGGTCGAGGACGGCGGCTTGGGCAGCACGATCGATGCGTTCGCGACCGACAGCGCGACGATCCAGGGACATCCGGGCGCCGCGGGCGCGGCGGCGGTCGGAGCGGCGTTTTATTTCGATACGCCCGCCTGCGGCACGACGCCGGCGACGCTCGAGTCCTTCTCCTCGATCGGCGGCGCCCCGATCCTCTTCGACACCTCCGGCGCTCGGCTCGCGACGCCCCTCGTCCGCCAAAAGCCCGACTTCGTGGGTCCGGACGGCGTCAACGATACGTTCCTCGGATTCACCCTCGCCTCGGCCGGCTACACGGGCTCCAACGGGCTGCTGAACACCACGAACAGCGCGTGCCAAAACGATCCGAGCTATCCGAATTTCTTCGGCACGTCGGCGGCAACGCCGCACGCGGCGGGGGTGGCGGCGCTCGAGCTCACCGCGAACCCGGCAGCGACACCGACGCAGCTCTACGATTCGCTGCGCGCGAGCGCGCTGCCCATGGGCGGCGCGACGCCCAACTTCCGCTCCGGCTACGGCTTCATCCAGGCCTATTACGCTCTGGTCGTGCCGACGCTCACGCTCGCCTCCTCATCCATTGCGCTCGGCAAGTCGACGACGCTCAGCTGGTCGACGGTTTACGCGACGAGCTGCGTTGCGAGCGGCAACTGGAGCGGCACGCAGGCAGCGAGCGGCAGCGTCGTCGTGACTCCGGGCGCAGCCGGGACCGACACCTATACGCTGGCCTGCCGCAACGCCTCCGGTGTGCCGGCCGCGGCTTCGACGACCCTCACGGTCACCTCCGGAACTCCCCCCACGGCACCCGCGCTCACGTTGACCGCGAACTCGGTCCCGGTCGGTGAGTCAACGACGCTCAGGTGGTCCTCCACCGATGCGACGAGCTGCGCTGCCTCCGGAAGCTGGAGCGGAACGCTCCCCACCAGCGGTAGCCAGGCGATCGCTCCGACCGCCGTCGGCACCGAGACCTTCACGCTCACCTGCAGCAACCTCGGCGGCCCCTCCGCGCCGACCTCCGTGACTCTTCTCGCAACGCCCGCGGCGGTGGTGCCCCCCGCTCCCACGCTCACGCTCGGGGCAAAGTCCATTCCGGCAGAGACCACGACCACCATCAGCTGGTCCTCGCCTACCGCGAGCTCGTGCACGGCATCCGGGAACGCGGCCGCGTTGCAGACCGGTTGGAGCGGAACACTCGCACCGAGCGGGACTTTCACCGTGACTCCGCTCGCGCTGGGTACCGACACGTACACGCTGTACTGCACCAACGGAGCGGGCAACTCGCCCACCACATCGGTCAACTTGACTGTCACCGCATCGACGGACGTGGGCGGTGGGGGCGCCTTCGATGCCCTCGCGCTCGCCGCTCTCGCTGCGCTCCTCCTCGCGCGATCATTCCCGGGGCGACGACCCCTGTGAGCTCAAGTCGCCGCCGATTCTGCCGTTACCCCGTGGGATATGCGGGATCCGATGCTGTCAAATCCGCTCGACGCGACAGGCGCTTGCGCGGCCGAGGACATGAGCGACCCCGCGTTCGTGGGCGACTTGCTCGAGAGGGGTCTCGAGAGCGGAGAGTTTCCCGTGCCGCAGCTGCCCGAAGCCGCCATGCGGGTGGTGCGCGCCTGGGAGTCGAGTAACGCGGCACAACTGTCGGAGATTATCAAGGCGGATCCCGCGCTCGCCCGCTACGTGCTGCGCATCGCCGCCTCCGCGCCCCATCGGCCGGCAACGCCGATCGTCTCGCTGCCTCACGCCGTGGCGTGGCTGGGATTCGACGAGGTGGCCAATATGGCCTTCACCCTGTCGCTTCAGCCCACGATGCTCGATGTTCCCGGACACCACGTCAAGGCGCGCCGCTTGTGGCGACATTCGCTCGCGAGTGCGCTGTGGTCCCGGCAGCTGGCACTCGCGCTCGAGCGCGACCGGGGCGTTTGCTATCTCTGCGGCCTGCTCCACGCCATCGGCAAGGGCGTGACGCTCTCGGTTTCCCATGCCCTCGCACGCCAATTCGGCAAGACGCTCGGCGCCCGAGACCTGGACCTTCTGATCGAGAGATTCCATCGCGAAGTGACGGCGCGAGTCGTGACCGCTTGGGGGCTGCCG
>DATHCO010000148.1:0-7018 GCA_035319505.1 Steroidobacteraceae bacterium | reverse complement strand
TCGTCGGTGCGCTCGCCGTCGGCGGATACCTTTTGTTGTTCGCGCGGCACCAGCCCCTCAAGGTACTGCTCGACACGAGCTTCGTGGCCCCTCGCGGCAACTACTTACCCGCCTTCCTCGCCTCCTCGCTCGCCGCCATGTTCTGCTACTACGGCTTCGAGGCCTGCGGGGATGTGGCGGAGGAGACGCCCGACCCGAGCCGCATGATCCCGAAAGCCATGCGCATGACCATCTACATCGGCGGCGCCGCCGCGATCTGGGTCTGCCTCGCCTTCGTGCTGTCGATCTCGGACATCCCCGCCGTGATCGCCGGGAAGGACACCGACCCCATCGTGACACTCCTCAAAGCCTCGATGGGCGAGATCGGATTTCGCGCCGTCATCGTCGTCGTGCTCGTGTCGTTCATCTCCTGCCTGCTGAGTCTGCAGGCGGCGGCGAGCCGGCTGCTCTTTGCCTATGCGCGCGATGAGATGATCTTCGCCAGCAAGTTCCTGAGGCACATGTCGTCGGGCCGTCGTGTTCCGTCGAATGCGCTGCTGATGATGGGGGCCATTCCGGCGCTGATCGCGCTCTCGGCGCTCTGGCTGCAGAACGCCATCGCGACCATCATCAGCTTCGCGGCGGTCGGCATCTACATCGCATTCCAGATGATCGTGCTCGCGGCACTCATCGCGCGCGCCATGGGGTGGCGTCCTGCGGGGCCGTTCACGCTCGGCAAGTGGGGTTTGCTCGTGAACCTCCTCGCGCTCGGCTACGGCGTGAGCGCGATCGTCAACATCCTCTGGCCGCGCCCGGCAACCCCGAACGACCCCTGGTACGCGCTCTACGGGATGCTCGCCACCACCGTCGGGATCGTCGTGCTGGGCGGCATCTACATGGTCATCGCCAAGCCCTACGAGCGCGGCCAGGCGCCCGAGGGCGATGCGCATCGCCTAGGGGTAGGGACCAGCGGTCGCGTCGTTGCCCCCATCGACGCTTAAGTTGGTGCCGGTGACATAGCTCGCGAGATCGGACGCCAGGAAATGCACGCAGCGTGCGACTTCGACCGGCTTCGCCAAGCGCCGCATGGGGATTCCCGCCGCGAGCTCGCGCAGATTGGCCGCGATATCGCCCCCGCGCGTCGCGAGAATCTCATCGACCATGCGAGTATGGATCTCGCCCGGGCAGACGGAATTGACGCGAATATTGTCCGCCGCATGATCGAGCGCCATGCAGCGCGTGATCTGCACCACCGCTCCCTTGCTCGCGCAGTAGGCGACGTGCTTGGGCTCGCCGTTGATTCCCCACTCGGAGGCGATATTGACGATGGCTCCCTTGCCGGCGGCCTTCATGTGCCGGACCGCGGCCCGGCTCAGGTAGAAGAGCGCACTCACGTTGACCGCCATGGTGTCGAGCCACTGCGCATCCGTGGTATCGAGCGCATTGGCGGTGTAGAGGATCCCGGCGTTGTTGACGAGCACATCGAGGCCGCCCAAACGACGGATGGTGTCGCCGATGAGCCGCTCGCAGGCGCCGTCGGCGCGCACGTCGGCCGCGAGAAAATCGGCGATGCCGCCGGCGGAGCGAATCGCCTCGACGACCTTGCGGCCGCGCTCGGCGTCGCGGCCGTGCACCATGACAGCGGCGCCGGACTCGGCGAAGACGTGCGCACAGGCCTCGCCGATGCCGCTGGTGGAGCCGGTCACCAAGACGCTCTTTCCCTTGAAGCTCATCTGCGTAGCGCTCATGGTATGCCTCGGCGCGGTCGCGGGCCGTTCCCAGCCCCAGAAGTGTCAGTATAGTCAATAGTCAGTCATAGTCGGCGGTGCCGGGCGACCTGGCGCTCGCCGGCAGGAGAACGATGATGGCTCGAGATCCAAGGCATGACGTGCTGTTCGAATCGGTCAGGCTCGGTCCCAAGCAAACGCGCAACCGCTTCTGGCAGACCTCGCATTGTGCAGGTCCGGGCTCGGAGCGGCCGGGAGCGCAGGCGCACTTTCGCGGCATGAAGGCCGAGGGGGGATGGGGCGTCGTGTTCACCGAATACTGCTCGATCCATCCCGAGGCGGACGAGTATCCCTATACCTCCGCGCGGTTGTGGGATGAGGGCGATGTGCGCAACTTGGGCTATCTGTGCGAGATCGCCCACCGGCACGGGAGCCTCGCCGGCGTGCAGCTCTGGTACAGCGGTGGGAACGCCCCGTCGCTCGAATCGCGCGAGGTAGGACGCAGTCCCAGCCAATGGCTCTCGCCGGTGTTCGCCTCGCGCTCGGTCTACGGTTACGAGATGGATGAGCTCGACATCAAGACCGTCATCAACATGTACGTCGAGGCGGGGAAGCGCGCCCACGCGGCGGGCTTCGACCTCCTCGAGGTGTCCGCGGGCGATGACACGCTGCCTATCCAGTTCTTGGAGCCGCGCTTCAACCGCCGCACGGACGAGTACGGCGGGAGCTTTGCGAACCGCTCGCGGTTTTTCATCGAGCTGCTGCACGCGCTCAAGCGATCCCTCGGCGACCGCTGCGCCATCACCGCACGCTTCGAGATGGATACGCTGCACGGACCCGTGGGGGTCGAGGCTCACGAGGACGGCGTGAGGCTCCTCGAATTGTTTCGCCGCGAGGGCGTGGTCGATGCGGTGGCGCTCAAGATCGGCGACTACGCCGAATGGGGCGAGGACGCGGGCGCCTCGCGCTATCGCAAGTCCGGCTGGATGACCCCGTTCATCAAGCAGGGCAAGTCCGTCCTGGGTCCGAACATCCCGGTGGTCGGCAATGGCCGGCTCACCAGCCCCGACGACATGGTGGCCCTCATCCGCGGCGGTGTGGTCGACATCATCGGTGCGGCGCGCCCCTCGATCGCCGACCCCTTCCTGCCGAACAAGATCTCCGAGGGCCGCGTCGAGGACATCCGCGAGTGCATCGGCTGCAACATCTGCGTCTCGAAGTTCCAGCAGTGCGGCCAGATCATGTGCACGCAGAACGCGACCGTCGGCGAGGAGTACCGCCGCGGCTGGCATCCGGAGCGATTCTCGAGAACTTCATCCCCCCGCGCCGTACTGGTCGTGGGCGGCGGTCCGGCCGGGATGGAGTGTGCGCGAGTACTGGGCGAGCGCGGCTACACCGTGCACCTCGCCGAAGCCGAGCGCGAGCTCGGCGGACACTGGAAGTCGATAGCCACCCTGCCGCGCCTCGGCGAGTGGGCGCGGGTCATCAGCTACCGGCAGACCCAGCTCAAAAAGCTCAAGAAGAACGTCGAGGTGCATACCGGCGTCGGTGAGATGAGCGCCGATGAGGTCCTCAACTACGGCGCCGACCGAGTGGTGATTGCGACCGGCTACCACTGGGCGAGCGACGGCCGCGGGGCGAACTACGGGCCGCTTCCCGGCGCCGATGCAACGCTCCCGTACGTGCTCACCCCCACTCAGATCCTCGCGGGCAAGCCCGTTCCCGGCAAGCGCGCGCTGGTGCTCGACGGCGACGGCCACTTCATGGGGATCACGCTTGCGGAGCTGCTCGTGGGACAGGGCAAGCAGGTAACCTACGTGTGCGATGCGGCCGACATCGCCGAGTACGGCACGTTCACCCTGGAGGCGGGCAACAACAAGCGCATGCTGTTCGAGAAGGGCGTCAAGACCTATTGCAACCACTGGCTCGAGCGCATCGAGCCAGGCAAGGTGCGCCTGACCTACCTCTACAAGTTCGGTCCGGACCTCTTGGGTCCGAGCGCCGGAAGCGTCCCGCGGCGCGACAATCGCGGCGAATTCGACCTCGAGGTCGACGCCGTCGTGCTCGTGACCTCGCGCTATTCCGAGGATCGCCTGTGGCGGGCGTTGAAGGCGCGCAAGGGCGAGTGGGCGGCGAACGAGATCGAGGCGGTGTTTCGGGTAGGCGATTGCAAGGCCCCTGTCCAGCTCAATCAGGCAATCTGGGACGCACATCGCCTTGCGCGAGAGTTCGATAGCCCCCATCCCGCCTATCCGCTACCGTGGATCCGCGAGCGACAGCTCTGGGGCGGCGAGACCATCCCCAAGCTCGGCGATGCGCGCGTGAACGTGGAGGCGCAGTAATGGTCCAGCCGAATCCGCCGATGGCGATTCCCGGCGGCAAGAACGAGCTCAGCCGCTCGCTGCGCCGCCGGCACCTCACCATGATCTCGATCGGCGGAATCATCGGCGCCGGCCTATTCGTCGGCTCGAGTACCTCCATCATCGCCGGCGGTCCTGCGAGCTTTCTGAGCTATGCGATCTGCGGCTTCCTGATCCTGCTGATCATGCGCATGCTGGGAGAGATGGCGACGGCGCTCCCCGAGGTGCGCTCGTTCACGGAATTTGCGCGCGCGAGCCTGGGCGACGGCGCAGGATTCGTGATCGGCTGGCTGTACTGGTATTTCTGGGTGCTGGTGGTTCCCGTGGAGGCCATCGCCGGGGCCAAGATTTTGCAGCTCTGGCTGCAGCCCTGGCTGCCGGTCACGCCGCTCGAGATCGGGATCGGTTTGATGAGCATCATGACCGGCGTCAATCTCATGTCGGCGCGCTCGTACGCCGAGTTCGAGTTCTGGTTCGCCTCGATCAAGGTCGCCGCCATCATCGTCTTCATCGTGATCGCCGCCTCGTTCGCGTTCGGCTGGACATCGCCGCACGGCGCCACGTTCGGCAATCTCACCAGTCACGGAGGCTTCACGCCGCACGGCTGGATCGCAGTGCTTGCCGCCGTGCCCACGGTATTTTTCGCAATGACCGGCGCGGAGATCACCACCATCGCCGCGGCGGAGTCGGCGCAACCCGGCCGCGCGGTCGCCCGCCTGAGCAGCGCCGTGATCTGGCGGATTCTCATGTTTTACGTGCTCTCGGTGTTCCTGATCGTCTCCGTCACACCCTGGGACAGCGTGCGCTCGGGAGAGTCGCCGTTCAGCCTAGCACTCAACACCATGCATGTGCCCTGGGCGGGAAGCCTCATGAGCGCCGTCATCCTCACCGCAGTCCTTTCCTGCCTCAACTCGGCGTTCTACGTGAGCTCCCGCGTGCTCTTCATCCTCGCCGATCGCGGCGATGCGCCTCAGGCGCTGGTCAAGCTGAACGCGCGGCGCGTGCCGGTGGTCTCCGTCCTCATGGGGGCGACGGCCGGATTTCTGGGGATCATCGCAGCGACCGAGGCGCCGCAGCGGGTGTTCGATTTTCTGGTGAGCTCCTCTGGTGCGCTGATCGTCTATATTTATATGACGATCGCGGCCGGACAGATCGCACTGCGCAGGCGCCGCGAGCGCGCCGGCGAGCCCGCACCCGTCATCACCATGTGGCTGTTCCCGTGGTTGAGCTATGCCGCCATCCTCGCCATGGCCGCCGTGCTCATCGCCATGGCGTTCACGCCCGCCCTGCAGCAGGACTTCAAGGCGAGCTGCATCACGCTGCTGGTGGCACTCGTTGCATACGCCGTCGTCAAGCGCGTTCGCCAGCCGCGCGATGCGCCCTCCCCGGCCGACGCGCAGGCTGTCAAGTGAGAAAACTTGCATGCTCGGTCACAAAGAGTACGCCGCGCTCGTCGCACTTTTTGGCACACTGAAGCCAACGCGGGTAGCTCCGCGAAGGGTCGACAGGTTTAGGAAGTCTCGCGCCGGCAAACCAGCCAACTCCCCCGTCGGTGCGATGTCCGGCGGCGTGGGCTTCAAGGGTCCACGCCGTTTTTTATTCCTGTCCGCCGCGCTCGGGATCTGCTCTTTTGCACCTCTCGGCTCATCGGCCGAGCCGAGCTCGTCGGCCACCCCGAGCCCCCCGGCCTCGACCGCGGATCGAGCGCCGGCGAGCGACTGCGGTCCGCTCACCGTCGGCTATCGCGTCGCGCATTTCGGCGGCCGAACCGTCGCGCTCTGGTATCCGACCGAGGCACCGGCGAGTGAGCATCACTATTCGAGCCGGTTCTCGGGCCAGGTCGCGTTCGAGGCGAAGGCAAGCCGCGCCTGCGGCGCGCCCGTCCCGCTCGTGCTCTTCTCGCACGGGGATCTTGGCTGCGGATTGCAGTCCGTCGCGTTCACCGAGGAACTCGCTCGTCACGGCTACGTGGTGGCGGCTCCCGATCACGCCGACGCGGTGCTGCGCAACGCGCCGCGCCCGCTCTTGAGTCGCGAGAGCTCCGAGCTCGCGAGCTACGAATTCAAGCTCGCCGGAACCTGACCCTGAGCGGCCTTGGCCCTGCGGCCCTCGCCCACCGCCCTTGTCCCGAGCGCTCAGGGTCCGGGCCCGGGCGCTCAGCCGGGCGCCTGAATCACCTTGCACGATTGCCCATCATGCTTGAGGCTCGCGCACGCCGCATCCGCATCGTGCTCGCTCATCGGCGCCGAGGTGATGCGATATTCCCGATCATTCGCATCGGGGGCGAGCACCTGCACCTGCGGCACGGCCTTGGTGAAGCGCTTCGCGAGCGCATCGCGCTTGCGGTCCGCCGCGTGTTGGCTGTGGGCGGTGGCGAGCTGCGCTAGGTAACCCGCGAGTGTCTTCAGCTTCTCACGGGCCTGATCCGCTTCGGAGCCGGTCGGGTATTTCTGCAGAAAATCCTGCAGCGCCTGAGCCGTTCCGGCCGCCTGCGCCGTATTCCATGCCGCGTCGCGTTCGCGCGTCGTGACCTCATCGCGCGCCGCTTGCGCATGCGCGCCGTTCGGTTCCGTCTTCAGGTACTCCTGGTAGCCTTGAATCGAGGAGGCGACCTGCGCCTTCGTCCAGACCTGATCGTCCTGTAGCGACACGATGCGGCTTTGCGCGTCGATCGCGTGGACATCGTTGGGATATTTTGCCAGGAAGTGCTGGTACGCCGGGATCGTATTGGCGGCAGCCGCTTTCGACCATTCGGATTGTGCGCTGCTGCAAGCTGCAAGGGCCACTGCGCAGGAAGCGATCCAATAGAGCCGTGGGAAGTTCATATGATGCTCCTGATGTGCGTGTAATTGCTGATATTCGCTTTCCGACGATATACGATACAGTGTGTAGCAAAAAGTTCACGCCGGCGATGCCTCATAAAGAACGTTTAATACGATCCGCGGCGAGGGC
>DATHCO010000147.1:0-10159 GCA_035319505.1 Steroidobacteraceae bacterium | reverse complement strand
CGTAGCGCCTGATTCCATTCGAACCCACCCGCGCAAAGCACCACGCCATGGCGCGCGCGGATCTCGTAAGGGCGGCCGAAATGGCTCACCTTGACGCCGTCCACTTGACCGTCCACGACGAGGAGCTCATCGAGCCGCGTCTCGAGCCGCAGCTCGACGCCGCGCTCGAAGATGCGCCGATAGAGTTGACCCATGAGCGCGGCGCCCGAGGTGAATCGGCGGTCACGGCGCGTGATACGCCGCGTGCCCTGGTCGGACCAGTAACGCCACAGGATCTTGACAAAGGCGGATCGCCAGCCCTTCGCGCGCGAGGAGATGGTGAAGAACTCGGCAAGATCCATGGAGTAGCGATTGAGGAGCTTGAAGCGGGTGTACTGCTCGCGCATCGAGGTGAACTGGTCGTCGAGCTCGCGCCCATCGAAGACCGGACAGATGATGGAGCGGTCGGAGCGCGCGCCGGGCGCATCGGGATAGTAATCCGGCCATTGTGCCGCCATGACCCGGATGCCGAGCGAGCTCATGAAGGCGACCATCTCGCGACCCCGATCGACGAAGGCTTCGAGGCGCTCGCGCTGAACCGGACCGCGGATCACGCTGCCGAGATACTGAAGTGCCTGCGCGCGGCTGTCATCGCTCGGTGCAAGGCCATGGTTGGGAATCCACAGCACGCCACCGGAGGTGGCGGAGGTGCCGCCGTACTTGTGCGCCTTCTCGATGATGAGCACCGAGAGGCCGAGCTCCTTGGCGCGCAGCGCCGCCATCGCTCCGGCCGAGCCGGATCCGACGACGATCACATCATGGACTTCGATTCCCAAGGCTCGGGCCCCCGCTCACGCCCGATCGCCATTGTTCCTCGAACCCCGCGCGGGCGTCTATGGCGCGGACCGTCGCGGATCGCACCGACTAGCCTGCCGCGGAGCCATTCGTTGTCTCGAGCTGCAATGGCGTGAGCGGGCCGCCACTGCCGCGCGACACCTCGCCGCGCCTGCGTATACTTGATGACGATCATGAGCGCTGCCGCGACTATTTCGCAAAAGCCCGTCGTGCTGGTGACCGGCGCGAGCTCGGGAATCGGCGATGCGATCGCCCGCCGGTTCGCTCGAGGCGGTTACCGCATCGTCGCGGTTGCACGCAGAAAGAACCGGCTCGAGGCGCTCGCCAAAGACCTGTCGCCGACGACCGAGGTGCGGGTCCTCGGCGTCGATGTGACCGCGACGACGGCTCCCGAGCAAGCCGTCGCGCTCGCGATCGAGTCCTTCGGCCGACTCGACTGTCTCGTCAACAATGCCGGCGCGGGCCGCTGGGCGCCCGTGCACGAGACCGACGACGGCATGCTCGATGAGGTGATCGGCGTGAGCCTCAGGGCGCCGTTTCGTTTCAGTCGCGCGGCGCTTCGCGTGATGGGTCCGGGCTCCTCGATCATCAACGTGGGGTCGGTCTTCGGCATGGTCGGGGGACTCAACGGCGGCATCTATTGTGCGGTCAAGGCGGGCCTCATCGGCCTCACCCAGACGCTCGCCGCGCAGTACGGAGCGAATGGGATCCGATCCAACGTCATCGCACCGGGCGTCATCAAGACCGATATGACCAAGGACTACTGGGACGCTCCGGCCTTCCGCCGGATCAACCAGGAGATGACGCCCTTCAATCGCGAGGGCACGGTCGAGGACGTGGCGAACGCCGTTTACTTTCTGGCCTCGGACCAGGGAAGCTACATCAACGGTCAAACGCTCGCGCTCGACGGCGGATGGTCCACGACGAAATTCCTCACCTATCCGGCGCTCGTCTGTCAAAGAGTCGAATGAGCGCATCGCCCGAGGGTGTGAGACCGCGTGACGGCGAGCTCGATCTGAGCGACGTCGATGCCAGGATTTCACCCGCGATTACGAAGAGGCCAAGATCGACCCGCGCCGGCGGGACGGCTTGTACGACGGGCCGTCGCGCGGTCATATCGACTCGGCGCGCGCCGGGGAAGTCGGCATGGCGCGCGCCTATGGGTACGGGGCTACCATGGGCGCGTGGCTGCACGACACCATCGCCTACTGGGCCGGTCACGACGGCTTCATTTGGCACTCGAAGTCGCAATTCCGCGGTCCCGCCTTCGAAGGGGACATCACCTACGTCGACGGAGAGGTCATTGCCAAGCAAACGGAGACCTCCTATGGTGTCCCGCTGGTGACCATCCGATTGAGCCTGACCAACCAGGACGGCGCGACGCTGGTCGACGCGAAGGCGGAGGTCGAAGTGCCGAGCCGCGGGTGAGGCTCGCGAAAGGCGGCGGGTGAGCGCGGAGACTGAAAGCTCGATCGAGCCCCCTTCGATCGTGAAGGGCTTGCCCTTGAGCGCCGAGGAGGGCCTCGGCGCCTTGACGATCCCCGGGTACCTCAAGGAGGTGACCTCGCGCTTCGGTCCTCGTGAGGCCGTGGTCATGCGCACACCCCGGGGCCGCTTGCACTGGAGCTATGAAGCCTTGTGGCAACACTCCATGGAGGTCGCCCGCGCGCTGGTCGCGGCGGGCGCCGGCAAGGACAGTCGCGTCGGCGTGCTCATGACCAATCGTCCCGAGTTCATCGCCGCGACATTCGGCATCGGCCTCGCCGGCGGCGTGACGGTCACGCTCAGTACCTTCTGCACGGCGGCTGAGCTCGCGCATTTACTCGAGGCGTCCTCGATCTCGATTCTGCTGTTCGAACGGGAGGTTCTGAAGAGGGATTTCGCGCAGATGCTCATCGAGCTCGAGCCCTCGATCGAAGGCGCCGAGCCCGGGCGTCTCGAATCCCGCCGCTTCCCGTTCCTGCGCCGCCTGGTCGAGCTCGATGCGAGTGCCGCGCTGCGCGCCAGCTGCGCGATCGAGAGCTGGGAGGATTTCCTGGCGCGCGGTATCTCGACGCCGCCGGCGCTCGTGGAAGCGAGGGCGGCGAGCGTCAAACCCTCGGACGTCGGAGCGCTCTTCTTCTCCTCCGGCACGACGAGCCTTCCGAAGGGCATCCTGCACGCTCAGCGTGCAGTCGCCATTCAATGGTGGCGCTGGCCTCACGCGATGAGCGCACTCGAGGACGTGCGCTGCTGGACGGCGAATGGATTTTTCTGGTCGGGCAACTTCTCCATGGTAATCGGCTGCGGCTTATCGACCGGGGGCACCGTCGTGTTGCAAGCGATCTTTCAGCCCGAGGAGGCGCTCGAGCTCATGCAGGCCGAGCGCATTACCCTGCCCTTCGCCTGGCCGCACCAGTGGGCGAAGCTCCAGGGGGCGCGCAATTGGAGCGAGGTGGACCTCGGTTCACTGCGTTATGTCGATCCCGACGTGCCGCTCGGCCGGCACCCGACCGTCAGGACACAGTGGTATGAGCCTACCGCCTACGGCGCGACCGAGACCCTCACGATCGTGGCCACGATGCCGATCCGCTCCCCCTCCGAACGAGTGAGCCACCTCCAAGGGCCGCCCCTTCCCGGCAACACCATCAAGATCGTCGATCCGCTCACGGGCGCACGACGCCCGCGCGGCGAGCGCGGCGAGATCGCGGTCAAGGGTCCGACGCTGATGCTGGGCTACATCGGCGTGCCGGCCGACGAGACGCTCGATGCGGAGGGGTTCTTTCGTACCGGCGACAGCGGCTATCTGGATGAGTCCGGACGGCTCTTCTGGGAGGGGCGTCTCACCGACATCATCAAGACGGGCGGCGCGAACGTCTCGCCGCGCGAGATCGACGCGGTGCTCATGGCCTATCCGGGGATCAAGCTCGCCCGCACCGTGGGCGTGCCCCACGAATCGCTCGGTGAGATGGTGGTGGCCTGCGTCGTGCCTCACGCCGGCGCCGTGCTCGAGGAGGCCGCCATTCGGGACTACCTCAAGGAGCGCCTCGCGAGCTACAAGGTTCCGAAGCGCGTGCTCAGCTTCCGCGAGGAAGAGCTTTCGATGACCGGGAGCGACAAGGTGAAGGCGGCGGCCCTCATCGAGCGCGCGGCGCAGAAGCTACGCTCCGCCGCTGGGCTGGCGCCCGGCGCTCCACCAAGCCGTGGCTGAATTCGCGCCCGCTCGACCGATCATGGCGCTCGCGGGGGCACTCGCGCTCGTGAGCTCGGCTTTCAGGCCGGCTGCGGCGGCGGTTGCCGATCACCCACCTCCTTCTGCAATGCCGGTGAGCGCGGATCTCATCGTGACTCACGGTGTCATCCACACCTTGGATCCCAGCGAACGAGTCGCAAGCTCGCTGGCCGTGGCGGGCGGCCGGATCATCTACGTCGGGGATGACCGCGAGGCACTCCACTACAAAGGCCGCTCGACTCGGATCGTCGATCTGCAGGGCAGAGCCGTTCTTCCGGGTCTCGTGGATGCGCATGTTCACCCCACGCTCGGCGAGTATCTCGACTTTCGATTGTGCAACGTACGCGCCTTCAGCCTCGCGGAGAGCCTGGACAAGGTGAGGAACTGTGCGGCGACCGCCCCGCCGGGTGACTGGGTCGTCGGCTACGGCGCGTATGACCTCGATGATCCGGCTTTCGACCAGCTCACCCGCGAGCAGCTCGATGCGCTCGTGCCGGACCGCAAGCTCGCGATTCTGTCCAAGGATCTGCATACGGCATGGGTGAACTCGAGGACCTTGAAGAGCTTCGGTATCGGGCACGACACGAAGTCCCCGCCGGGAGGCGAGATCGTGCGCGACCCGAGGAGCGGCGAGCCGAGCGGCGAGCTCATCGATTCGGCCAACGAGATCATCTGGCGCGCCATCATGCACGAGTCGGGGTATGGCGCATCGACCGAAGAGCTATTGCGGTCCGCCATGGCGCATCTCAACAGCCTGGGCATTACCTCGATTTTGGATGCGTACACGGAGGACGACGAGGCGCAGGCGTATCACGATCTGGACCTGCGCGGTCAGCTCACCATGCGCGTCTCGATTGCTCCCCCGGTCGATCCCGGCAACTATCGAGCTCGAATCGATCAGATTGCCGGCCGCCGCACTGCTTGGCAGTCCCCGCGGGTGCGCCTCGATTTCGTGAAGGTCTTTGCGGACGGAAATGCGGAGGTGGGCCTCGCAAGCCTCCTCAATCACGACGGACCTCCCGAGACAGCGACGCCCGGTTACTACACCGATGCGCAGATGCGCGAGCTCGTTGCATTGGCCGAACGCTCCGAGCTCAGCATTTTCGTTCACGTGATCGGTGACGGTGCGGCTCGGCAGGTGCTCGATGCCATCGCCGCGGCGCGCTTGCGCACACCGCTCACCGATCGGCGACACACGCTCACACACCTGTGCTGGGTGTCGTCGGCCGATTTGCCGCGCTTCAGACAGCTCGGGGTGATCGCGAATATTCAGGAAGGGTGGTTGGCGCCCGCGGCCTTCGGAGGGCCGCCCGGTTACGACTATGCGCGCAGCACCGCAGCAGGACCCATCGGACCGTGGCTCGCCGGGCGGCTCCTTCCCTACCGCGAGCTGCGCGATGCGGGGGCGCGCCTGGCCGCGGGGAGCGATTGGTACTACACGCAGGAGAACCCCTGGTACACGATCGAGAGCGGCATGACGTCGCGGGATCCTGGCGGCTCGAACTCTCGTGCGATGCTTGCGAATGAGACCCTGACGCTGCTCGATCTCATTCGGGCGCGCACGACGGGCGCGGCGTATCAGCTTTATCGCGAAGAGGAGATCGGGCAGATTGCGGTCGGCTACCGGGCCGACTTCATCGTGCTCGATCGGGATCCCTTCCGTGTTCCGACGCAGACGCTGCACGAGACCAAGGTGTTGATCACCTTTCTGGATGGCGCGCTCGTGTACTCGCGCTAAACCTGAACCTCGATCCAATCCTCGACCACTCGCACCTCGAAGATCGCGATCGGCTGCGTCGCGGGGGCGTTCATCGCCCGACCCGTCGCCAGCTCGAAGCGTGCCCCGTGCGCGGGGCAGGCGATCCACCCGCGGGACATGCGCCCGCACTCGAGCTTCTCCTGCGCATGCGAGCAAACATTCGAGACCGCATACACTCGCTCGTTCGAGTGGCAGAGGAGGATCGACCGGCCCGCCACATCGACCGCCTTCTTCGTTCCCGGCGGAAGTTCCGATACGGGCAGGACGCGCGAAAAGCCTGCCACGGGGAAGTTGTCGGAGTGACCCGCGTGAGCCGCTCAGAGCGACTGCAAGCGCTCGAGATCCCCCCGCTTGGGTTCCATCGCGAGATATTTGTCGACCGTCTTCTCGAAGTTGCGGACGCGGATTTCCTGATAGTTGCCGAGGGTGAGCCCGTGCTTGGCGCTCGCTTCGAGCCCCTCCTGCTGCATGAACAGATTGCTCGTATCCTGATCGAGGATGGCGCCGAAGCCGGGATCCATGCCGGGGGCCTTGGTGAACGACTCATCGTCCGCGAGGTGGATCGGCTCGGCCGGCTCCGGGCGCTTGCCGTCGACCGGCACCGGACGCAGGAACAAGACCTCGTAGAGGCACTTGCGGTGGTCACGCGGATCCGGGCGGAAGCGATACACCATCGGCAGCGAAATGCCCGGGAAGAGAAAGCAGTTGGGAAAGAGCGTGTAGGAGAAGCAGTCGAGCAGCTCCGAATCCGATACCGCGCTCAAGTCCGTACGGGTCGCCTTCTCGAACATGCCGCGAAACATCTCGGCCATCACCGCGCGCGCCGTCCTGCCCTCGCCGAGCGTGCGCCTCGCATCGCCGATCGCGGCGCTGTCCCCGAGGGTGAATTGGTCGAGGATATCCTGCTCGGTGTGCTTACCGTAGAGGTGCGGACTCAGCACACCGAGCGTCGAGATGAAGCGGTCCACGTGCGCCCCGTACACGTCGTACTGCGAATTCGCGTCGCCGTTCGACACCGCCACCTGCGGATGCGTCACGATCACGTGATAGGCTTCCATGAACGCTTCGATCACGAGCTTCCAGTTGGCCGGGAACCGCTTGGAGACGTGCAGATACACGTAGCGATCCTCGAGCTTCCACGCCTCGATATGGGCCTTCGCGACCGGACCCAGGTAATCGCCGAGCGAGGGCGCGTCCGGATCCATGTTGATGAACACGAACCCGCCGAGGAGCGCCACCCGGGCTTGCGGCAGCGAGAACTTCTGGCGATCGACGTGCGGGAAGTCCCACGGGCAGACGACCGTCTTGTTCGAGCCGTCGATGTTCCAGCTCCAACCGTGAAAGCTGCACTTGAACTCGCTCGCATGGCCGAGGCTCCCCGAGGCGCGAAGCTTCGTGCCCCGATGCAGGCAAGCATTGTAGTAGGCCCGAATCTCGTGCCGGGCTACCCGCGTGACGATGAAGGAATACGGCCCGAGATCATAGACGTAATAGTCGCCGACTTCCGGGATGTGCTCTTCTCGGCAGGCAAACTGCCACGTCCGGGTCCACAGGCGATCGAATTCGAGCTTCGCGTACTTTGGATCGATGTAGCGATCGGTCGGAATGTCCTCGTCGCCGAGGAACACATAGGACTCCGAGCGCACCCAGTCCGGCGCTTGAACCTTATCGCCGGCGATGATCTCCTGCGTGCTCGGCGCGCCCGGGCAACGCGCCTCGCCTTTCTTGAGCTCGACATTCGTTGACATAGGCGCTTGCTCCTGCGATCTCGATGCTGCGCTCGCCGCTCAGGCGGCTGCCCGGCGCTCGACGCCGGCGCTCGTGTTCTTGTAGACCTGCCCATCCTTCATGATCATGACGAGACGATCGGGATGGAGCAGGATCGACACGTCCGCGAGCGGATCCCCGTCGATGAGCAAGAGATCGGCAAGATATCCCTCTTTGAGCTCGCCCAGTTTCTCATTGCTCGCCTTCGTCATCTGCAGCCCGCCGTTGCGCGTGGCACAGGCGAGTGCCTCGGCGGCCGTGTAGCCGTAGTAGTCGACGAAGAAGCCGATGTCGCGGGCGTTGGTGCCTTGCTTGCTCCAGGCGAAACCGTAATCGCCGCCGATCACATGTCGGATGCCGCGCTTGCGCAGCTCCGTGTGCGTTCTCTGGGAGGCTTCCAGGAGTCCCTCGATTCCCATGCCGCGCGCGACCTCTGGCGCAATCCAGGGAGCGCCCTCGTACAGCATCGTATGGAACAGGCTCACCGTCGGTGCCACGAAGATCCGATCCCTGGCCTCCTCCAGCATGTCGAGCGTCTGCTCGTCGGTGTACTCGCAGTGATAGAGCACATCGACCCCCGCGTTGAGGCACGTCTGGATCGATCCGATCGAGCGTGCATGGGCATTGACCAGGCGGCCGAAACTGTGCGCGGTCTGCACCGCCATGCGCACCTCTTCCAGCGACATGGTCGTGGCATGCGCCGGCGTGTTCGGATAGAAGGGGTCACCCGACACATCGAGCTTGATGTTGTCGCACCCCTCGCGACAGGCGAGACGCACCGCCTTGCGCATCTCCTCCGGACCGTCGATCACGACTGAGGCGCCCTTGCGCGGATTGTGCAGCTTGCTCTCGTCGCCCAGGCCGCCGGTGACGGTGATCTCGAGCGATCCTGCGCGAATGCGCGGTCCGGGCAGCCGGCCCGCATCGACCTCGTTGCGCACGGCAACGCCGAGGCGGAGCTTTGCCTCGGAGGCGCCATAGGCGCTCGTGAACCCATGATCCAGGAGCACTTTCGCGACGCGCGCGGTGAGGAGCGTCTGCTCCTCGGGGGGCGGCGAGATCAGATCCTCCGTGCAGGTGACCGACTCGAAGGACAGATGCGCATGGCCTTCGACCAAGCCGGGCATCAACGTCATGCCCTTCGCGTGGATGATCTGACAGCCCACTTGCGCCAACTGTCCGGTGAGGCGCGAGACCGCTCGAATGCGGTTGCCTTCGACGAGCACGTCGCCGTCGAAGGGAGCCGCACCACTCGCATCCCAGACCCTGGCCCCGACGATCATGGTCTTGTTCATAAAAGGCGCCTCCGGGCGGCGGTGGTGGACTCTCGAGGCGCCTCCCGCGAAACCTCGACCCGCCATCAGATCATACGTTGACGATCGATGGCACGCCCCGCCGGCTCGTGCCCCCTATTGAAGGGGCCGTTGTCCCGGCCTGCAATCCGTCGCGTCCGGCATCGGTGCGCGGCTTTAGAATGCCCCGACAGGACGCAAGCGGCGATGATCAGAGGCATCCATCACGTGGCGGTTCATGTCCACGACCTCGACCGAATGGTGCGCTTTTACAAGGACGCCTTCGGCTTCGAGATCGTGGGCGAGGAGTTTCGCTGGCGCGACAACCTCATGCTCGATCGGATACTGGACGTCCCCGGCTCGGCGGCCCGCGGCTGCATGCTGCGCGCCGGTACCTGCTATCTCGAGCTGTTTCAGTTCAGCGCTCCCGCGCCCGCCTCCACTCGAGCACTGCGTCCCTTCGACAAGGGCTACACGCACTTTTGCGTCGATGTCACCGATATCGAGCGCGAGTACGAACGGCTGCGCGCGCTGGGCATGACCTTTGGTCATCCCTCGCCGCTCGATGCGGGTCATGTGAAGACGGTCTATGGGCGAGATCCCGAGGGAAACGTCATCGAGATCCAGCAGACGGCAAAAGACTGCGATTTTCGGCTCGACAAATTGCCGCCGCTCGCCGGATAAACGGCCAGGGATAACGGCTCGGGATAATGGCTCGAGATAACGGCCCGGCGTTCGCCGGATGCACCCCCGCGTTCGCGAGCGCGCGCAATCAGGCCTTGACGGGCGGAGCGAGCTCCTCGTAGGCGGCGGCGAACAGCTCGCCGGACATCGCGTTCGAGATGAACATTTCGCCGCTCTGTGTGCGTCTCTTCATCTCTTCGATCGTCCCTTCGATGTCCTCCGTCTCGATCTCGTAGATCGCCAGGTAGGGAAAGGGTGGTGGATCGGCTTGGACGCTGAGGCTCAGGCGAAAGCGCTGCGCGGACTGAATGCCATCTATGGCCACGACGTCCCGCAGGTGAACGTTCTGGTACCAGTCGTTGTATTCCCGCTCGCGGCCCGCAACGGGTTTCGTCATCACCACGAACTTGTATCGAGGCATCTCGCTCCGCCCGAGTCAGTGCACGTCCGCTCGTTCATCCATCGAGTCCGTGGACATCCCGGCGTGCACCGCCCGGTATTCCTTCGGTGACTGATGGTAGGCGGATTTGAACATCCGGCTGAAGTGCGCCGCACTCTTGAAGCCGGCCATGCGCGCGATCTTGTGGATCGGGTAACGCCGAAACGCCTCCG
>DATHCO010000146.1:0-34626 GCA_035319505.1 Steroidobacteraceae bacterium | reverse complement strand
GAACAGGTTGACGTCGGCGAGTGGCGGCGTCTGATTGGTGAGCGCGTGTGAGCGAGCCTGCGACATGCGACCCATGCTCCGGGGTGGGCGAGGCGGACCTGAAGGGCGAGTTTACGGCTTATGGGCGCCTCGGCAATGCTCCAGGGGCCGATGGGTGCGCCGCACTTGCCGAATCGGGGAGGGCAGTGCTAGATTGCCTCGATATGCACTTCGTAGCCTCGACGCCCGGCAGCGCGCGCGCAGCGATTGCGCGTCTCGCCTCGCTTTTGCTGCTACTGCGCCGGTAGGCGCTACCCATTCGCGCCATCGGTCGGCGCGCTAAGACCGAAGCATTCACCCCCACGCGATTCGCCGATTGCGTTGCTCGTGGGACCGATCGCCCGAATGAGAGAACGTCATGTTGCGTAATCCAACGACCAAATATCGTGCATTCACCCCTGTCGAGCTTCCCGACAGGCGTTGGCCGAATACGGTCATCGCCGCTCCTCCCATGTGGTGCAGCGTCGACCTGCGCGACGGCAATCAAGCGCTGATCGAGCCCATGGATTCGGCGCGCAAGCGGCGCATGTTCGACATGCTGATCCGCATCGGTTTCAAGGAGATCGAGGTCGGATTCCCTTCCGCATCGCAGACCGACTACCACTTTGTGCGCGAAATTATCGAAAAGGACTTGATTCCCGAGGATGTCACCATCCAAGTGCTCACGCAGGCGCGACCCGATCTCATTGCGCGTACCTATGAGGCGCTGAAAGGCGCGCGCCGAGCGATCGTGCACGTCTACAACTCGACCTCGGTCGCTCAGCGGCGGGTGGTGTTCCGGCTCGACCGCGCGGGCATCGTCGATATCGCCGTGCGCGGTGCGACCTGGGTGCGTGAGCACGCCGAGCGCAATCGCGGCACCGAGTGGGTATTCGAGTACAGCCCTGAGAGCTTCACCGGGACCGAGCTCGATTTTGCGGTCGAGATTTGCGATGCCGTCAATGCCGTGTGGGAGCCCACCCCTGATCGCCGCTCGATCATCAATTTGCCCGCCACCGTCGAGATGTCGACACCGAACGTGTACGCGGATCAGATCGAGTGGTTCGCTCGGCACGTCGCCAAGCGCGACTGCATCGTGTTGAGCGTCCATCCCCACAACGACCGGGGAACTGCCATTGCGGCCGCGGAATTTGCCGTGATGGCGGGCGCCGAGCGCATCGAGGGGACCTTGTTCGGTAACGGCGAGCGGACGGGCAACGTGGATATCGTGACACTCGCCCTTAATCTTTATACGCAAGGCATTGATCCTAAATTGGATTTCTCTAATATTAACGAGGCGGCCCGGTGTGCGGAGAGCTGCAATCAGCTCCCCATTCATCCCCGTCATCCGTACGTGGGCGACCTCGTGTTCACGGCGTTTTCCGGCTCCCATCAAGACGCCATCAAGAAGGGGCTTGCAGCGCGTGCGGAGGGCGACTTCTGGGATGTCCCGTACCTACCCCTCGATCCGACGGACCTCGGTCGTTCTTACGATTCGATCATTCGGGTCAATAGCCAATCGGGTAAGGGCGGGGTAGCGTACCTCTTGGAACGGGATTATCAGCTGGTCATGCCGCGGCGGCTGCAGATCGAATTCAGCCAGGTAGTACAGTCTGCCGCAGATATTACAGGTAAAGAATTGACTTCTCAGGAATTATGGGATCTCTTCTGCCAGGAATACCTGCTGCCGCGGGCGCCCTTCGTGTATCGCTCGCACCAGCTCGCCGCCTCGACCGATGGCGCTGACAGCGAGCGGCTGTCGCTGCAGATCGAGCGCGATGGGCGGCTCGAGACTTGGCATGGTCAGGGATCCGGTCCGATCGACGCGATGGTGAGCTCGATGGGGCTGCCCTTCGATGTGCTCTCCTACGAGGAGCATTCGCGTGGAGAGGGCAGCGCCGCCACGGCCGTGTCCTATATCGAGATCACCACGCGGTCACGACGCACGCTGTTCGGAGCTGGCATGCACCCGAACATCATCACGGCCTCCCTTCTCGCCGTCTTGTCGGCCGTCAATCGGGCCATTGCGCAGGGCGCCTTGCCCGCCGTGAGCGACCGCGCACGTACGGGCACCTAGGGCAGGGGTAGCACGGGCACCTAGGGCAGGGGTAGCACGCGGCCGCTTGGGCTTGAAATTAGCCCAATCGTCCCGCATCGAGCCCATGAAGGGGGTCGGATAGCGACCTAGTTGAATGCGGTGCAAAATCGGCTATAGTTCGCCATTCGTGTTGAGTTGATCGATCCTATTGATTTCAGGGGCTTTTCTCCAAAAATGAGCGAACGCGAACATTTCGAGATCGACGATGAGTTTCTCGGCGAAGCCGAGGAGTCCCATGAGTTCGACACCGTCTTGGAGCGGCCGGAGCGCCGCGCCAAGGCCGCCGCGCCGGTGGTCAAGCGTGGCAAGGCTGCCTGGAGCCGGGTAGAGGACGTCCTGGCCGAGCGGCAGTTGGAAAAAGAGCTGCGCGACATCTTCGAAGACGAATAACTTGACTTGGGCGCGCCTCAAGCCGAGCTCGATTCGCTCTGAGCAGCGCCCCCTATGTTGACCCGCAGCGCACCCTGGGTAGTGCTCAAGTTCGGCGGCACCAGCGTGTCGTCGGCCGGCAACTGGCGCAACATCGCAGGGGTCGTGCGCGATCGCATCGCCGAGGGACTGCGTCCGCTGGTGGTGCACTCGGCGCTCTCCGGTGTGACCGATCGACTCGAGGCTTTGCTATCGGCTGCCCTCGCAGGGGAGCACTCGCATGCACTCGAGCGGATCGAGTCCTTGCATCGGCAGTTGGCGCGCGACCTCGAGATCGTTCCGGCGGCTCTCTTCGAGAGCCTCCTGGCGGATCTGCAAGCGATGGCCTCGAGCATCGCACGAAGCCACGAGGTCGGCGCTCGAATGCGCGCGCGCGTCATGGCAATGGGAGAGCTTCTCGCGACCTCGCTGGGCGCTACCTTCTTGAATGCCCAGGGAATCGCAACGAGCTGGGTGGACGCCCGAACGGCGCTGCGCGCCGAGCAACGTGCCGGCGACAACCCGCAAGCGAGCTTACTGTCGGCGACCTGCGATTTCGCGCCCGATCCGGCGCTCGATGCCGCGTGGCGCAGGCTCGATCAGGTCATCATCACGCAGGGGTTCATCGCCTCCAATGACGCTGGCGACACGGTGCTCTTGGGCCGCGGCGGCTCCGATACGTCCGGCGCTTATTTTGCGGCCAAGCTCGCCGCTCGGCGTCTCGAGATCTGGACCGACGTGCCGGGGATGTTCAGCGCCAATCCGCGGGCGATCCCCACGGCGCGGTTGCTGCGCTCCTTGCACTACGACGAGGCGCAGGAGATCGCGAGCAACGGGGCGAAGGTGCTACATCCCCGCTGCATCCTGCCGGTGCGGCAGTACCAAATCCCGCTGCACGTCTACGCCACCCAGGCGCCCGGCCTCGAAGGCACCGTCGTCTCCGCGAAAGTCGCGGACAGCGCCGCACAGGTCAAGGCGATTGCCATCAAGAAGGGCATCACGCTCGTGTCGATGGACAGTCCCGGCATGTGGCATCAGGTGGGATTCCTCGCCGATGCCTTCCAGGTCTTCAAGCAACAGGGCCTGTCGGTGGACTTGGTTTCCACATCGGAGACCAACGTCACGGTATCCCTGGACCCGACCGCCAATACCTTGGATCCGGCCGCTCTCGAGCGGCTCGCGGCGGCACTCGGCGAGCTATGCCGCGTCGAGATCTTCGGTCCCTGTGCCTCGCTGAGTCTCCTCGGGCAGAACATCCGCGGCATCCTGCACGAGCTCGGATCGGCGTTCGAGCTGTTCCAGGACCAGAAGGTCTATCTCGTGAGCCAGGCGGCAAACGATTTGAATTTCACCTTCGTGATCGACGAATCCCAGGGTGACCGGCTGGTTCAGCAATTGCACGAGCGGCTGATTCAAAGCATCGGCTCGGACAAGGTGCTGGGACCCACGTGGCAACAACTGTTCTCGCCCAAGGAGAGCGCCCCTCGAGGCGTCGCCAACTGGTGGGAGGAGCCGGCGAAGCGGCGCCGCTTGCTCGAGATCGCCACCCGCGAGAGCGCCGCCTTCGTGTACGACCTCGCAAGCGTGGACCGAGCGATGAGCGCGCTGCGCAGCGTCAAGTCCGTGGCCCGGTGGGCCTACTCGATGAAGGCCAACTGGCATCCCGAGATCCTGCGGCGAGTTTACTCAGCGGGTTTCGGCCTCGAGTGCGTGTCGCAGGGCGAGCTCGAGCACGCATTGGCCCAGGTACCGGACATCGAGCCGCAGCGGCTCTTGTTCACGCCGAACTTCGCTCCGCGTGGCGAATACGAATACGGTTTTCGCCGGGGGGTACGGGTGACGCTGGACAACCTCTACCCGCTCAAGGCTTGGCCGGATAGCTTCCGCGGCCGGGAGATCTTCGTGCGCATCGACCCGGGTTTCGGGCGCGGGCATCACCACCACGTGCGCACCGCGGGCGTCCATTCCAAGTTCGGCATGCTGCCGGCGGAGGCCGATGAGCTCGCCGCCCTGGCGCGCACCCACGACGTGCGCATCACGGGGCTGCATGCGCATGCCGGCAGCGGCATCCTCGACGTCGCCAACTGGACCGAGACGGGGGCGCTGCTCGGGGAGCTTGCGCAACGCTTTCCGGACGTGGGCGTGGTGGACCTGGGTGGCGGGATCGGTGTTCCCGAGCAAGTGGGCCAGGCCGGCATCGATTTGGCCGCACTGGATGCGGGCATCGGTCGCTTGAAGCAGTTATTTCCGCGAATCGAGTTCTGGATGGAGCCTGGGCGCTTCCTCGTTGCGAAGGCGGGTGTCCTCGTCGCGACCGTGACCCAACTGAAGGACAAGGGTGAGGTGCGCTATGTGGGCATCGCGACCGGCATGAACTCGCTCTTGAGGCCCGCGCTGTATGGGGCACATCACGATATCCGCAATCTCACGCGCCTCGCGGAAGCGTCGACCGACAAGGTCACGATCGTGGGGCCGATCTGCGAGACGGCCGACCAGCTCGGGAGCGATCGCTGGCTGCCGCTCACGCAAGAGGGAGACGTGCTGCTCATCGCGAACTGCGGGGCGTATGGCTACGTGATGGCCTCGAACTATAATCGACGTCCCCCCGCGTCGGAGTGGATCATCGAGTCATGAGGGAAGTCGGCATCATCGGTTGGCGCGGCATGGTCGGCTCCGTGCTGCTCGAGCGCATGCGCGCCGAGCGCGACTTCGAGTTGGTGGACCCCGTGTTCTTCAGCACCTCGCAGATCGGGGCGGAGTCGCCGTATATCGGACGGCCGGTTGGACGGGTGCAGGACGCCAATGATCTCGATGCGCTCGCGCGCCTGCCGATGTTGATCAGCACCCAGGGGGGCGATTACACCCAAGCGGTGCATGGTCGGCTGCGCGCTTCGGGGTGGCAGGGCTACTGGATCGACGCGGCGTCGACCCTGCGCATGGCGGAGAGCTCGGTCATCGTCTTGGATCCGGTGAACCTCTCGGTGATGCGCTCCGCGCGCGAGCGGGGAATCAAGGACTACATCGGCGGCAACTGCACGGTCTCGCTCATGCTCATGGCGGTGTGCGGGTTGCTGCGCGCCGGCCTCGTCGAGTGGATGACCGCCATGACCTATCAGTCGGCCTCCGGCGCGGGAGCGCAGCATATGCGCGAGCTTCTCGAGCAAATGGGCGCTCTACATCGAGCGGCGGCAGCGCTCCTTGCGGATCCCGCATCGGCCATACTCGACATCGATCGGGCCGTGAGCCGGGCCATCCGAGCCGCGGATTTTCCGACCGAGCAGTTCGGCGTGCCGCTCGCGGCGAGTCTCATCCCCTGGATCGACAAGGATCTGGGTCACGGCCAGAGCCGCGAGGAATGGAAGGCGGGCGCCGAGTCGAACAAGATCATGGGGACGCAGAGCGCGCCGGTGCCGGTGGAGGGCATCTGCGTGCGTGTGAGCGCGATGCGCTGCCACTCGCAAGCGCTCACCCTCAAGCTGAGACGCGACCTTGCGCTCGAGGAAGTCGAGCGAATCATCGCGAGCGGCAATCCCTGGGTGAAGGTGGTGCGCAACGAGCGCGATTCCTCGATCCGCGAGCTCTCGCCGGCCGCGGTGAGCGGCACGTTGACCATCCCCATCGGCCGGCTGCGCAAGCTCGCGATGGGAGGGGAGTATCTATCGGCCTTTACCGTGGGCGACCAGCTGCTCTGGGGCGCCGCGGAGCCGCTCCGTCGGGCCATGCGGCTGCTGCTCGACGCTCTGTAGACCGAATCATTCATGAACAACGATACCTATCACGAGGAGTCGGCTTTGGAAGGGAATTTTCCGGGCCGCCGTCAATCCCTCCTGGAGGCTGCGGGGAAAACATTGCGCTGCGCAGTCCCTGCTGCGCGCAAGCCCTGGGTGGCCATCCATGGCCACCCGCGCGACGCATGCGTCGCGCCCGTGTTTTTCACGCCCCGGAAAATTCCCTTCCAAAGCCGGCGCCGTCGGATAAAGCAGCTGCCCTTCATGAACAAGCCGGGCTAGACCGCGGATAGCCCCGGCGCAGCGGCTGGTTGCCGGCACGCTCAGGGCGCCCAGACGACCTCGACCGGGGTACGCTGCTGGCGAAGCACCGCGCGAACCGGCATCTCCTCGACGGGTCCCGACTCGCAAGCCTTGGTGTAGGTGCGCCATTTTTCCTCCCCGAGGATCCATAGCAGAATCTGGCGCGAGTCGAGCAGGGCGCTCAAGTTCAAGCTGAGCCGCGCCTGGGGCGGGGTCGGCGACCACATGCCGACGCATCCGTCGGAGGCCGACAGATTGAGGGCGCTCGCGAGGTTCGGTGAGCCGGGGAACAGGGACGCCGTATGCCCGTCATCGCCCAACCCGAGCACGGTCACGTCGAAAGGCCGCGGGACGCGCGCGAAGGTCTCCCAGGCCGAGACGGCACCGAGATCAGGCGACGGTGCGGCATTTTTCAATCCCGCAAAGCGCGCCGCGGCGGCCGCCTCTCGGAGCAGCGTTTCGCGCACCAGCCGCTCATTGCTCTGGGAATCCGTGGGCTCGACCCAGCGCTCATCGGCGAGAGCGACGCACACGCGGCTCCAATCGAGCGGCTGTGTTCGCAGCTGCTCGAAGAGTCGCACCGGCGAGTGCCCCCCGGACACGACGAGACTCGCCGCGCCGCGAAGCGCAACGGCGCTGGCGAGTTGAGCCGCGATGCTGCCCGCCACCTCGCGCGCCAGCGCCCCCGCGTCAGGAAAGCGTTTGACTACCATTGGTCTTCCTCGCATACGCAAGCCGTGCACCGGATCCAACGATAGCACTTGCGCGCGCGGGCGAGTAAGTCAGAATCGCACGAGTTCCGCGACCCGCCGTGTCGAGAAGCCTCGCGCACGCGGCCGGAGAGTCCCGAGGGAGCTGCAGTGAAGGATTGGACCGCGCATTCGATCGGCAAGCACATCCTGCAGATGGCACTGCCCATCGCGGCCGGCATGCTGTTTCAAACGCTATACCTCTTGATCGATCTGTACTTCGTCGCGCGCGTGGGCGATGCGGCGCTCGCGGCGGGGTAGTCGGCGCTCGCCGCGGCGCGTATCGAGGCGGCGGAGGTTTCCCTCATGCAGTTGAAGATCTTCATCGACCTTGCCGGTTGGGCCGCTACCTTGATCATTCTCGCGAGCTACGCGCTCATCTCCTACGGGAGGCTCAAGGCCCAATCGGCGCTCTATCAGTGGATGAACATCGTGGGCGCTGTCGGCTTCATCATCAACTGCAGCTGGAACGGCGCGTGGCCTTCGGTGGGCCTCAATGTCGCGTGGGTGGGCATCGGCGTCGTCGCATTGATGCGCAATCGAGGGGTCGCCTGACTCCCTCTTCCGTCGGGTGTGGCGAGTTACGGGGTGATGATCACGGGGGTGCCGATCCGAGCCCGGTCATAGAGCTCCTGCATCGCCGGATTGTCCAGCGCGATGCATCCGCGCGTCCCGTCCTTCACCTTGGCGCCGCGCTGGGCGGGATCCTCGCCGTGAATATAGATCTCGCCGCCGAGCCGGGTGTACTGAGGCGGGACGGCGCGTGCGCGGATTGCCGCCAGGATCTGCGTGTGCTGCTCGTGCGTGATGAGATTCTGGGCGAGGCCGCGCTCGGCGTCCTCTGCATTGGGATAGCTCAAGCACATGGACAAAAAGAACTTGCTGTCCGGGTTCTTCGCACAGATATAGAACTCGCCGAGCGGCGTCGCCTCGTCTCCCTCGACCGCCTTGTCCGCGGCCCAATTGCGGCCGAGGATCACGGGATAGGAAAGCTCGAGGCGCTCCTCGCGATAGAGGAGAAGCGTGCGTGCGCGCTTCTGAATCACGATCTGGAAATTCGACGTCGAGTGCGTCAAGGTTTCGAGTTCCGACGCTCGCTATGAGCGCGCTCGACCCGCCGTCCGGGGTGATGCCATGCCGGGATGATACAGCGATATGCGTGGCGCCGCCTATGGCGTCGCGGCGTGCAGCGCTGCGCTGCGCTCGTGCCGCGCCTCGAGCTCGGTGATCACGGCTTTTAGCGACAGGCGCTTCGATTGCAGCAGCAGCAGCGTGTGGTACAAGAGGTCGGCCGCCTCGCGCACGACCGCCTGCTCGCCCTCGGCGACGGCTGCGAGCGCGAGCTCGAGCCCTTCCTCGCCCACCTTCTGAGCCATGCGGCGCGGTCCCTCGGCGAGCAATGCAGCGGTGTAGCTGCCGGCCGGCCGCTGCGCGATGCGCTCACCGATGATCTCCTCCAGGCGGCTCAGGAATGCGAGCTCCTCGGCAGCCGCGCGGGGCGGCTCGGCTCCGAAGCAGGTAGGCGTACCCAAGTGGCAGGCGGGACCGTGCGGGTACGCGAGAATCAACAACGTATCGCGATCGCAATCGGCCTCGATCGCGCGCACCTCGAGATAGTTGCCCGAGCTCTCGCCTTTGGTCCAAAGTCGCTGTTTACCGCGGCTCCAGAAAGTCACCCGTCCACTCGCCTGCGTCGCCGCCAGCGCCTCCCGGTTCATGTATCCCAACATGAGCACGGCACCGCTCGCGGCATGCTGCACGATCGCCGGGATCAACCCCGAGCTTTTGTCCCAATCGAGATCAACCAGCTCCGTCACACTCTCACCTCGATGCCGCCCGCCTTGAGCTCGCGCTTGAGGTGGGCTAGGTCGATCTCGCCCGAATGAAACACACTGGCCGCGAGTGCCGCATCGACCTCCGCGGCGCGAAAGACCTCTGCAAAGTGCTCGATCGATCCGGCGCCGCCCGAGGCCACGAGCGGCACGCGGCAGAGGCGGCGCACGGCCTTGAGCTGCACGATGTCGTAGCCGCCGCGTACTCCATCGCTCGACATGCAATTGAGCACGATCTCGCCGGCGCCGCGGCGCTGCGCTTCCAGCACCCAATCCAGAGTGCGGCGCGCGGCGTCGCAGGAGCGCGCGGCATCGCCGGTCAGTCGCTGGACTCGATAGTCGTCTGCGACGGTTTGGCTGTCGATTCCAACGACCACGCACTGCGCGCCGAAGCGCTCACTGAGCGCGTCGATCAGGTCCGGATTCTGAAGGGCGGGCGAGTTCACGGATATTTTCTCCGCGCCGGACGCGAGCACCTGCTCGGCGTCGGCGACGCTGCGAATGCCTCCGGCCACGCAGAACGGGATGTCGAGGACGCGCGCAACGCGTCGCACCCACGAGCGATCGACCGAGCGCTCCTCGGGGCTCGCGGTGATGTCGTAAAACACCAGCTCGTCGGCACCTTCGTCCCGGTAACGAAGCGCGAGATCCATGATCTCGCCGACGATGCGATGCTCGCGAAAGCGCACGCCCTTCACCACGCGCCCGTCGCGCACGTCGAGACAGGGAATTATGCGTTTGGCCAGAATGTGCGCAGCTCCTCGATCGGAATGAGGCCCTCGAGCAGCGCCTTGCCGCTGATTGCCGCGCGCGCGCCGCAGCCGGCCAAGGCGTGCAAGTCGCGCGCGTCGCGAACTCCTCCGGAGGCTTGCCAGCTGATCCGCGGAAAGCGTCGCACGGCTTCGGCGTACAGCTCGATGTTGGGACCGGACAGGGCACCGTCGCGGCTCACGTCGGTGCAGAGCACGTGCGCGAGGCGGCAATGAACGAAGCCGGTGACGGCCTCCCAGAGCGAGATTGTCGATTGACGGCGCCAGGCGTGAGTGGTGACGCAGGGTGTGGCGGCAGCGTCGAGTCGCACGTCGAATGCGAGGACGATGCGGTCCGGGCCGAAATGCTCGAGCCAGCTTCTGACCTGGTCGGCCTTGGTGAGCGCCGCGCTTCCGACGACCACCCGGTTGACCCCCAGATCGAGCATCCTTGCCACGGCGGCGGTATTGCGCAGGCCGCCGCCCACTTGCAGCTTGACGCCGCCGCGGCCGGCGAGCTCGGCGATGATGTCGCGGTTGCCGCCGCTGCCCTCGCGCGCTCCGTCGAGGTCGACGATGTGCAGCCAATCGGCGCCGAGACCTTGGTACTTGGCGGCGAGTGCGAGAGGCTCTATCCCGTAACGCGTCTCGGCCGCGAAATCGCCTTGTACGAGCCTCACGCAGTGTCCGGCTCTCAAGTCGATGGCGGGAATCAGGCGCATGGGGGGCGCGCTCAGGCGGAAACGCTCAGGCGGAGAAAGTTCGCGAGCAGGCGCGCGCCGAGTGTCGCGGAGCGCTCGGGATGAAACTGCACTCCGTGGAAGTTGCCGAGGCTCACGCAGGCGCTGAACGGCGCTCCGTAGCGGCAGCTCGCGACCGTGGAGTCGCTCACCGGCAGTGCATAGCTGTGCACGAAGTAGGCGTAATCCCCCTCCTTCAGTCCCTCGAGCAGAGGCGAGCGGCGCTCGATACTGAGCGTGTTCCAGCCCATGTGCGGCACCGGGCGCCCCGGCGCCTGCTCGAGTCGCACCGCCACCCCGGGGATGACGCCGAGGCACAGCGTATCGCCTTCCTCGGAGGCCTGAAAGAGCAACTGCATCCCGAGACAAATCCCGAGCACGGGCTGAGTCAGGTCCGGGAGGACCTCATCCAACCCGTGGCGTCGCAGCCGCGCCATGGCGTCCGCCGCCGCGCCGACGCCCGGCAGGATGACGTGCGTGGCCTCGCGGATGCGTTTCGCATCCGAAGACAGGTGCGAGGGCTCGTGCAGCCGCTCGAGGGCGAATTGGAGCGAGGCGATGTTGGCGCCGCCCGAGGCCACGATGACGATATCGCGCGCGCTCACAGCACCCCCTTGGTGCTCGGCAACTCGCTGCCCTCGCGGCGAAACGCCTGCCGCAGGCTTCGCCCGACGCCCTTGAAGCAGGACTCGATCATGTGGTGCGTATTCTCGCCGCGCACCTGCAGATGAAGCGCTGCACCGAGGCTTTGCGCGAGCGAGCGGAAGAAATGCGGCACGAGCTCCGTGGGCATCTCGCCGATGCGCTCCCGCTCGAAGCGCCCCTCCCACACGAAGTAGGGACGTCCCGACAGGTCAAGCGCCACACGAGCCTCCGCCTCGTCCATCGCGAGCACGAAGCCGTAGCGAGCGATCCCCTGCTTGTCGCCCAAGGCCTCGCGCAGCGCCTCCCCCAGGGCGAGCGCGCAATCCTCAACGGTGTGATGCTCGTCGACATGCAGGTCCCCCGTACAGGTGAGCTCGAGGGCGAAACCGCCGTGCCTGGCGATCTGCTCCAGCATGTGGTCGAAGAAGCCCAGGCCCGTGGAGATGCGGCAGGGCCCCTCGCGCGCGAGATCGAGCTCGATCGAGATCTCGGTCTCCTTGGTCTTGCGGTGCACGTGTGCGCGCCGTGCGGTGCTCAGGATCCGCGCGCTGACGGCCGGCCAGCTCTCATCGCTCGAGCCTCCCAGACGAAGGCGCAGCCCTTCGATACCCAGGTTGCGCGCGAATTCGAGATCCGTATCGCGATCGCCGATCATGTAGCTGCGCCTGGCATCGATCGGATGCGCGCGCAGATACTCCTCTACCAGGCCCGCCTTGGGCTTGCGGCAAGCACACTCCTCGTGCTTGAAGTGCGGGCAGATGAAGATCGCCTCGAAGTGGATTCCCTGGGAGGCGAATAGCTCGAGCACGAAGGCGTGCGCGCGCTCGAAGGCATCCCGCGGCAAGCTCGCCGTGCCGAGGCCGTCCTGATTGCTGACCATCACGAGGTCGAAGCCGGCGCGCCTGAGCTCGAGGAGGGCGGGAATGACGCCCGGCATCAGGCGAACCTTCTCGAGGCGGTCGACCTGCTCATCCGGCGGCTCCTCGATCAAGGTGCCGTCGCGATCCAGGAACAGGACTCGCCTTGCGCTCATGGGGCCTGAACGCTCGCGAGCAGCGCGTCGTTCTCGCTGCGCGTGCCCACCGTGATGCGCAGCGAATTCGGCAATGCCGGGTGCGAACGCATATCGCGCACGATCGTGCCGCCCGCCAGCCCCAAGCGCAGGAACCGATCGGCGTCAGAGCAGTCGATGAGCAGGAAATTCGCATCACTTGGCCATACCTTCTCCACCAGCGGCGTTCGCAGGAGCCCTCGGCGCAAGTACTCCCGCTCCTCGAGCAATGCCTCGATCCGCGCTCGCCCCGCCGCAAGCTCTTGGGGCTCGAGGGCGCGCAACGCCGCCTCGATAGTCGGCTGCGCGAGCGAGTAGGGCGGAATGACTCGCCGTGCGAGCTCGATGAGCTCGGGGGGACCCAAGAGCGCGCCGATGCGAGCGCCGGCCAGGGCATGAGCCTTCGAGAGCGTGCGCAGAATGGCGAGGGTGGAGTAGCGCGTGAGCCATGAGCTCAAGCTCGCGCGGCGCGACCATTCGATGTAGGCCTCGTCGATCACGACCATCGCCTTGCCGTCGAGCGCGCTGCACACCGCCTCGAGTGCCTCGGGGCTCAACGAGTTGCCGGTGGGGTTGTTGGGCGAGCAAAGGTAGACGATCTTCACGTTCGGCCGCCACACGCTCAAGATGCGCTCGACATCGAGCGCCCAGCCTCGCGCGCGATCGAGAGGGACCTCGATCACGCCGGCCCCCTGAATCTGCGCAGCCACTTGATACATGCCGAAGCACGGCGTCGATTGCAAGATCGCATCGCTTCCGGCCTTGAGGTAAATGCGCGACAGCACATCGATGGCCTCATCGCTCCCGCGGGCGACGAGAAGCGAGGCGGCGGCGACAGCGTAGAGGCGGGAGAGGCGCTCGATGAGCGCCTCGGGCTGCGGCTCCGGATAGCGGTTGAGGCCGGCCGCGGTGAGATCGCCCTGCGGCCGCCATGGCACCTCGTTGGCATGCAGCCGGGTGAGGGTCGGGATCCACGCGGCGTGCGAATAGGGCTTGACCCGCAGAATGTCCGGCCGCGCGAGGGCAAGAACGGGGTTCACTCGCGTCGCTCCCCGAGCGCCGCCAGGCGGATGCTCACCGCCGCGGCGTGTCCGTCCAGGCCTTCGAGGCGCGCCAGGGTTCGAGCCGTGTCGCCCAGGCTCTCGAGCCCCTTCGGGGTGAGCTCCTGTATCGTGATGCGCTTCTGGAAGTCCTCGACCGACAGACCGCTGTAGGCCTTGGCATAGCCGTAGGTCGGCAGGGTGTGATTCGGCCCGTTGCAGTAGTCGCCCATCGATTCCGGCGACCATCCGCCCAGGAATACGGCGCCAGCGCAGTGGATGTGCGCAAGCCACCGCCGAGGCTCGCGGATCTCCACGAGTAGGTGCTCTGGCGCGTATTCGTTCGCGACCTCGAAAGCCGTCTCGAGCGAGTCCACGATCAGAAGACGCATCGCGCTCACCGACGCCTCGAGAATCTGCGTGCGCGACAGGGCACGCATCTGACGCTGGACCTCCCGCGCGGCGAGATCGGCGAGGGCGGCGCAGGGCGTCACCAGCAGCGCCTGCGCCTCCGGGCCGTGCTCGGCCTGGGCGAGGAGGTCGGCGGCGACGAAGTCGGCGCGCGCGCTCTCATCGGCGATCACCATGACTTCGGAAACACCGGCGGGCAGATCCGCTGCGGCGCCCCTCGGGTCGTTCGCGACCAACATCTTGGCCGCCGTCACCCAGGCATTGCCCGGACCGAACAGCTTGTCGCATTTCGGAATCGTAGCCGTGCCGTAGGCCATCGCGGCAATCGCTTGCGCGCCGCCCACCTTGAAGACTTGCTCGACCCCGGCCTTGCGCGCCACCGCGAGCACCGCGGGAGCCGCGGCGCCGCGGCGGTTCGGCGCCGTGCACATGATGCGCACCGGGCAGCCGGCGATCGCCGCGGGAACGGCCAGCATGATCGCGGTCGAGGGGAGCGGTGCCGAGCCCGCGGGTACGTACAGTCCGACGGCCCGCACCGGCACGCTGATCCGCTCGCACAGCACACCCGGTGCCGTCTCCAGGCGGATCGGGGCGGTGCGCTGAGCCGCATGAAACTTGCGCACCGTCTGGATGGCCGCATCGAGCGCGGCGTGCTCTGCATCGCTCAGGCTGCGCTCGGCCTCGTCGAACTCGCGCTCCGACACGGCGAGCTGCGAGATCCGTACGCCGTCGAATCGATGGGTGAATTCGGCGATCGCCTCATCGCCGTGCTCGCGCACCGACTCGATGATCTCGCGGGCCTCTCGCGCGAGCCGGTCCGCATCGTGCAGTGCGGGCCGCTCGAGGGCCGCGCGGCGCTCCGACTTCGACAGCGATTTCCAGTCGAGGATGTGCATGGCGGCTCCTCAGGCGAGCATCTTCTCGACCGGCAGCACCAGCACCGAGGTGGCGCCCGCGCCCTTGAGCTGCTCGAGCGTCTCCCAGAACACGCTCTCGCGGCATACCGCGTGGACGGCGACGCGGTCGCCCAAGCCCTCGAGAGGAATGACGGTTGGAGCCTCGCTTCCGGGCAGGAGCTTCGCGACGGCGGGCAAGGAGGAGCGGGAGACGTGCAACATGATGTACTTGCTGCCTTTCACCTGCTCGACACCATCGATGCGCATGAGCAGACGCCGTGTCCAGTCCTGCTTTTCGGCCGGTATCGGGACCGGCGTGCGGATGAGCACCGCCTGACTCTCGAGCACCGTCTCGGCCTGACGCAGGTGATTCGCCGCGAGCGTGGAGCCGGTGGAAACCAAATCGCAAATCAGATCGGCGCGCCCGAGGCGCGGGGCGATCTCGACCGAGCCGGACAGGACGACCACCTCGGCCCGCACGCCCCGCTCGGCGAGAAAGCGCCCGAGGGTGTGAGGATAGGTCGTCGCGATGCGCCTGCCCTCGAGGGACTCGGCGCCGCGATAGACGAATCCGTCGGGGACCGCGATGCAGAGCTTGCAGCGGCCGAAGTCGAGCGGCTGCACGATCTCGAACAACGGTGATAGGCCGCGCGCCGCGAAGCTCAAACGCTTCTCCTCGACGACATTCAAGCCGACCAGTCCCAGATCGCAGACGTCCTCTTGCACGAGATCCGGGATGTCGTCGTCGCGAACGAAGAGTACATCGAGAGGCATGTTCTCCCCGTAGCACATGAGCTGATCCTTGCCGCGCGCGTACTTGAGCCCGCAGCGCGACAGCAGGTCGAGCGAGGAATCGGTGAGCCGGCCGCTCTTCTGCACCGCGATCTTGAGCCTAACGGGCTCGTTGGGGTTCGGCGCGCTCATCATGCGTGGGCCTTCAGCCGATCGGTCACGGCTCGATAGCCGCCGTTACCCGAGGTGAGGTAGCGCGCAACGCGTCCGATCGTCGTGACGCTCACGCCGGTCTGCCTGTGGATATCGCGATAGGGAAGGCCGCGCTCGAGGAGCTCGACCACGGCCCACCGGTCGGCCATCGCCTGAAGCTCGGTCGGAGTGCACAGATCGCGAAAGAAGCTGCGGCACTCATCGAGGCCGCGCAATGCGAGGATCGCCGTGTAGAGCGAGCGCTCATGCTCGCGTTCCTGGCGTAAGGTGACGGGGCGGTTGGTCTTCATGAGGGGCTCGGGTGCGTCACAGGGTCCTTGGCTCGTACTAATGTATTAATGCGATAGTACATTAATACATGATCGCGTGCGCCGCAAGTCGCGAGCACTTGACGCAGGCGGCCCTGCCCGCATAATATTCCTGGGCTCATCTAGACCGGCTGAGGGAAAGGCCCTTAGAAGCCGGGGCAACCACCGACAAGGCCCTTGCAAAGGACCTCGAGGAACGGTGCCAACTCCTGCGGAGCTCGTCCGGGCTCCGATAGATGAGCGGCGAGCCCTCGATCGCGAGAGCGACGAGGGGCCGAAGAGCGGCGGCGCTCCCTCAGGGGTTATGTCAACCTGAGGAGTCGAGCGAAAGGTGCCGAAAAAATCCCGCTACAAGCCAGGCAATCGCGCAGCGCGCCCGCGCGGCCGAGATTTGCTCGTGCGCGAGGAGGTGCTGAGGCTCCCCGCTCCGTGGCGGCTACATCACGGCGACGAGCTGCCGAACGCGCACATCGCCTTTCGGGTCGAGGGGCCTGCGGACGCGCCCGTGATCGCCGTGATGGGCGGGATTTCCGCGCATCGCATCGTGTGCGGCGCGGAGGGCTGGTGGCCGGAGCTCGTGGGTCCCGGACACGGGATCGACACCCGGCAATTCCGCGTGCTCGGAATCGACTATCTGGGGGGGCGTGGGCAGAGCTCGACGCCGGCGCCGGGCGGGAAATTTCCGCCGTTGAGCTCCTACGACCAGGCCGAGGCCTTGCATCACATCGTGGAGCATCTCGAGCTAGGGTCGTTGCACGCCATCGTCGGCGCCTCCTACGGCGGCATGGTCGCGCTCTCATTCGCCGAGCGTCACGGCGCACTCGTCGGGCGAATCGTGGTGTTGAGCGCGGCCGACAAGTCGCAGGTTCTGTCGACCGCGTGGCGCAGCGTGCAGCGGCAGATCGTGCGCGAGGCGATCGCGCGCGGCGACGGCCCGTCGGGACTCAAGCTCGCGCGTGCGCTCGCGATGGCGACCTACCGCAGCAGCGTGGAATTCGAGCTGCGCTTCGGCGGCGCCCCGGTGCGCGATGCGGACCGGTTCCGCTTTCCGGTCGAGGACTATCTGTTTGCACGCGGCGACGACTACGTGCGTAAGTACCGCGCGGAGACCTTCCTCTGCTTGAGCGAGTCGATCGATCTGCACCGGATGGATGCGACCCTGGTGCGCACTCCGGCCACGCTCATCGCCGTGCGCGAGGATCAGCTGGTGCCCTTCGGCGACATGCAGGCCCTCGCAGCGCGCCTGAACGGGCCGCGAGAGCTCATCGAGATCAATTCCATCTTCGGCCACGATGCGTTCTTGAAGGAGGGCGCAGCGCTCACGCCGATCATCAAACGAGCCGTTACCGAGCCACTCATATGACGAGCAAGCAAAAACGCCAGAAGTCCCTCGCCACCCGCGCGGTGCGCGCAGGAATCGAATCCGATGTCGAGCACGGCTCGGTCGTGCCGCCCATCTATTTATCGACGAATTTTGCCTACGAGGCTTACCGCAAGCCCCGCAAATACGATTACACCCGCTCGGGCAACCCGACGCGCGATCAGCTCGGCTGCGCGCTCGCGGAACTGGAGGGTGGGGCGGGTGCAGTGGTGACCTCGACGGGGCTCGCGGCGGTCACGCTCATCCTTGCGACCCTTCCCCAGCGTGCGCGCGTGCTCGCGCCCCACGACTGCTATGGCGGAACCTACCGGCTGCTCGCGGCCTTGAATGAGCAGGGCAAGCTCGTGGTCGATTTCGTCGATCAGACCGACGCGCTCGCTCTCGAGGCTGCGCTCGGCGCCAAGCCCGATCTCACGTGGATCGAGACACCGAGCAATCCGCTGCTGCGGATCGTCGACATCGCCAAGGTCGCCGCGACGGCGCATGCGCTAGGGTCGCTCGTGGTCGCGGACAATACCTTCCTCTCGCCGCTCTGGCAGCGGCCGCTCGCGTTGGGCGCCGACCTCGTGATGCATTCGACCACGAAGTACCTGAACGGCCACAGCGACGTGGTCGGGGGCGCAGTCGTCGCCGCCACCAGCGAGCTCACGGAGAGCCTGGTGTGGTGGGCGAATGCGATCGGCGTCACCGGCGCTCCGTTCGACAGCTTCCTCACGCTGCGAGGCGTGAGGAGCCTGCACGCGCGCATGCGTGTGCATGCCGAGAATGCCGCTGCCGTGGTCGAGCTTCTGGGCAACCATCCGTCCGTGCTCAAGCTCCACTATCCGGGGCTTCGTGACCATCCCGGCCACGACATCGCGCGTCGCCAGCAGTCGAGCTTCGGGGCGATGCTGAGCTTCGAGCTCGCCGGCGGCGAGCCGGCCGTGGCGGCGTTCTTGGACGGGCTCGAATGCTTCACGCTCGCCGAGTCCCTGGGCGGGGTCGAGAGCCTCATCTCGCATCCCGCGAGCATGACGCATGCCGGGATGGAGGAATCGGCACGGCTTCGCGCGGGGATCGGTCCGGGCTTACTGCGTGTGTCGATCGGGATCGAGGACGCCGCCGACCTCGTGGCGGATCTCGCAGCGGGTCTCGAGCGGGCCGCTAGAGCGCAGCCAGAACCGCATCTGCGGCGGCACGCGTCGTGACGGCGGGCTTGCCGGCCGTGGCGAGGTCCGCGGTCAGAACTCCCGCCGCGACCGCCTTCGAGACCGCCTCTTCGAGGCGTCGCGCCTCGCTCTCGAGCTTCAGCGCATGTCGCAAAAGGAGCGCCGCGCTCAAGATCGCCGCGTAGGGATTCGCGATGCCGCGCCCGGCGATGTCGGGCGCGGACCCGTGAATGGGCTCGAACAGCCCTCCGCGCCCCGAAGCGCCGAGCGAGGCCGAGGGCAGGAGGCCCATCGAGCCTGCGAGCATCGACGCCTCGTCGGTCAAGATGTCCCCGAACATGTTCTCGGTGACGATGACATCGAAGTCGCGCGGCCGCCGGATGAGATGCATCGCGGCCGAGTCCACCAGCATGTGCTCGAAGGCGACATCGGAGAATTCGCTCTTCAGGATGCGCTCGGCGACCGAGCGCCACAGCCGCGATGTCTCGAGCACATTGGCCTTGTCGACCGAGGTGAGCTTGCGCCGCCGTTGGCGCGCGAGAGCGGCCGCGACGCGCACCACGCGCTCGATCTCGCCCGCGCTGTAGCGACACACATCGATGGCCTCCGTGAGGCTTCGCTGCTTGTCGCCGAAATAGATGCCGCCGGTGAGCTCGCGCACGACCATGATGTCGACGCCTCGGAGGAGCTCGGACTTGATCGGCGAGGCATCGAGCACTGCCGGATGCGGCACGACGGGACGCAGATTCGCGAATAATCCGAGCTCCTTGCGCAGCCGCAAGATACCTTGCTCAGGACGCACCTTGGCGTTCGGATCCGACCATTTGGGACCGCCCACGGCACCCAACAGCACGGCGTCGGCGCGGCGGCAGAGCTCGAGCGTGACATTCGGCAATGCCTCCCCCGTCGCATCGATGGCGGCACCGCCCAACAGCCCTTCCTCGAAGGAAAACGCGTGGCCGCAACGCTCCGCCACCCGCCCGAGCGCTCGCACGGCCTCCCGGGTGACCTCGACACCGATTCCGTCACCGGCGAGCACGGCGATCAGTGCGTGCAATCAAATGCTCCGCGAGCGCGAGGCTGGGTCCGTTCGAGCCTCGTAGCGCTCGATTTCGCTCGCCTTGCTCAACAGAAACCCGAGCTCGTCAACCCCGTTGAGCAGACAATGACGCGCGAAGGGCTCGATGGGAAAGTTGACCGAGACACCGGTCGGCAGAGTAAGTTGCGTGGTCTCGAGATCGATCGTGACCGAAGAGCCGGGATGCGCGATGAGCCACGCGGCAGTCGGCTCGTCCACCGTCACGGGAAGCAACCCGTTCTTCAAGGCATTGCTACGAAAGATGTCTGCGATCTCGGTGCTTATCACTGCGCGAAAGCCATAATCGACGAGAGCCCAGGGCGCATGCTCGCGCGACGAGCCGCAACCGAAATTGCGACCCGCCACCAGCACGCTGCAGCCCGCCGCAGCGGCGCTGTTCAGCACGAAATCGGGGTTCGGGGCGCCGTCGGGGAGATAGCGCCAATCGGCGAACAATCGCGCGCCGAGGCCCTCGTGAGTCGTCGTGGTCAAGAATCGCGCAGGAATGATCTGATCGGTGTCGATGTTCGTCGCCGCGATGACCACGGTTCTCGATTCGACCCGCCTCACCGCTTGCATCAGAGTAGCTCCCGCGGATCGGTGATGCGCCCGCGCACCGCGCTCGCCGCCGCGGTCAAGGGACTGGCGAGCAGGGTCCGTGCGCCGGGGCCTTGCCGGCCCTCGAAGTTGCGGTTGCTGGTGCTCAAGGAGTAGCGGCCCGCGGCGACCGTGTCGCCGTTCATACCCAGGCACATGGAGCAGCCGGACTCGCGCCAGTCGGCGCCGGCGCTCAAGAACACCTCGGCAAGTCCGCTCGCCTCGGCGGCGTGCTTGACCTGTTGCGAGCCGGGAACGATGAGGAGGTGCACGCCCGGCGCGATCTTGCGACCTTTGAGCACCCGCGCCGCGGCCTGCAAGTCCGCGAGACGGCCGTTCGTGCAGCTGCCGATGAACACCGTATCCACAGGCTTCCCGAGCATGGCCTCACCGCGCCGAAATCCCATGTAGGCGAGTGCCTTGTCGTAAATCGGATCCGCGCCGCCGTCGGGAATCGCTGCGCTGATCGGCACCACCATGCCGGGATTCGTGCCGTAGGTGATCATCGGCTCGAGCCTCGAGGCGTCGATATCGACCGATGCGTCGAACGAGGCGCCCCGATCGCTCGCGAGCGCCCGCCAGCGCGCCACGTTCGCGTCCCACTCGGCGCCCGCCGGCGCGCGCGCCCGGCCCTCGAGATAGGCAAACGTGGTCTCGTCGGGGGCAATCATGCCCGCCCGCGCGCCCGCCTCGATGGACATGTTGCAAACCGTCATGCGCTCCTCCATCGAGAGCGCCCGGATGGTCGAGCCGCGGTACTCGAGCACATGGCCGGTACCGCCCGATACGCCCATCTTGCCGATGATGGCGAGAATGAGATCCTTGGCGGTGACGCCGTTCGGCAGCTTTCCCTCGACGTTGATCGCGAAAGTCTTGGGCTTGCGCTGCAGCAGGCACTGGGTGGCGAGCACGTGGCCGACCTCGGTGCTGCCGATGCCGAAGGCGAGCGCACCGAACGCGCCGTGAGTGCTCGTATGGCTGTCGCCGCATACGATCGTCATGCCCGGACGGCTAGCCCCAAGCTCCGGTCCGATCACGTGCACGATGCCGCGACGCGCATCGCGCAACCCGAAGAGCTCGATGCCGAATTCGGCGGCGTTCTGCTCGAGCTGGCGTACCTGCTTGGCCGCGGCATCCACCTTGATCGGCACCTTGCCGAAGACTTGCTCGGTCAACGTCGGGGTCGAGTGATCCATCGTGGCGAGCGTGCGGTCGGGCCGCCGGACCGGGAGCGCACGCGACTTGAGCACGCTGAAGGCTTGCGGAGAAGTGACCTCGTGAATGAGGTGCAAATCGACGTAGAGCACCGCGGGCGTATCGTGCGTCTCGGGCACGACCTCGTGAGCGCTCCAGATCTTGTCGAACAGCGTCCTCACGCTCTGCCCGACTCGAGCCACGGCATGCGCGAGCGCAGCTGCGCGCCCACCTTCTCGATCGAATGAGCGAGATCGGCCTTCAGCAGCTTCGAATACTTGCGCCGCCCGCTCCTCGTCTCCGTGATCCACTGTCGCGCGAACTTGCCCTGTTGAATCTCCGAGAGGATCTTCTTCATTTCCTTCTTGGTGGCCCTGTTGACGATGCGCGGCCCGCGCGTCAGATCGCCGTACTTCGCGGTCTCGCTGATGAAGCGGTGCATCTTGGTGATGCCGCCCTCGTGCAGCAGATCGACGATGAGCTTGAGCTCGTGCAAGCACTCGTAGTAGGCGACCGCGGGCTGGTAGCCGGCTTCCACGAGCGTCTCGTAGCCCTTGACGACGAGCTCGGTGGCGCCGCCGCAGAGCACCGCCTGCTCGCCGAACAAGTCGGTCTCGGTCTCTTCCGCGAACGTCGTTTGCAGCACGCCCCCGCGGGTGCCGCCGATGCCGTCGGCGTAGGCGAGCGCCGTGGCCTTGGCGTGCCTGGAAGCGTCCTGCGCAACCGCGAGCAGGCAGGGCACACCGCGGCCTTGCTGGTACTGGCGGCGCACGAGATCGCCGGGTCCCTTGGGCGCGATCAGCACGACGTCCAGATCCTTGCGCGGCTTGATTTGCTTGAAATGAATGTTGAAACCATGGGCGAAGAGAAGCGTTGCGCCCGGCTCGATGAGCCCCTTGAGTTCCTGATACAGAGCTTTTTGCGTCATGTCGGGCACGAGCATCGCCACGAGCTGCGCGCCCTTCACGGCGGCGGCCGGCTCGAGCACCTTGAGGCCGTCCTTCCTGGCCTTGTTCCAGCTATCGCCCCTGCGCACGCCGACGACCACGTCGTAGCCGCTGTCGCGCAGGTTGAGCGCATGCGCCCGGCCCTGACTGCCGTAGCCGAGCACCGCGATGCGCGCACCGCGCAGCGATTTCTTGTCGACGTCTTTGTGAAAATACAAGCGCATCGGAGCCCCCTTCAAAGTAGCCGGAAATACCAACACAGAATCTCTTATCATGCAACCGCCACCGCCCTTGGTGAGGACTCATCCTGATGACCGAAGAAAGCAGCGCGCCGGTACCCCTGTGGTTGTTGTACGAGGAGGAGGTCGAGGCGTGGGCGAGGGCGCAGAGCGCGCCCGTTGCAACCTGGCTCGCCGAGCAGCAATTCAAGGGCGAGAGGCATCGGGTGCTGCTCGTCCCGGATCCGGCCGGAGCTTTGTCCATGGCGGTCGGAGGATTGGGCAAGCGCGCGGGCGAGCTCTCGCTCTGGCACGCGGCAGGCTTTGCCGAGCGCCTGCCGGCGCGTCGCTTTCGCTGCGCGCAATCCTTTGGTGCCGCCGAAGCCACGCAACTCGCCCTGGGCTTTGCGTACGGCGCCTATCGGTTCGAGCGCTACAAGTGCGCGAAAGCCGAGGAGCGCCGCGCCTCGTTCGATCCACCCGCCAACGCCGATATGGCCTACGTGGCGTGTGCGACCGAGGCGCTCACGCTTGCGCGCGACCTGATCAACACGCCCGCCTCGGATCTGGGGCCCGCCGAGCTGGGGCAGGCCGCGCGCGAGCTTGCCGAGCGGCATCATGCGCACTTTCGCGAGTGGGTGGGCGAGGAGCTGTTGAGTGCGAATTTTCCCGCCATTCATGCGGTCGGCCGTGCAAGCGCCGCCGCGCCGCGCCTGCTCGAGCTGCGCTGGGCGGGCCCCGGCTCCTCGGGACTGCCGCGACTCGCCCTCGTCGGCAAGGGCGTGTGCTTCGACAGCGGCGGGCTCGACATCAAGCCGAGCTCGGGGATGGCGCTCATGAAGAAGGACATGGGCGGGGCGGCCGTCGCGCTCGCGCTCGCGCACATGCTGATGAGCGCCGGTGTTCGCGCGGAGCTCCAGCTGCTCATCCCGGCCGTGGAGAACGCGATCGGCGGCAATGCCTACCACCCCGGGGATGTGCTCGCGACCCGCAAAGGGCTGCGCGTCGAGGTCGGCAATACCGACGCGGAGGGTCGGCTGGTCCTTGCCGATGCGCTCGCCTTGGCCGATGCGGAGGGTCCCGATCTCATCATCGATTTCGCAACCCTGACCGGCGCCGCGCGCGTTGCCCTCGGGGCGGAGCTGCCCGCGCTGTTCGGGAGCGATGATCGCGCGGTGGCGGAGCTCGCGCGCGCCGCCTCCTCGGTGCACGATCCGCTGTGGCCGATGCCGCTGTGGATGGGTTACGACGATGAGCTCGGCAGCAAGATCGCGGACTTGAACAACGTCGCGACCTCGGGTCTCGCGGGAGCGATCTTCGGCGCACTCTTCTTGAAGCGCTTCGTCACCACCGCCGCACAGTGGATGCACATCGATTTGTACGCCTGGAATCCGAAGGAGCGGCCCGGGCGCGGTGTCGGCGCAGAGGCGCAGGCCCTGCGCGGCGTGTATCGTTATCTCGTCGAGCGTTACGGCCTCGTGGAGTCCCCTGCATGAACCACAAATCCAAGCCCGCCGCGGCTGAGCAAGCCGATGTGCGCCGCTATTCGCGCATCATCGTCGATGGAATCAAGCAAGCACCTGCGCGTGCGATGCTCCATGCGGTGGGGTTCAGCGACGCGGATTTCGAGAAGCCGCAGATCGGCGTTGCGTCGACCTGGAGCAATCTCACCCCTTGTAACATGCACATCGATGAGCTCGCGCGCCTCGCGGCCGCCGGCGTCGAAGCGCGGGGCGGCAAGCCCGTCACGTTCAGCACGATCACCGTCTCCGACGGCATCTCGATGGGCACCCCGGGGATGCGCTACTCGCTCGTGTCGCGCGAGGTGATCGCGGACTCGATCGAGACGGTGGTCGGCGCCCAGGGGTTCGACGGCGTGGTGGCCTTCGGCGGCTGTGACAAGAACATGCCGGGATGCCTGATGGCGCTCGCGCGGCTCGATCGTCCCTCGGTGTTCGTCTACGGCGGCACCATCAGACCCGGGGCGGACAGGCGCGACATCGTCTCGGTGTTCGAGGCGATCGGCGGTTACGCGAAGGGTACTGTCTCGGAGCAGGAGCTGAAATTCATCGAGCGCAGCGCCATCCCGGGCCCCGGCTCCTGTGCCGGCATGTATACGGCAAACACCATGGCATCGGCGATCGAGGCATTGGGGATGAGTCTGCCCAACAGCTCCGCGCAGGACGCCGTCTCCGCGGCAAAGCGCGAGGATGCCCGCCGCGCGGGCAGCGCCGTCGTCGATTTGCTGAAGAGCAACATCCGGCCGCGACAGATCATGACCCGCAAGGCCTTCGAGAACGCCATCACCGTCGTCATCGCACTCGGCGGCTCGACGAACGCCGTGTTGCATCTTCTGGCGATTGCCTCGGCAGCCAATATCAAATTGCAACTCGATGATTTCACTCGGATCGGCCGCCGTGTGCCCGTCCTCGCTGACTTGCGGCCGAGCGGCCGCTACTCGATGTCGGAGCTGGTCGCGATCGGCGGCATTCAGCCGCTCATGAGAACGCTGCTCGATGCCGGGTTGTTGCATGGCGACTGCCTGACCGTCACGGGAGCCACTCTGGCCGAGAACCTGCGCGAGGTCGCGCCCTACCCACCCGCGCAGCAGATCGTCCGCCCCTTGAGCGACCCCATCAAGATGGACAGCCATTTGGTCGTGCTCTACGGCAATCTCGCGCCCGAGGGGGCGGTTGCCAAGATTACAGGCAAGGAAGGGCTGCGCTTCAAAGGTCGGGCACGGGTGTTCAATTCGGAGGAGGAGGCGCTTCGAGGAATTCTCGGCGGCAAGGTGAAGGCGGGCGATGTGGTGGTCATCCGCTACGAGGGGCCGAAGGGAGGTCCCGGAATGCGCGAAATGCTGAGTCCGACAGGCGCCATCGTCGGCAGGGGCCTGGGAAGCGAAGTAGCCCTCATCACCGACGGCCGCTTTTCCGGGGGAAGCCACGGCTTCGTCGTCGGACATGTTTCACCCGAAGCGGCGGCCGGCGGACCGCTCGCGCTGGTCAAGAACGGCGATGAGATCACCATTGATGCGCAGCGTCGAGAGATCCGTTTGCACGTTCGTCCCGTGGAATTGAGCCGCCGGCGCAAGGAGTGGCTGCCCCCCAGACCCTATGCGCGTCGGGGCGTGCTGGCCAAGTATGCCAAGCAAGTCTCGAGCGCCTCCTTGGGTGCGGTGACGGATCGAGACTGATCGCGGGCATCTCGAAGTCCTGCATTAGTCAAGTCCTGCTTGCAGTGCGGGCGGCAGATGTGTCAGTCTCCTTACTTACCGATGGGGACGTGAAGGGACGCCGCAGAATATGGGCGTTGGACGCTGGGTCTTCGTCGGCGAAATAGGGGTCAGGTCGCAACCGCAATATGTATACATACGAATCGCCGTCTCTGTTTTCGGGTACGAGGGGCGCGGCCCTCGTTGCAGTCATCATCATCCATATCATCTTCGCGTGGGCGTTCATGACGGGCTTGGCAGGGAGGCTGATCCAGCACGTCATTCCCCCCGTCGAGGTAGCCCAGATCGAGAAGCCGAAAGACATCGACAAACCGCCCCCACCCCCACCCAAGATCGAAGAGATCAAGCCCTACGTACCGCCGCCGGAGTTCGTCGACATTCAGCAGCCGGTGCAAGAGACCACGGCGATCACCCAGGTCACTCAGGTGGTACAAAAGCCGGCCCCGGTGGTGCAGGCACCGCCCCCCGTTCCCGGCACGCCGCCCAAGATGGATCCGAAGCACCCTCTGAAGATCGGCGAGGAGTGGTACCCGGACGCCTCCAAGCGCGCGAATGAGGAAGGCCGCTGCATCGTGCAGATGACCGTCTCGGTCGATGGCAGGATTGCCGCCGAGCAGCTACAGCAAAGCAGTGGATTTCCCCGGTTGGACGATGCATGCCTGAAGGCCGTGCACGGGCAACGCATGTTGCCGGCGACGGAGAACGGCAAGCCGGTCGAGAAGATGGTGTCCATTCCGATTGTCTGGAAGCTCACGAACAAATAGCCGAATCGCGAGTCGTCTCGAATCTTTGGAACTGCGCTCAATCCATCCATGTAGAGGAATCGGTCAATGCAAGAAAATGCTGTTGAAAACCCATATGGCCTAAATCACCTAGTCCAGACTGCCGGCACCATTCAGCTCTCGATCCTCGTCATTTTGGTGATCATGTCGCTCCTGACCTGGTTCATCATGATCACGAAGTTCTTCGATCAACGCCGCACGCGCAAGCAGGCGCAAGAGGCGGAGCAGGAGTTCTGGGTATCCTCGAACCTCAACGATGCCATCAGCAAGCTGCAAGGCACGGCGAACCCGTTCCGGGCGCTGGCCGAGACGGGCAAGCAGGCGTACGAGTATCACGAGGACCACAAGACGCGGCTCACCGGCGCGATCGGCACGAGCGAGTGGATCACCGGGGCGCTGCAGCGCACGGCAGACAGCGTGAGCAGCCGCATGCAGGCCGGGCTTCCCGTGCTCGCTTCGGTGGGCGCGACCGCGCCTTTCATCGGCCTGCTGGGCACGGTCATCGGCATCTACCGCGCGTTGATCGCGATCGGCGTGGCCGGACAGGCCTCGATCGACAAGGTGGCAGGCCCCGTGGGTGAGGCGTTGATCATGACCGCCATCGGCCTCGCGGTCGCCGTGCCGGCGGTGCTCGGGTACAACATTCTCCTGCGTCGCAATAAAGCCGTTCAGGAGCACGTGAGCCACTTTACCCATGAGCTGCACGCTTACCTCCTCGCAGGCGCCAAGATGGGCCTGGGTGCCGAGAAGGGCGGGGGAACGCCGCCGCCCGTGGTGAAGCCGGCGCCGGCAACGGCTCGATAGGCATCCGCTCGAATAGGAGAGATCCGATGGCCATCGGCACAGGCGGCTCCGCTGAAGAAGGCGAGGCGATGTCGGACATCAACGTCACGCCCCTGGTGGACGTGATGTTGGTGCTCCTCATTATTTTCATCATCACGATCAGGGTCATCATTCAGCAAGTGCAGGTGGAATTGCCGAAGGCGACCAATCTGCCCACGCAGACTCGGCCCGAGAACATCACCATCGCGATCGACAAGGAAGGCCAGATCTACTGGAACACCCAGCCGCTCTCCGGCACCGATGACTTGAAGCAGCGACTGCGGGAGATCGCGCCCCAGGTCCCGCAGCCGGAAATTCACATCCGCGGGGATTCGAACGTCCGCTATCAATTCGTGGGTCAGGTGCTCGCGGCCACTCAGCAGATCGGAATCCTCAAGGTCGCATTCATCACCACGCCCGATCACTTCGGCCCCGAGACCTAAGGAGAGAACTCTCATGGCGATGGCAGCCGGGAAACAAGAAGGCGGCTCGATGTCGGAGATCAACATGACGCCGTTGATCGACGTCATGCTGGTGCTCCTCATCATCTTCATCATCACCATTCCGAGCCAAACCCACGCGGTCAAGATCGATAACCCGGTGGGTCACCCGCCCCCGCCCACGGTTCAACCGGAGGTGATCGATCTGGCGATCGACTTCGACGGGACGCTCCTCTGGAACAAGACGCCGGTCGATCGGCCTACCATGCAGGGGTACATCACTCAAGAGGCCGCCAAGGATCCGCAGCCCGAAGTGCACATCAACGTCGATAAGTTCGCGAAGTACGAGATCGTGGCGCAGACCTTGGCCGACCTGCAGCACCGGGGGTTGAAGAAGATCGGTTTCGTCAACAACGACTACTTTTAGCTAGTTCCCAGCGGGATTACGGCGCGTCAGCCCGATTGACCGCGGGTTCACGCGCCGTTTGTTTGAATGGCCTGGGCCGAATCGCTCCAAAATCGCCAAATCGCACTGTGAAGGTGGATCATGATTCAATCGATCAACAAGAATGCAAGAGCCCTCGCCGGGGCGTTCACTCGCGGCCTGCGGCTCACGCTGGGCGTCGCGGGCCTCTCCACGATGCTCGCGACGGGCCTGCTCGCGCTCCATCCCGCCACATCCTCGGCGGCCGAGCAGAAGAAGCAGGAGATCAGCCGCGCCCTTGCCAAGGAAATGACCGCCGCTCAGAAAGCGATGCAGGCCTCGCAGTGGCAGGACGCTCTCAAGGCCTTGGAGGGCGCCGACCAGAAGTCGGGGATTAACGCCTTCGACAAGAAGACCATCTACTACTTTCGCGCCATCTGCTACATCAAGCTCAACAATCTGAAGGCCGCACAACCGGAGTTCGAGAAGGCGTTGGCGACGGGAGCAGCAAGCTCTGAAGAGGTCGTTCAGTATACCAAAACGCTTTTTCAGATCAGCGCGAGCACCGGCCAATTTCAAAAGACCATCGACTACGGCAAGCAGATAGTCGATGCCGGCAACGCGACGCCGAACGACATCGCAATCATTGCGCAGAGCTACTACCAGCTGAAGGATTGTAAGGACTCCACCGCCTGGGCGGACAAGGCGATTGCCGCCACGCGGAAGGCGGGCGAGACGCCGAAGGAAAACCTCTACCTATTCAAGCTGCAGTGCGCCTCGGATGCGGGCGACAACGCCACGATGGATACCGTGTTGATGGATCTCATCCGCCTCACCGACAAGACTCAATACTGGAACACGCTCTTGCGCATCGAGCGCCAGGACGAGCGCGAGGATCACAACACCTTGATGATCTACCGCATCATGTACAACACCAACTCGATGAATGCGGACACCGACTACATCGAGATGGCGCAGCTTCTGGGCGATGCGGCGCTTCCGGGTGAGGCGCAGGCCGTGCTTGACAAGGCGATGGCCGCCGGGGTGATCAAGGACGAGCACAAGGAGCGCACTACGCGGCTCCTCAACTCGTTGAAGGCGCGAGCCGATACCGATCGGAAAAATATCGCGCAGGAGGACGCCGAGGCGCAGAAAAACGCGGGGGGTGAGCTCGACACGAAGCTCGGTGAGGTCTATTACGGCTTCGGCGACTACCAGAAGGCCGTGGATGCCATCAGCCGGGGCTTGCAGAAGGGCAATATCAAGCACCTGGACGAGGCCTACGTCTACCTGGCACTCTCTCAGGTGCAGCTCAAGAACACCGCGGAGGCGAAGCGCAGCTTTGCGAACTTGAAGCTCGTGCCGAATATCAGCCCGCGCGTGTTGAAGCTCATGGAGCTGTACTCCGCGACCTTAGCCTGAGCTTGGCCGCAGCGGCACTCGTTCCACGGGCAGCCAACAGAGGAGATTGCGATGACCATCAAAGCTGGCGACAAGATGCCGGAGGGCAAATTCACCCGCATGACCAAGGATGGCCCGCAGAAGATCACGACCGACGAGCTGTTCAAGGGCAAGACGGTTGTGCTCTTCTCCGTTCCCGGGGCCTTCACGCCCACCTGCGATGCCAAACACCTCCCGGGGTTCGTCGAGCTCGCCGACAAGATCAGGGCGAAGGGGGTCGACACGATCGCCTGCACGGCGGTGAACGACGTGTTCGTGATGAACGCCTGGGGCAAGGCGGGCGGTGTGGGTGACAAGATCTTGATGCTCGCCGACGGCAATGGCGAATACGTCAAGGCCCTCGGGCTCGAGTTGAATGCCGCCGGCTTCGGCATGGGAATGCGCGGACAGCGCTTCGCCCTCATCGTCAGGAACGCCGTGGCGACGCACGTCAACGTCGAGGCGCCCGGCGAGTTCAAGGTCTCGGCCGCCGATTACGTGCTGAAGCAGCTCTAGGAGCGAGCGTCTCTCGTTCTCTTGAGGCGGCGATGCTGAGGCGCGAGCGGGGATTTCAAGCCTTTGTTGGCTCTTAGGACCGCGCGAGCGATCTTCACGCTGCCGGAAGCGGAGCGGATCGCGCGCGAGCACTATGGAATCGTGGCTTGCGTTCATCCGTTGCCCGGGGAGCGCGACGCAAACTTTCACCTGCGCGGCGCGGATGGCCGCGAGCACGTGCTCAAGATCATCGATCCGGAGGCGAGCCCCGAGACGACCGATTGCCAGCTGAGGGTGCTGCGACACGTGGCCGAGCAGGACCCGACGCTACCCGTGCCGAGGATCTTTCCCACCCTGCGTGGCGAGGATGCCGGCAAGGTGGAGGGCGCCGGCGGCAGCTATACGGTCTGCCTCGTCGGATACTTGGGCGGCCGGCTGCTATCGAAGCAAACACCAGGCCCGGTGCTCCTCGAGAACCTAGGACGGACGCTCGCGCGCCTCGATCGAGCGCTGCAGGGTTTTTTCCATCCCGCCCTCGGGCAGCGCATCGCCTGGGACGTGCGGCGGCTGCCCGAGCTCGTCGAGTTCGCCGGCTACATCCCGTCGGCTGCGCTGCGCGACTCGGTGCAGAGAGCCGCGGCGGCGCTCGAAGAGCGCATGCCCGCCCTGCGTTCGCTGCGAGGTCAGGCGATTCATGGAGATTGCCACGGGCAGAATCTGCTCGTCGACGGCGACTCGATCAGCGGGATCCTCGATTTCGGCGACATGATTCATGCGCCGCGCGCGCTCGAGCCGGCGGTGACCCTGGCGGAGCTCCTCATGGAGGATCTCGTGCCGCTCGGCGCGCTGGCGCCTGTGCTCCAGGGCTATTCGCGCGAGGCCCGCCTGGAGAGCGGCGAGATCGAGCTGCTTTACGATCTCATCGTGGCGCGCCAGGCGGCGACGATCCTCGTGCATGCCTGGCGCGGCCGGCACGATGTCGAGGGGGCGCGGGTTCTCGACGCGCAAACCTCGCAGGCTGCCCGCTCCCTCGAGGCACTGCAAAAGGCAGGGCGTGAGGCGTTGACCGCGACATGGCATCGTGCGGCTGGCACCCGGATAGGCGGTGCGGCATCCGGGCGGGCAGCGGGGCCCGAGCCGTTGGCGGCGCGGGAGCCGCCGGGTGTGCTCGGGAACTGCGCACCGCAGCCGCCGGATGCGCCGGATCTATCGCGCCGACACCGGCTCATGGGCGCCGGCGCGGAGTTATTCTACGAGCGGCCGCTGCACCTCGTGCGCGGCTCGGGCGTTTGGCTTTACGACCCCTTGGGCCGCTCTTATCTCGACGTGTACAACAACGTCCCGCACGTGGGTCACGCGCACCCCAAGGTGGTGCGCGCGATCCAGGAGCAGGTGGCCACGCTCGCGACCCACACGCGCTATTTGCACTCTCGTATCCTCGACTATGCAGAGCGGCTGACCGCGACGCTGCCGGCCCATCTCAATGCCTGCATCTTCGTGAACTCGGGGAGCGAGGCGAACGACGTCGCGTGGCGGATCGCCCAATCGACGACCGGCCGGCGCGGCGCGCTTGTCGTGGAGCACGCGTACCACGGGATCACCGATGCAGTGGCGGCGCTCACGCCGGGGACGGGACAAGATCCTCGTGTCGTGACGCTGGCCGCGCCGCGCACTCTTCCCGGGCAGAATGCGCCTCGAGCCCCGTCGGCGGGCGGCGAGCTCGATTCCGGCCCCGAGCCCTGCACGCTCGAACGCGCCGCCCTCGCAGCCGCCGCGGTCGATGCGGATCAGGCACTTCGCACCCTGGCTGAGCGCGGTTTTGCGCCCGCGGCATTTTTCATCGACAGCGCATTGACGAGCTCCGGGATCTACGATCCGCCGGCGGCATGGGGTACCTTGGTCGCCGAGCGGGTGCGCAGTGCAGGCGCGCTCATCGTGGCCGACGAAGTGCAGTACGGATTGGGACGCTCAGGGTCGCATTTCTGGGGCTTCGAGCGCCGCGGAATGATGCCCGACATCGTCACCTTGGGTAAGCCGGTGGGTAACGGGTATCCGATGGGCGTCGTCATCGCGAGTCGCGAGCTCATCGAGGCATTTCAGCGGCGTTATGGCTTCTTCTCGACGTTCGGCGGCAACGCGGTGGCCGCGGCGGCGGGACTTGCGGTGCTGGAGGTGCTCGAGAGCGAGGAGCTCGTGTCGAACGCCGCCGCGACCGGCGAGTACTTCCGCCGGCGTCTCGCCGCGCTCGGCGCCCGACATCCCTGCCTCGGGGCGGTTCGCGGTACCGGGCTCTTGCTGGGCGTCGAAGTGAAGTCGGTGGGGGCGCACACGGCGCGTCAGTGCGCCAAACGCCTCATCAATATGCTCGCTGCCGAGTCGCGCGTGCTCATCGGCTACGAGGGACCGGACGCCGACGTGTTGAAACTGAGGCCGCCGATGCCGTTTCGCCCCGAGCATGCTGATCTCGTGATCGCAGCGATCGAGGCGGCTGCGGCGCGGGTGAGTCGAAATCCCGACGCGGCTAAGTAACAACCCCTCAGGAGCCTATCAGCCGCTCGAGCTCCGGCACGATTTGAAACAGATCCCCGACGAGCCCGACGTCGGCTACTTCGAAGATCGGCGCCTCGGCGTCCTTGTTGATCGCGACGATGGTGCGAGCATCCTTGATGCCGGTCAAATGCTGGATGGCGCCGGAGATGCCGATGGCGATGTACATCTCGGGGGAGATGATCTTGCCGGTCTGGCCCACCTGCATCTCATTCGGTGCGTAGCCCGCATCGACGGCCGCGCGCGATGCGCCCACCGCGGCGCCGATCTTGTCGGCGAACTTGAACAGGATCTTGAAATTCTCGGCGCTGCCGAGCGCTCGACCGCCGGAGACCACCTTCGAGGCGGTCTGCAAATCGGGCCGATCGGTCGAGCCCGAGCGGGCGCCGACGTAGCGGGTATGAGAAGGCAACGCGGCGCTCGTGGCCTTGGACTCGATCGCCGCGCTCCCTCCCGCACCCGTGGCCTCGAACGAGGCGACGCGCACGGTTGCGACGAGCTTGCGCGCGGGATCCGCCTCGACGGTCACGATGGCATTGCCCGCATAGATCGGGCGGCGGAAGCGGTAGGCGCTCTCCACGGCCATCAAGTCGCTCACCTGCGGGACGCCGAGAAGGCCCGCGACACGCGGCATGAGATCCTTGCCGAAGCTGGTCGAGGGGCCCAGCAGATGGCTGTAGTCGGCTGCGAGCGCGATGATCTGCGGCGCGAAGATCGCCGCCAGCGGATGCGCGTTCTCGGGGCGATCGACGCGCACGACCCGCTTGACGCCGCCGAGCGCCGCCGCCTGCGCGGCGACGCCGGCCGTATCCGCGCCCAACAAGAGGATGCTGATTTCGCCGTCCGGGATGCCTTTCGCGCAAGTCACGCATTTGGCAGTCGCCGGATTCAGCGTCTTGCCGTCGTGTTCACCGATGATGAGTACCTTGTGCATTAGAGCAAACCCTTCTTCTTGAGCACTGCGACGAGCTCGGCAACGTCCTTGACGATGACGCCCTTCTGACGCTGAGCCGGCGGCTCGGTCTTCACGGTCTTGATCAGCTGTCCGGCGCTGATTCCCAGCGCATCGAGCGAGGTGACCACCTCGAGCGGCTTCTTTTTCGCCTTCATGATATCCGGCAACTTCACGTAGCGCGGCTCGTTCAAGCGCAGATCCACGGTGATCACGGCCGGCAGATCCACCTCGATGGTCTCGAGGCCCGCGTCGACTTCGCGGGTGACCTGCGCTTTGCCGCCGCTCAACTCGACCTTGGAGGCGTAGGTGGCTTGCGGACGCTCCCACATCGCGGCGAGCATCTGCCCGGTCTGGTTCGCATCGTCGTCGATCGCCTGCTTACCGAGGAAGATCAGATCGGGACTCTCCTTCTTCGCGAGCGCGAGAAGGGTCTGCGCCGCCGTCAGAGGCTCGATTGCCGCATCGGTCTGCACCAGGATCGCCCGGTCGGCTCCCATCGCCAAAGCGGTCCGAAGCTGCTGCTGCGTGTCGGCCACGCCGATGCTCACCGCCAGCACTTCGAGATTCCCCGTGCGCTCCTTGATACGCAGCGCCTCCTCGAGTGCGATCTCATCGAAGGGATTCACGCTCATCTTGACGCCGTCGAGCATGACTCCGCTGCCGTCGGGCTTGACGCGCACGCGCACGTTGTAGTCGACGACGCGCTTGATACACACCATGATCCTCTGCATTGAAGCTCCTTAACCCGGCTTATTCATGAAGGGCAGCTGCTTTATCCGACGGCGCCGGCCTTGGAAGGGAATTTTCCGGGGCGCCGTCAATCCCTCCCTGGAGGCTGCGGGAAAAACATTGCGCTGCGCAGTCCCTGCTGCGCGCAAGCCCTGGGTGGCCATCCATGGCCACCCGCGCGACGCATGCGTCGCGCCCGTGTTTTTCACGCCCCGGAAAATTCCCTTCCAAAGCCGACTCCTCGTGATAGGTATCGTTGTTCATGAATGATTC